>NZ_JANNML010000193.1:0-6641 GCF_031397825.1 Nocardioides sp.
ATCGACCGCCCGCTGCGCCCGACCTTCAAGAAGGGTCTGCGCAACGAGGTCCAGGTCGTCATCACCGTCATGGCGCTCAACCCCGACGCCCCCTACGACGTGCTGGCGATCAACGCCGCGTCGCTCTCCACGCAGCTCTCCGGCCTGCCCTTCTCCGGCCCCGTCGGCGGCGTGCGCGTCGCCCTGATCGAGGGCCAGTGGGTCGCCTTCCCGAGCCACAGCCAGCTCGAGAACGCCGTCTTCGACATGGTCGTCGCCGGCCGTGTCACCGACACCGGCGACGTCGCGATCATGATGGTCGAGGCCGAGGCCACCGAGCAGACCTGGACCCTGGTCCAGAACGGCGTGCAGGCTCCCACCGAGGAGGTCGTGGCCGGTGGCCTCGACGCCTCCAAGCCCTTCATCAAGCAGCTGTGCGAGGCCCAGGCCGAGCTGGCCAAGACCGCCGCCAAGCCGGTCCAGGACTTCCCGGTCTTCCTCGACTACGAGGACGACGTCTACGACGCCGTCTCCGCAGCCGCCTCCGCAGGTGCCGGCGCAGCGCTCGTCATCGCCGACAAGCTCGAGCGCGAGGCCGCGCTCGACACCGTCAAGGCGTCGCTGCTCGACCAGCTCGGGGCCCAGTTCGAGGGTCGCGAGAAGGAGATCGGGGCCGCGTTCAAGTCGGTCACGAAGTCCCTCATGCGCGAGCGCGTCCTGCGCGACAAGGTCCGCATGGACGGTCGTGGTCTGGCCGACATCCGCGCGCTGCACGCCGAGGTTGGCGTCATCCCGCGCGTCCACGGCTCGGCGCTGTTCGAGCGCGGCGAGACCCAGATCCTGGGTGTCACCACGCTCAACATGCTGACCCTGGAGCAGAAGCTCGACACGCTCTCCCCGGAGAAGTCGCGTCGCTACATGCACAAGTACATCTTCCCGCCGTTCTCCACGGGCGAGACCGGTCGCGTGGGCTCGCCCAAGCGCCGCGAGGTCGGCCACGGTGCGCTCGCGCGCCGCGCGCTGCTCCCCGTGCTCCCCGCCCGCGAGGAGTTCCCCTACGCGATCCGCCAGCTCTCCGAGGCCATGGGCTCCAACGGCTCCACCTCGATGGGCTCGGTCTGCGCCGCGACCCTGTCGCTGCTGCAGGCCGGCGTCCCGCTCCGGGCCCCCGTCGCGGGCATCGCGATGGGTCTCATCTCCGGTGAGGTCGACGGCAAGACCGAGTACGTCGCGCTGACCGACATCCTCGGCGCCGAGGACGCGATGGGCGACATGGACTTCAAGGTCGCCGGCACCCCGGAGTTCGTGACCGCGCTCCAGCTCGACACCAAGCTCGACGGCATCCCCGCCGAGGTCCTCGCCGCTGCCCTCAACCAGGCCAAGGACGCCCGCACGGCGATCCTCGCGGTCATGAACGAGGAGATCAGCGTCCCCGAGGAGATGTCGGTCCACGCGCCGCGCATCATCACGGTCCGCATCCCCGTCGACAAGATCGGCGAGGTCATCGGTCCGAAGGGCAAGGTCATCAACCAGATCCAGGACGACACCGGCGCGTCGCTGTCGATCGAGGACGACGGCACCATCTACATCGGTGCCACCAACGGTGAGGCGGCCGAGGCTGCCCGCCAGGCCGTCAACGCGATCGCCAACCCGACCATGCCCGAGGTCGGCGAGCGCTACCTCGGCACGGTCGTCAAGACGACCAACTTCGGTGCCTTCGTCTCGCTCATGCCCGGCAAGGACGGCCTGCTGCACATCAGCAAGCTGCGTGGCCTCGCCGGCGGCAAGCGCGTCGAGGCCGTCGAGGACGTCCTGTCCGTGGGCCAGAAGGTCCAGGTCGAGATCGCCGAGGTCGACGACCGCGGCAAGCTCTCGCTGATCCCCGTGGTCGAGGAGACCGACGGTGAGGGCGACGCCCCCGCCGAGGGCTCGGACACCGAGTGACCAAGGCTTCATCGTCGACCCGCCCGAGCTCCGCGGGCGGGTCGACGCCGTCTCGGGGGGCGCGGGTCCCCGGCCTCCGCACCAAGACGGGTCAGCCGGTCGGCTCCACGCGCACGCTCCAGACCGTCCGCGACGGTGACGGACAGGTGACCTCACGCGTCCGTCGTACGGTGCTGCCGGGGGGCCTGCGCGTCGTCTCCGAGCAGATCGCAGGCGCCCGCTCCTCCGCGATCGGTGTGTGGGTGGGCGTGGGCTCGCGCGACGAGACCGCCAAGCTCCACGGTGCCTCGCACTTCCTCGAGCACCTGCTCTTCAAGGGCACCACCGAGCGCTCGGCGCTCGACATCTCCATCGCGCTGGACGCGGTGGGCGGTGAGTTCAACGCGTTCACCGCCAAGGAGTACACCTGTTTCCACGCGCGGGTCCTCGACGAGGACCTGCCGCTGGCCGTCGACGTGCTCGGCGACATGATCACCAACAGCACGATCACCGACGAGGACGTCGAGGCCGAGCGGGACGTCATCCTCGACGAGATCGCGATGCACGACGACGACCCCGACGACGTCGTCCACAACCTCTTCGCCGAGCAGGCGTGGGGACGTGAGTCGCCCCTGGGGCGCGACATCGCGGGCACCGTGCTCTCCATCGAGGCGTTGACCCGGGCGCAGGTCCGGCGGTTCTACCGTCGGCACTACACCGCCCCCAACATGGTGGTCGCGGTCGCCGGCAGCGTGGACCACACCGCGCTGGTGCGCCAGGTGCGCCGGGCCTTCGGCCGCAACGGGTTCCTCGACGGCGACGCCGTGCCGGCACCCCCGCGTACGTCGGGCCGTGGCTCGCGGATCACGCCCGGCACCGTCGAGGCGACCCGGCCCTTCGAGCAGGTCAACCTGGTGCTCGGCATGAAGGGCATGGCGCGCGGTGACGAGCGCCGCTTCGCGCTCGGCGTGCTCAACACCGCCCTCGGCGGGGGCACCTCGAGCCGGCTCTTCCAGGAGGTCCGGGAGCGACGGGGGCTGGCCTACTCGGTGTTCTCCTTCGCCTCCCACCACGCCGACTCCGGCATCGTCGGGGTGTCGGTCGGCTGCCTGCCGAGCAAGCTCGACGAGGTGCTCGCCACCGTGCGCACAGAGCTGTTGCGCGTCGCGGCCCACGGCATCAGCGCCGAGGAGCTCGCGCGCGGCAAGGGTCAGCTGCGTGGGGGACTGGTCCTCGGGCTCGAGGACTCCGGCTCGCGGATGTCGCGGCTCGGCAAGTCCGAGCTGGTCCACGACGAGCTGCTGAGCATCGACGAGGTCCTCGCCCGCATCGATGCCGTCACGCTCGACGAGGTGTCGACCGTCGCGGCCGAGATCTTCTCCCAGCCGGAGATCCTGGCGATCGTCGGGCCCGCCTAGCGGAGCAGCCGGGCCCTACCGACGACCGATGATGCCGATGACGGCGGGACGCTTGTTGTCCACGACCGACACCCGGAAGCCGCCGTCGCTCAGCGCGGCGGAGGCCTGCTCCACGACACGCGGTACCTCCTCGGGACGCGGGACCTCGTAGAAGAGGTAGACCCCGCCCCCGGGGAGGACGCGCTCGTGCAGCAGCGCGACCTCGTCGGCGCAGTCGCGCACCCAGAACAGGTTGACGTTGAACGAGAAGACCTTGTGCAGCCGCTTGACCGGGACCCGCAGGGTCGCCAGGTCGATCTGGCGCACGGTCAGGCGACCGGACTCGACATGGGCCGCGTTGCGGCGCTTGGTGCGGTCGACGCCGGACTCCGAGCGGTCGATAGCGAAGAGCTTGCCAGTCTCCAGCCGGTCGCAGATCAGCTCAGCCGCGGCCCCCGGGCCGCAGCCGATCTCGAGGACGTGGTCAGAGGGCTGGACGTCCAGGAAGTCGACGGCCCAGCGAATCCGCGACGGGATGGTGTTCACCGGCATGTCACCAGACTGCCAGAAACGGACCCTGCCGCGCTGAGAACGCCATGCAGGTGGACCGCTAAGTTGGTCACGTGGCTGAGCAGATCATGGTGGGCGTGCTGGGCGCGCGGGGCAAGGTCGGCGCCGAGGTGTGCCGCGCGGTCGAGGAGGCCGAGGGTCTCGCGCTCGTCACGCAGGTCGACCAGGGCGACCCGATCGAGGCCCTCGTCGAGGCCGGGACCCAGGTGGTCGTGGACTTCACCCACCCCGACGTCGTCATGGACAACCTCGCGTTCTGCATCGAGCACGGCATCCACGCCGTCGTCGGCACCACCGGCTTCGACGAGTCGAGGCTCGCGGTCCTGCGCGACCAGCTCGACGCAGCACCCGAGGTGGGGGTGCTGATCGCGCCCAACTTCTCGATCGGCGCCATCTTGATGATGCGCTTCGCCGCGCAGGCCGCCCGCTTCTACGAGTCGGTCGAGGTCGTGGAGCTCCACCACCCCGACAAGGCCGACGCACCCTCCGGCACCGCACGTCGTACGGCGGAGCTCATCGCGGCCGCCCGCCGCGAGGCCGGCATGTCCCCGCCGCCCGACACCACCTCCACGGGGCTCGAGGGCGCCCGCGGCGCCGACGTCGACGGCATCCGCGTCCACGGTCTGCGCATCCGCGGCATGGTCGCCCACCAGGAGGTCATCCTCGGCGGGGTCGGGGAGACCCTCACGATCCGCCACGACTCCATGGACCGCGCCTCCTTCACCCCCGGCGTCCTCACCGGGGTGCGCCAGATCGCGGCCCATCCCGGCCTGACCGTCGGCCTCGAGCACCTCCTCGAGCTGGACTGACCCCGCCTTCGTGCGATGGCAGCGAACCGCTGCGCCACTTCTGCAAGTTCGTGCAGTGCAGCGAATCGCAGGCCCTCAACCCGTGCGCGCACGCGTGCGCAGGGGCCACTGTGGCAGCACAGACGCTCACTCGGGAACGTCCACGTTGAGAGGTACAGCATGCGTAAGACTCTCGGTCTCGCCGCCGCCGCCGTCCTGGCAGCAGGCACCCTCGGTGTCCAGGCGACCTCCGCCACGAGCGCCCCTGGCTCGTCCGACCGCCGGCCCGACGTGGTCGCCGGCGCACTCCAGGCCCTCCAGCAGCACCCGCGTGCTGCGCTTCCTGCGGCCGAGCAGGAGTTCCTGCCCGTCGACACGATCGTCGATGCCGACGGCAGCAGCCACGTCCGGCTCCAGCGCACGATCGACGGCCTCGAGGTCCTCGGCGGCGACCTCGTCGTGCACCGCGGCCCCGAGGCCGGGTGGCGCGGTGTCAGCCAGACGCTCGCGACACCGCTGACGCTCTCCACCGTGCCCGCGGTCGCCCAGGCAGCCGCCCGCACCCAGGCGCTGAGCCCGGCCAGGGCCACGGCGACGATCACCAACCTCCGGGCCGCCGACCAGGCCCCGCGCCTGGTCGTCGACGCGGTCGCCGGTGCCCCGCGCCTCGCCTGGGAGGTCCTGACGCTGGGTCGCCAGGGCGACGGGACACCGAGTCGTCTGGCCACCTACGTCGACGCGAAGTCCGGCCAGGTCATCCGTCGCGAGGAGCAGATCCACACCGCCGACGGCTCCGGTCAGTCGCTCTACAGCGGCACCGTCCCGATCAGCATCACCCAGTCGGGCTCCACCTTCACGCTCACCGACGCCGCCCACGGCAACGCCAGGACCACCGACATGCAGAACAAGACCGACTCGCCCATCTGCGGCGTGCTCGGCTCCTGCAGCAACGGCGTCGCGTTCTCCAGCCCCGACACGTCCTTCGGCAACGGCACCAACGCCAACCGCGAGTCGGCGGCCGTGGATGCCCACTACGGCGGCGCCGTGACCTTCGACTACTTCAAGCTCGTGCACGGACGCAACGGGATCTTTGACAACGGCACCGGCGCCCCCAGCCGCGTCCACTACGGCCGCAACTACGTCAACGCCTTCTGGGACGGCACCAAGATGACCTACGGCGACGGCAACGGCACGACGTTCGGGCCGCTGGTGTCCCTCGACGTGGCGGGCCACGAGATGAGCCACGGCGTCACCGAGAACACCGCCAACCTGACCTACTCCGGTGAGTCCGGCGGCCTCAACGAGGCGACGTCCGACATCTTCGGCACGATGGTGGAGTTCTACGCCGCCAACGCCAACGACCCGGCCGACTACCTGATCGGCGAGGAGTTCGACCTGGCGGGAGGCAAGGGCTTCCGTCGCATGGACAACCCGATCGCCGACGGCAGCTCGCCCAACTGCTACAGCACCAACACCAAGAACCTCGACGTCCACTACTCCTCGGGCGTCGCGAACCACTTCTTCTACCTGCTGGCCGAGGGTTCGGGCGCCAAGACCATCGGCGGCACCGCCCACAGCTCGAGCACGTGCAACGGCTCGACCGTCACCGGCATCGGCCGCGACGCGGCCCAGAAGATCTGGTTCCGTGCGCTGGACGTCTACATGACCTCCGGCACCACCTACGCACAGGCCCGCACCGCCACGCTGAGCGCGGCCGCGGACCTGTTCGGCAACGGCAGCACGCAGTACACCACTGTGGCTGCGGCGTGGAGCGCCGTCAGCGTCGCCTGACAGCTCTCCTCACGGGGGAAGGGGCCCGTGCCGGACGGAACCGGCGCGGGCCCCGTCCTGCGTCTGTGATCGGTGCGCCGGTGCGCCGGTGCGCCGGTGCGCCGGGGTGGCGATGGGTCCTGGGCGGTCTGGCGGCGATGGCATCACCCCCGAGTCACCGCTCCTGCGATGAGCGAGGTGCTCAGACCAGGCG
>NZ_JANNML010000198.1:0-9785 GCF_031397825.1 Nocardioides sp.
CCCAGCGCACGGTGCTCAGCTTCGGGTAGCGCGCGATCTCCGACCTGATCTCGTCGAGCGGGCGCGGGTAGAGCTGCTCGACCCGGGCGATGGCGAACCGGCCCTTGTCCTCGCGCTTCTCCCGCTCGACGACCAGGTCCCAGGTCACCCTGCCCGAGCAGAGCAGCAGCGTGTCGACGGACCCGGGGTCGGCGGCGGCGTCACCGATGAGTGGCCGGAAGGTGCCGGCCGTGAAGTCGTCGGGATGCGAGGCGGCTTCCTTGCGCTTGAGCATCGACTTCGGCGTGAAGACGATGAGCGGCCGGTGCTTCTCGCCGAGCGAGTGACGACGCAGCAGGTGGAAGTACGACGCCGGCGTCGAGGGCTGGGCGACCACGAACGCGTCGTCGGCGCACAGCGTCATGAAGCGCTCGATCCGCGCCGAGGAGTGGTCCGGACCCTGGCCCTCGTAGCCGTGCGGGAGCAACAGCACGACGCCGGACTCCTGGCGCCACTTCGTCTTGCCGGAGGTGATGAACTCGTCGATCACCGTCTGCGCACCGTTGACGAAGTCGCCGAACTGGGCCTCCCACAGGACCAGCGCCTCGGGACGCGCCACGGAGTAGCCGTACTCGAAGCCGAGGGCGGCGTACTCGGAGAGCAGCGAGTCGTAGATGTAGAACTTCGCCTGGTCCTCGGTGAGCGAGGAGAGCGGGGTCCACTCGTCGGCGTTGACGCGGTCGATGATCGTGCCGAAGCGCGAGACGAAGGTGCCTCTGCGGGAGTCCTGGCCGGCCAGGCGCACGGGGCGTCCGTCCATGAGGAGCGAGCCGAAGGCGAGGATCTCGCCGGTGCCCCAGTCGATGGGGCCCTCGGTGATCGCCGTCGCGCGACGCTGCAGCTGCGGCATCACCTTGGGGTGCACGGTGAAGCCGTCGGGCGGCGTGACGTAGGCGTCGGACATCCGCTTGAGGAACTCCAGCGAGATGGCCGTCTCGGTCTCGCCCGCGGGCTTGTCCGGGTAGTCGGGGACCGTGGTCCACTCCGAGGGCTGGCTGCTGGCCTCGCGCACCTCGGTGAAGACCCGCTCCAGCTGCTGCTGGTAGTCGCGCAGGACCTGCTCGGCCTCCTCGATCGTGATGTCGCCACGACCGATGAGGGACTCGGTGTAGAGCTTGCGGACCGAGCGCTTCTGCTCGATGAGGTCATACATCAGCGGCTGGGTGTACGACGGGTCGTCGCCCTCGTTGTGACCGCGCCGGCGGTAGCAGACCAGGTCGATGACGACGTCCTTGTTGAACGCCTGGCGGTACTCGAACGCGAGACGGGCCACCCGGATGCACGCCTCGGGATCGTCACCGTTGACGTGGAAGATCGGCGCCTGGACCATCCGCGCGACGTCGGTGCAGTAGAGCGACGAGCGCGACGAGCCGGGCGAGGTGGTGAAGCCGACCTGGTTGTTGACGACCACGTGGATCGTGCCGCCGGTGCGGTAGCCGCGCAGCTGGCTCAGGTTGAGCGTCTCGGCGACGACCCCCTGGCCGGCGAACGCCGCGTCGCCGTGGACGAGCAGCGGCAGCACGGGGTAGTCGGCGCCCTTGTCGAGCACGTCCTGCTTGGCGCGCGCGATGCCCTCGAGCACGGGGTCGACAGCCTCGAGGTGCGAGGGGTTGGCTGCGACGGACACCTTGATGGTGGCGCCGGATCCGGCCACGAACTCGCCCTCGGCGCCGAGGTGGTACTTCACGTCGCCGGAGCCCTGGACCGTGCGCGGGTCGATGTTGCCCTCGAACTCACGGAAGATCTGGCTGTACTTCTTGCCCACGATGTTGGCGAGCACGTTGAGCCGCCCGCGGTGGGCCATGCCCATCGTGACCTCGTCGAGGCCGGCCTCGGCGGCCGCCTCGCAGATCTCGTCCAGGACGGGCACCGTGGTCTCGCCGCCCTCGAGGCTGAAGCGCTTCTGCCCGACGAACTTCGTCTGCAGGAACGTCTCGAAGGCCTCGGCCTGGTTGAGCTTGAGCAGGATCCGCAGCTGCTCCTCGCGGGGCGGCTTGGTGTGCGGCTGCTCGACGCGCTCCTGGATCCAGCGGCGCTGCTCGGGATCCATGATGTGCATGTACTCGATGCCCGTGGTGCGGCAGTAGGAGTCGCGCAGGATGCCGAGGATGCCGCGCAGCTTCATGAAGCGGCGACCCTCGCCCCCGAAGGAGCCGGTGGCGAACTCGCGGTCGAGGTCCCACAGGGTGAGGGCGTGCGACTCCACCTCGAGGTCGGGGTGGCTGCGCTGGCGGTACTCGAGCGGGTCGGTGTCGGCCATCATGTGGCCGCGCACGCGGTAGGCATGGATCAGCTCGAGGATGCGGGCCTGCTTGCTGATCTCGTCGTCGTGCGACGTCGAGATGTCGCTGCTCCACCGGATCGGCTCGTAGGGGATGCGCAGCGAGCGGAAGATCTCGTCGTAGAAGTCGTCCTCGCCGAGCAGCAGCTGGTGCATCCGCTTGAGGAACTCACCCGACTGCGCACCCTGGATGACGCGGTGGTCGTAGGTCGAGGTCAGCGTCATGACCTTGCTGATCGCGTTGCGGGCGATCGCCTCGGCCGAGGCGCCCTGCCACTCCGGCGGGTACTCCATGGCGCCGACGCCGATGATCGCGCCCTGGCCGGCCATCAGGCGCGGCACGGAGTGGACGGTGCCGATGCCGCCCGGGTTGGTCAGCGAGATCGAGGTGCCCTGGAAATCGGTCACCGCGAGCTTGTTGTCGCGCGCCTTGCGCACGATCTCCTCGTAGGCGGTCCAGAAGCCGGCGAAGTCCATGGACTCCGCCGCCTTGATGCTCGGGACGAGCAGCTGGCGCGAGCCGTCGGGCTTGGGCACGTCGATCGCGAGACCGAGGTTGATGTGGGCCGGGGTGATCAGGTTGGGCTTGCCCTCGCGGACCTCGAAGCCGTTGTTCATCTCCGGCATCGAGCGGACGGCCTTGACCAGCGCGTAGCCGATCAGGTGCGTGAAGGAGACCTTGCCACCGCGGGCGCGGGCGAGGTGGTTGTTGATGACCGTGCGGTTGTCCCACAGCAGCTTGACCGGGACCGAGCGCACGGACGTCGCCGTCGGGACGGTGAGGGAGGCGTCCATGTTGGCCACCGTGCGGGCGGGCGCGCCGCGCAGGACGGTGTAGGTCGGCTCGTCGCTCGCCGCAGCAGGCTCGGCGGGGCGCGTCTCCTTGGGCATCGGGTTGCTGGTGCCCTTGGCCGGCTCAGCAGCCTTGGACTCCGGGCGCGGCTTGGCGACCGGTGCTGGCTTGGCCTCGCTCTTGGCCTCGGTCTGGGCAGCGGGGGCGGCCGCCTTCTGTGCTGGCTTCTCTGCCGGCTTCGTCGTCGCCGCGGCCGGCGCCTGGCCGGCCGTCCCGTTGGCGGAGCCGTTGGTCGAGGGGCTGCCGGACCCGTTGCTGGTGAAGTAGTCGACCCACGTAGGGTCGACGCTGCCGGGATCCGAGGTGTAGCGCTCCCTCATCTCCTCGACGAGCCACTCGTTGGCTCCGAGCGAGGAGGAGGGTTGGGGGGAGCCTTCTGGAGACTGGTTGCCTGACGACTGCGGCACGACTTGCTTCGCCTCTTCCGATGAGCGCGCGGGAATGGGTGTGCCCGCAAGGCTAGACCCACTGGCCATCAAATGCCGCCCCCAGGTCAGCCTTTGAGGCAGGGTGTTACGCGATCCACGACACATCCCCGGTGCAGGTCGCGAAATGCGACACGAGAGGACGATTCGACTCCATGCACAGACCCAACGTGCGGGCCCACCGACGCCCTTCGCACCGGGCAGCCCGGACGGCCGCCGCGATCTCACTGGCGGTGCTGCTCGGCGCGTCCCTGAGCGCGTGCTCGGACGACGACGGCGAGCCCGACGCGAGCAGCCCGGAGACCTCCACGGGCGCCGGTGTCGACGCTCCTGCGCCCGTCGAGACCGTCGCGAAGGTGGGAGAGGTCGTCGGTGGGCTCAGCGGCCCACGGCGCGCGCGGCTGAAGGCGCACGTGACCGAGGTGGTCGATGCCTGGATCGACGCGGCCTACCTCGGTGACTACCCGCGCACGGACTTCGAGGACGCCTTCCCCGGCTTCAGCGACGGGGCGGCGGCGGACGCCCGCACCGACAGCGCGCTGATGAGCAACGAGCCCGTGGCGGCCGACCTCGACGAGGTCGTCGCCCTCCAGCGACGGCTGACCATCGACGCCCTCGCTCCTGGAGGTCGAGCGGTGGGTGTCACCGCCCGCGTGGTGCTGACCATGCGCCTCAGCGGCGAGGTCAACCGCAAGGAGCGGGTCAGCGGCAGCCTGTTCATGACCTATCGCGACGGGGACTGGCAGGTCTTCGGCTACGACGTGACGAGAGGACGTGCCCGATGAGGCGCACCCTGCACCGAGACCGTGCCCGACTCGGCGGGGCGCTCCGGGCCGGAGCCCTGGGCCTCGTGCTGGCCGTCGCGGCCCTGGTCGTGCCGGACTCCACCGTAGCCACCACGCAGGTCGAGCTGGTCAAGATCGAGCGCGCGCAGGGGATCGACCTCGACCCCCAGCGGGTGTGGATCCTTGCCGTCGGCTCCGACGCCCGACCGGGGGAGGACATGCTCCGCACCCGCGGCGACGCCCTCCAGCTCATCGGGATCGACACCCAGTCCGGGGCCGCCACCTCCATCGGTGTCCCGCGCGACTCCTACGTCTCGATCCCGGGCGTCGGCTCCGACCGCATCAACGCCGCGCTCTCCTACGGCGGCCCCGAGCTGCTCGGCCGCGCGGTGGGCGACCTGATCGGCATCCAGCCGGAGTACGTCTTCGTCACGCGTTTCCCGTTCTTCGAGGACATGGTCGACGACATCGGGGGCATCGAGGTGCGCAACCCCGGCTACTTCTCCGACGAGAACCTCAAGCCCAACGGCTTCGAGGCCGGCAAGATCCGCCTCGACGGCTACGGCGCCATGGCCTTCTCCCGCATCCGCAAGACGTTGCCCGGCGGCGACTTCGACCGCTCGGCCAACCAGCAGCGCGTCCTGCGAGGCATCCAGGGGGCCATCAGGGCTCGTTCCGACGAGGCCGGCTTCATGGAGAGCGGCGTCATGACGGTCATGAAGCACCTCCACACTGCCCTGCCGCCCAGCGAGCTCTTCCGCCTCGCCCAGGCCATCGCGCAGGTCGATCCCGCGAAGGTGACCGGCTGCGTCGTCCAGGGCGGGATCGGCGACATCGGCGGGGCGAGCGTGGTGCTGCCCTACGTCGACCAGGCCCGCAGCTATGGCGACCAGGCCCGCGACGACGCGGTCATCGAGCGCTGCTGATCCGAGCACACCGCGCGCTGCTCGAGCCAGCGCGGATCAGCGCGGGTCCACTTCGGTCGGAAATGCGACATCGGGGCGGCCTTGGCGGGCCGCCCCGATGTCGTCGTGCTCAGGCGCTGTGCGTCAGTTGTTGCCACCCAGGAAACGGGCGGAGACCTGCGCCAGGTCGATCTTGGTGTCGAGGTCCGTCAGCTGGATCGAGAGGCCGTTGACCTTGGTGCCGTAGAAGTTCTTCTCCTTCTCCACCAGCATCGACAGGACGCCACCGTCGAAGTTGACCGGCTGTCCGCGTCGCGGCAGGACCTCCTCGCCGTTGATCTTGATGGAGCCGAAGGTCGTGGTCACCTTGCGCTGGACCCGCTGGCCGGGCTTGGCGGCGAGCACGTCGACGCGGGAGGTGAGGCCCTCGATGACGATGTCGAGCGCGTTGGGGACGTTGAGCGTGATCTTGCCGATCGTCGCGGACGTGAAGCCCTTGCCGGCCTGGCCCTGCTGCAGACCCATGTAGGCGTACTTGATGCCGCTCACGGTGACCCCGAGCTGCTCGTGCACGAGGCTGGCGGTCGCGGTGTCGATGGTGCGGACCTTGCCGGCCGTGCCCTCGCAGGGGATGGAGGTCTGGGCGATGCCGCCGAGCGAGACCAGGTCGCCGAGGGCGCTGAGCTCGAGGGCCGACATGGTGGAGCGGAAGACGCCGGCGGTGACCGGGCGGCTGATGCGGCTGCTGGCGCGGCCGAGCTGGAGGGTGGTCTCCTCGCCGGTGGCGTCGACCAGGAGCTTCAGGGCGTAGGCCTCGGAGGACGCGAAGTTCTTGCCCACCCGGGGGTTCTCGGAGCCCAGGCTGATGGCGCCCAGACCGGGGATCGTGATGGTCCCGACCGAGCTCAGCACGTCGACCAGGGTGGCGACGGGGACGTTCACGAGCTCGAAGACCTGGTCGGCCGGCACGCCGAGCGCGTCGAAGAGCGTGTTGAGGGTGTCGGAGATCGGGTTGCCCTCGGGCAGGTCGAGGCTCAGGCCCTGGTAGCGGAAGGAGCTGTCGGACTTGAAGGCGCCCTTGCCTCCGTTGGCCTTGGCATCGAAGAACGAGTCGGCGACCGACTGCAGGCCCTGGACCTTGAGGACCGGGGTGGGCACGCCCCCGAGCTCACCGCCGAGCGCGATGTTGGCGACCGTGTTGACCGCGCGCACTCCGCTGATGCCCTTGGCGGCGTCGCGGTAGGTGTTGCTCTCGCTCGTCGACGCAGCGACCTTGATCAGGTCGTTGGCGATGGGCAGCGAGCCGATCGAGTCCTCGGCGCGGGCGACGCCGACCTTGCGCGTGCACGGCATCTGCAGGTTGGCGTCACGGAGCGTGCGGAGCTCGACGTTGTTGACGCGCACCTTGGTGCCGAAGACGCTCGCCTTGTAACCGAACTTCGTGACGGCCGGCTTGGCGGCGGTGTCGGCCGGAGCAGCGACGGCGGGAAGGGTGGTGAGGCTGGCGCTCAGCCCCGCGGCGCAGGCGGCCGCGACGGCGACGGACCTGACGATCGAACTCTTCATGCGAATACTCCTATGGGGATGGCGAGGCGAGGGCACGGCCGAGTCCGCTCTCCCCTCAACGGGGGAGGGACTCGGAGGTTATAGACACATCTAGACCAGTCGAGGAGGGTCTGTTAAGCACGCCGCTCATCATGACGGGACCTCCGACCCGCCGTCTGCGTTTTAGGGAGAGCTCGCGCCGGTCGGTAAGGTCCCGCTGCGTGCAGGTCCATTTCCGGCAGGACATCCAGGGGCTCCGAGCGGTTGCGGTGACCCTGGTGGCCCTGGACCACGCCAACATCGGCCCCTTCCGCGGCGGATTCGTCGGGGTCGACGTCTTCTTCGTCATCTCCGGCTACCTGATCACCTCGCTGCTGCTGCGCGAGGCGGACCGGACCGGCACGGTCTCCCTGTCGAGCTTCTACGCGCGACGTGCGCGCCGGATCCTGCCCGCGGCCCTGCTCGTCACGCTCGTGACGATCCTGCTGTCCGTCCTCTTCCTGGACGGCGCTCGCGCCCTGGCCGTGGGGGAGCAGGCCATCTGGGTGACCTTCTTCGCGGCCAACATCAAGTTCGCCTCCGACGAGACCGACTACTTCGCGGCCGGTGAGCCCGTCTCCCCGTTGCAGCACTACTGGTCGCTGGCGGTGGAGGAGCAGTTCTACCTGTTCTGGCCGCTGATCCTGATCGCAGCGCTGGCCCTGCTGTCGCGGCGCGTCGGCGGACCGCGCAAGGCCGCTGCGCTGGTGCTCGGTGTCGTCGTGGTCGCGTCCTTCGCGTGGTCGCTGCACCTCACCGCGACCAACCCGCTGGCGGCCTACTTCTCAACCCCCGCGCGCGCCTACGAGCTCGCGCTCGGCGCCCTCGCCGCCGCCGGTACGCCGTACCTCTCGCGGTTGCGGGGCACGGCCATGCCCTTCCTGCTGGCCCTCGCCTCGTGGGTCGGGGTCGGCCTGATCGCCTGGTCGGCGCTGGTCTTCACCGAGGGCACGCCGTTCCCCGGCTCGGCCGCGGCCGTCCCGACCATCGGCACGGCACTGCTCCTGCTCGGCGGTCTCGAGCACGTCGCGCCCTGGGGACCTCAGAGGGCGCTGTCGGTGCTACCGATGCGGGTGGTGGGGGACTGGTCCTACTCGTTCTACCTGTGGCACTGGCCGCTGATCATCGTGGCCGACTACCAGTTCGGGGAGATCTCCGGCTTCCGCGGCGGCTCCGTGCTCCTCGTGGCCCTGGCGCTCAGCGCTGCCACCTACACGTGGGTCGAGACGCCCTTCCGGACCACGAAGGTGTGGAGCGTCGGCAGGACGCGGGCGCTGCTGCTCTACCCCGCGACGGTCCTGATCGTGCTGCCGTCGGTGGCCGTCGCCAACCATGTCGTGCGCTCAGGCTCCGAGGACGGCGGCGCGGCGATCTCGCTGACCACCTACGGCCAGGACCCCTCCGACCCGCCGGCCCGCTTCGACGACGACCCCTTCGTCGCCCTGGTCGAGGCGTCGGTCCTGGCCGCGGAGAACGAGATGCCGATGCCGGGCGACCTCCAGCCCAACCCGCTCGACCTCAAGGAGAGCACCGCGTCGCTGGGCGACTGCGACTACATCGGGATCGACACGGAGGACCTCGAGCTGTGCCCGCGCGGGGACACCGACGGTGACCAGGTGATGGTCGTCCTCGGTGACTCCCACGCCCGGCAGTGGGTGCCCGCGTTGGAGGCGATCGCGGAGGACCAGGGCTACCTGCTCTACGTCCTGGTGCGTGACGGGTGCCCCTCGATCGACCAGACCCCGGTGACCACCTCGGGCGGCACCAGCGTGGGGTGCCAGGAGTTCCAGGACTGGGCCTTCGACACCATTGACGAGCTCCAGCCCGACCTCACCGTCCTGGCCACGGACGCCAACGAGCGCGGCTTCGTCGTCGACGGCGAGGTCGTCGACGACGACAAGAGCGTCGAGGCGCTCGTGGAGTCCGGGATGGAGGCCACGATCGAGCGGGTGCAGCCCTCCAGCGGTCGCACGATCCTGATCGGCGACCCCCCGATCCACAAGACCAGCCCCGTCGACTGCCTGACGCGTGACGACCCGACTCTCCTCGGCTGCCTGTCGGAGCCCACGCGACGCTCGGAGCGGATGATGCGCGCCACGAAGCGGGCTGCCGAGACCACGGGAGCCGAGTTCATCATCACCCGGCCGTGGTTCTGCGTGGAGGACAAGTGCCCCACGGTGGTCGGTCGGATGGTCACGCACCGTGACGTCGAGCACATCACCGTGGAGTACGCCACCTACCTCGCGCCGAAGCTGGCCGAGAAGATGCAGCTCGACTACAGCGGCTGAGCCGTCGCCAGCGGTGGAGAAGGTGGTACCCCCGGCAGGATTCGAACCTGCGCTTTCGCCTCCGGAGGGCGACGCTCTATCCCCTGAGCTACGGGGGCCCGGGGTGCGGGACGACCTTACAGGCGCCGGTGTCCGAGGGTGAAACCGGTTCGGAGTCCACGGTGCCCCGCCGATAGGCTGGAGCGGTGACTCCTGAGCAGCTCTCCACCGCGATCGTCGATGTCCTGACGACGCTGTCCACCACGGGTGAGGTCACCCTGCCGGACGGTGTCCCGACGACGGTCACGGTGGAGCGACCCCGCCAGAAGGGACACGGCGACTACGCGACCAACGTCGCGATGCAGCTGGGCAAGAAGGCCGGGATGAACCCCCGCGCGTTCGCCGAGCTCGTCAAGGCCGGCCTCGAGACCGTCGACGGCGTCGCCGAGGTCGAGGTGGCCGGACCCGGCTTCCTCAACATCACCGTGGCGGCCGGTGCCCAGGGCCTCGTCGCGCAGCAGGTCGTCGCCGCGGGCGCGGCGTACGGCGCCACGGATGCGTTCGCCGGCGAGAAGATCAACCTGGAGTTCGTCTCGGCCAACCCCACGGGCCCGCTGCACATCGGCGGCGTGCGGTGGGCCGCGGT
>NZ_JANNML010000158.1:0-2347 GCF_031397825.1 Nocardioides sp.
CCACAGGTCGCGCACGACCTCGGCGACCTTCATGACGTCGCCGCTGTGGAGCTTCTCGAGGTTCGCCTTGTAACGACGCGACCAGTTGGTCGGCTCCTCGACGTGCTCGGCACGGAGGACGTCGAACACACGGTCGAGGCCTTCCTTGTCGACCACGTCGCGCACTCCGACCAGGTCAAGGTTGCAGGCCGGGACGCGCACGACCAGGTCCTGCTGGGCAACGATCCGAAGGACGAGGTATTCCCGGTCCTCGCCCTTGATCGTCCGCATCTCGATGTCCTCGATGATGGCGGCCCCGTGATTTGGGTAGACAACCGTTTCGCCGACGGTGAAAGTCATATGTAGTAGACCCCTTCCTAGGTGACCATTCTAACACGGGTTCTCGCCGGCCTCGTCAGCGTTTCTGCAGGTCAGAGGCCCATTCTGGGCTTGACAGAATCGACGTTCGTATGGTGGCGCCCCCTCTGCGGATGCCTTGGGTGCGGTCTTTTTCGCCCCGGGTCCCGCCTGTTTGCCTCATCCGGGGCACCTCGTGACCGATACTGCACGGATGGCGAAGACGCAGCGCTGGAAGTCACGTCGCTCCGCCGGGGAGGGGCTGGTCCCGGAGACCGGCGACAGCACCAACGGCGGGGAGGTGTCCCGGGGAGGGGACACGGTCCTCACCGAGGTGCCGTCGGACGACGAGGCCCTCGCACCCCCGGTCACGACTGCCCCCGACCCCCAACGACGGGCTGCCGGGCGGCTCGGGCTGCGCGACCGGATGCCGGTCCTGCTCCTGCAGGCCGCCCACCCGCGCCAGGCGGTGCTGACCGCGGTCGGCCTGGCGGCCGCGGCCGCGCTGTCGGGGCGTCCCACGCGTGAGGTGGCGGTCGTCCTGGCGACCGTGCTCGTGGGTCAGGTGATCCTGGGGTGGCACAACGACCTGGTCGACCGCCGCCGCGACGCCCGTCACGAGCAGCCCGGCAAGCCGCTCGCCACCGAGCGGCTGGACCCCGGCACCGCGTGGTTCGCCCTCACGTGTGGCGTGCTGCTCGTCGTGCCCCTCTCCATCACCTCCGGCATCACCGCCGGCAGCGCCTACCTGCTCTCGCTCGTCGTCGGGCTCCTGGGCAACGTCGTGCTGCGCAAGGGCAAGCTGTCGTGGCTGCCCTGGGCGGTGTCCTTCGGCCTCTTCCCCGCCTACCTCTCCTACGGCGGCTGGGGCGGCGCCTTCGAGGGCACCCCGCCCACGTGGCAGATGACGGCGCTCTTCGCGCTGCTCGGTGTCGGCGTCCACGTGCTCCGCGCCCTGTGGGGGCTCGTGGCCGACAACGAGGACGGCTGGACCTACCTCCCGCTGACCCTCGGGCTGCGGCTCGGCGCGACCCGGTTGCTGGCCCTGGCGGGGGTCTACACCTCGGTCGTGCTGGTGCTGATGGCGTTCACGGCGACGTACGTCGGGCTGCGCCAGTGAGTGCCGAGGTCGGACGCTAGGCTGGGAGCGTTCATCGCCGCCCCGGCGCCCGTCCGATCCCGAAGGCCCTTGACGATGCATCACCACCGCAAGCTCGCGCTCACGGTAGGCGCGCTCGTGCTGTCCGCTCCCGTCCTGACGGGCTGCGGCTTCAACTACGCCACCGACCGGGTCAACACGACCACCAACGCCACCTTCAACCGCGACAAGGCGGTCGACGTGATCGGCGCACAGGTCATCGCCGAGGCGCCGGGCTCGGGCTCGCTCCACGCGCGCCTGGTCAACGGCGCCTCGACCGGCACCGAGCTGGTCTCGGTCGCGGGCTCGGGCGACACGGTCCTGACCTCGAGCACCATCGAGTCCTTCGTGATCGACCCTCGCGAGGGCGTCAACGTCGAGAACGTCGGCGGCGGCGTCCGGTTGACCGGCGACTTCATCGCCGGTGACCAGATCCCGGTGGCGTTCACCTTCTCCAACGGCGACGAGGTCGTGCTCGACGTCCCGGTCGTGCGGGCCTGCGACTTCTACGAAGGTCTCGACACCGCCCCCGAGGTCGAGGGCGCCGCAGCGACCGAGGCCGAGCCCTACTCGTGCGAGGCCCCCGAAGAGCACTCGGAGTGACGCGATGACCTACACGCTGGTCCTGCTCCGCCACGGCGAGAGCGAGTGGAACGCCAAGAACCTCTTCACCGGCTGGGTCGACGTCCCGCTGACCGACAAGGGTCGCGCCGAGGCCGTCCGCGGCGGCGAGCTCCTCCAAGAGGCCGGCGTCCTGCCCGACGTCGTCCACACCTCGCTGCAGCGCCGCGCGATCAACACCGCCGCACTGGCGCTCGACGCGGCCGACCGGCACTGGATCCCGGTCAAGCGCTCCTGGCGCCTCAACGAGCG
>NZ_JANNML010000219.1:0-5689 GCF_031397825.1 Nocardioides sp.
TCTCACTAGCGCGGCGGAGCCGTCTCCGTGGCAGGCAACTGCCCGCCCACGTCAGATGCCCGCAGCGATGTCCGTCCGGTGCTGGGCGCCGTCGAACGTCACGTCGGCCACGCCGACGTAGGCCGCCGCACGAGCATCGGCGACGCTCGAGCCGGTCGCGATCACGGCGAGGACCCGCCCCCCGGCCGTGACCAGGTCGTCACCCTGCATCGCGGTGCCGGCGTGGATGACGTGGACGGCCTCATGGGCCTCGGCCGCGTCCAGACCCGTGATGACGTCGCCGCTGGAGGAGGTCTCGGGATAGCCGGCGCTGGCCAGCACGACCGCGACGGCGGCGCCGGCCTTCCACTGCGGGAACGGCACCTCGGCCAGCGTCCCGGTCGCCGCGCCCATCAGCAGCGGCGAGAGTGGGGCGTCGAGCAGGGCCATCAGGGGCTGAGTCTCCGGGTCGCCGAAGCGGGCGTTGAACTCCACCACCCGGGTGCCGCGCGCCGTGAGTGCCAGCCCGGCGTAGAGCAGTCCGGCGAAGGGCGTGCCGCGCGAGGCCATCTCGTCGACGGTCGGCTGGAGGACGGTGGCGAGCACCTCGGCGACCAGGTCGGCGGGCGCCCACGGCAGTGGCGTGTAGGCCCCCATGCCGCCGGTGTTGGGGCCCTCGTCGCCGTCACCGATCCGCTTGAAGTCCTGCGCGGGCTGGAGCGGGTAGACCGTCGTGCCGTCGGTGATGGCGAAGAGCGAGACCTCGGGGCCGTCGAGGTACTCCTCGATGACGACCCGCTCGCACCCGGCGGCGTGGTCGGCGGCCTCCTGGCGGTCGAGCGTCACGACGACGCCCTTGCCGGCGGCGAGCCCGTCGTCCTTGACGACGTAGGGCGGGCCGAAGGTGTCCAGCGCGGTGGCGACCTGGTCGGCGTCGGTGCAGACGAACGCGCGTGCGGTCGGGACCCCGGCTGCCTCCATGACCTCCTTGGCGAACGCCTTGGAGCCCTCGAGCTGCGCGGCGGCACCGGAAGGTCCGAAGACCGCGATCCCGCGCGCGGTCACGGCGTCGGCGACCCCCGCGACCAGCGGAGCCTCAGGTCCGACGACCACCAGGTCGACGCCCAGCCGCTCGGCCAGGTCGGCCACGGCGGCACCGTCCATCTGGTCCACCTCGTGGAGCGTGGCCACCCCCGCGATGCCGGGGTTTCCGGGCGCCGCGTGGACCTCGGTGACGCCGGGGTCGAGGGAGAGCGCTCGAGCGAGGGCGTGCTCACGGCCGCCGGTACCGATGACGAGGGTCTTCACGGGCCGCCAGCCTAGTGCGCGGCGAGGATTGCGCAGCCCTCTGCCCGGGAAGGACCCCTCCATGCCCCACTTCCCTCGCGTCGGCGACCTCTTCGGCCGCTACCGCATCGACTCCCAGATCGGCCAGGGCGGCATGGGGGTCGTGTTCGGTGCCACCGACACCGACTTCGACCGTCAGGTCGCCCTCAAGGTCGTCTCCGCCTCGTTGGGCGGCTCTGCGGAGTTCCTCGCACGCTTCGAGCGCGAGGCCTCGCTCCTGGCCCGGCTCAACTCCCCGCACGTCATCGCGATCTTCGACTACGGCGAGCAGGACGGCTGCCCCTACATCGCCACGCAGTACGTCGGCGGCGGCGACCTCGGGGGCCTCATCGCCGCCCGCGGACCCATGCCGCCCGCGCTCGCGGCGACCGTCTGCGCCCAGGTCGCCGACGCCCTCGCCGACGCCCACCGCGCCGGCGTCGTCCATCGCGACGTCAAGCCCAGCAACGTGCTCCTGCGCGACGCCGACACGCTCGACCTGCACGCCTACCTGTGTGACTTCGGCATCGCGCGCACCGAGGCCGACGGCCTGACCGCACCAGGTGCCGTCTCCGGGACGTGGAGCTACCTCGCACCCGAGGTCGGGGCAGGTGCCGTCGGCACCCCCGCCTCGGACCTCTACGCCACCGGCTGCCTGCTCTGGGCCGCCCTGACCGGTCACGCGCCCTACGGTGGCTCGGACGTCGAGATCGCGATCGCCCACCAGCGCTCGCCGGTCCCCCAGCTCGCCGGGGACGACCCGTTCACCCGTCACGTCAATGCGATCCTCGCCAACACCCTGGCCAAGGACCCGCGCTCGCGCTACCGCGATGCCGACGCCCTGCGCGCCGACCTGCTCGCTGCCGCGGCCCTTCCCACCGCCGGGGTCCGGCCGACCTCGGCGCGCTCGGCAGCACCCACCCTCGCTCCCACGCCCATCCCGACGCCGGGCAGCGCACCCCCGACGGCCCCGCCGCCCGGCCACCACACGCGGGGCGCCCGCTCGTCACGGCGTCGTACGACGGCCCTCGTCGCGCTCTCCGCGCTCGCCGTCCTCGCCGTGACCGGCGGCATCGCTGCCGTGACCCTGCTCGGCGGGGACGACGACCCGAGCCCCACCGCCGGTGGTGGAACGACGGCGTCGGCCGACCCCACGGGCGGCATCTCCGCCGGATCCCCCACCGACCCGACCGGCCCGACCGGCCCGACCGGCCCGACCGACCCGACCGGCGCACCCGCGTCCACCGCCGAGGGCCCGGTCCGCGGGGACGTCGACGGCGACGGCTTCGCCGACCTCTCGATCCTGTCCCTCATCGCCCCCGAGCGCGGCGCGTCCTACTACGAGCGCACCACGTGGACCTCCGACGGCAGCGCCCTGGTCGACCCGGTCGTCGACCGTCCCGAGCGTCCGAAGGACCGCAGCGACACCCCGGTGATCGGGGACTTCGACGGTGACGACCTGCTCGAGGTCCTCGAGGTGTACACGACCACCGACGACGGGGTCGACCCGCGGCTCGTGGGTGAGCTGAGCGGGGGCGGCGCCGTGGACCAGGGCATCCGCAGACCTGGGGGCGGGACGTACAGCACCGCCTTCGCGGGTGACGTCGACGGCGACGGCACCGAGGACCTCCTGCTGGTCGCCTGGGGCAAGCCGCGCGGCATGACGGTCTCGGTGTCGCTCTCCGACGGCAGCCGCTTCGGCACACCCAGGCGCGCACTCGACCTGGTCCCCGGCTACAGCTTCGCGGAGGTCGAGGTGGGCGACTACGACGGCGACGGGTTGGCCGACGTCTCCGTGCTGACCACCCCTGACGTCGACTACCCCCAGCAGCACCGTTCGACCGCCCAGACCTATCTCGGCACGGGCGAGGGCACCTTCCGCGAGGACGGCCGGCCGAGGCGATTCGTGAGCGAGATCGGTCTCGAGGCGGTGACCGGCGACGTCGACGGCGACCAGGACGACGAGCTGGTGGTCGGGCTCAACAAGAGCGACTTCATCCAGCTCACCGTGCTCGACTACGCCGAGGGGATGGGCAAGGCGCGTGCCGTGGGTCTCCTGCCCCTGCCGACGAGCAACTACTTCGACAGCGCGATCGTCATGGGTGACTACGACGGCGACGGCAAGGACGACGTGCTGAGCGTCGGGCCCTCCGCCGCGAAGGGCAAGGCCCTGGTGCAGGTGGCGCAGTCCTCCGGCGACCAGTTCTCCAACGCGTCGCGCTGGGCGATCTGGGACTTCGAGCTCGAGGAGTCCTACGGCCCCTCCCTGCTCGGCGGGTCCTTCCCGTGACGTCGGGAGGAGTGCCCGTCGCGGGCGAGGTCATCGGCCACTACCGGATCGACGGCGTGCTCGGCGTCGGCGGCATGGGCATGGTGTTCGCCGCGACCGACCTGCGGCTCCAGCGGCCGGTGGCGCTGAAGGTGATGCTGGCCCACGGCTCGGACTCGCCGCTGTTCCTGAGCCGCTTCGAGCGCGAGGCCACGGTGCTCGCACGCCTCGACTCGCCGCACGTCATCTCGATCTTCGACCACGGCGAGCAGGACGGCCGGCCCTACCTCGTCACCCAGCACGCCGCCGGTGGCGACCTCGGCGCCCTGCTGCGCGACGGCGGCCCCCTCGCTCCCCCGCTCGCCTTCCGGGCCTGTGCCCAGGTCGCCGACGCCCTCACCGCAGCTCACGCAGTTGGCGTCACGCACCGCGACGTCAAGCCGGCCAACGTGCTGCTGCGCGACCGTCGTACGGACCGGTTGCACGTCTACCTCTGCGACTTCGGCGTCGCGCACACCGACAGCGGCTCCTCGGGGCTGACCACCGCGGGTGCCGTCGCCGGCACCTGGAACTACCTGGCCCCCGAGCGCGCAGCGGGCCAGCCGGGCGGTCCGCTGAGCGACGTCTACGCCGTCGGCTGCCTGCTCTTCGAGTGCCTCACCGGCCGGCCGCCCTACGCCGGGGCCGACGTCGAGGTCGCGATGGCGCACCTCCAGCAGCCGGTGCCGCAGCTGCCCGGCGAGGACGAGCTGACCCGCCGCGTCAACACCGTCCTGTCCAGGTCCCTGGCCAAGGACCCGGCCCACCGCTACCCCTCCGCCGCCGCGCTGCGCGACGACCTGCGTGGTCTCGGGGGCGGGCTCACCCCGTCCACCCCGGGCGCGCCGCCCCTCGTGCTGGCCCGTCGCCGAAGGCAGCGACGCCTCGCTGTCGGAGCCGCCCTCGCCGTGCTGCTCGCCACCGGCGGCACCGGCGCAGCCATCGCCCTGCGCGGTGGGGAGGACGGGCCCGCGGCGGGCGACCCGGGCACCTCCCCACCGGCCGGCACGGGCGGGACCGCGTCGCAGAGTCCTGCCACGCAGCCGGTCCCGGCTCCCCCGCAGGAGCCGGTCACGGGTGACCTGGACGGCGACGGGCTCGGCGACGTGATGACGGTCGGTGACGAGCAGGGCTGGGCGTTCTACTCCGAGGGTGCGTCCCTGGGCGGCCCACGTCCGCTGCGCCAGGTCCAGCGCCAGGCCACGGTGGGGGACGTCGACGGCGACGGCCTCCTCGACGTCGTCAACGTCGGGGGTGAGCACCCCACGCTCAGCATCACCGTCGACACGGCCGCGGGCGCGACATCGACCACGCTCATGCAGACCCCGGCCTTCGGGGACCTCTTCGACTCGATCCCCATGGTGGCCGACTTCGACGGCGACGGGCTCGACGACGTCGCGGTGGCGACCGCCGCGGCCGGACGTCTCGCCGTGACGGTGGCACGCGGCCAGGAGGACGGCTCCGTCAGCCTCGCCGAGCGTTGGCTGCTCACCGACACCCCCACCGGCGTGCTCGACGACCACGCCTTCGCCCTCGGCGACCTCACCGGTGACGGGCTGCCGGACCTGGTGCACGTGCTGGAGGTCGGCGACCGACCGCTGCGGCTGGAGGTCCTCGCCTCGACCGGGAAGCGGCTGCGCCCGTCGGGCACGCCGACGAAGGTGTCGCAGGACGACTACTCCTTCGCCGACTGGCGCGCGGGGGACTTCGACGGCGACGGCACCGACGAGCTGGCCGCCGTCGACGACGGCCCGTCGGTCACGGTGTGGTCCTGGGCCGACGCCAGGTTGACCGGCCGGACCTGGCTCGCCGAGCCCGAGGACTTCGACGAGGTCGGCTACCCCGACGATGTGAGCGTCAGCGACGTGGACGGCGACGGCGACGACGACCTGGTCGCCCACGTCCGCGAGCGCGGGCTGGTGATCCTCATGTCCACGACCAACGCCTTCAGCGTGAGCAGCGGCGATCCACGCCCGGTGTCCGAGGACAAGCGGAGCCAGGGGACGCTCGAGCGGATCTACTGGCCTCCCTACTGACGCCGAGTCGGCGCGATGTTGCATCGTCTGCAACATCGCG
>NZ_JANNML010000232.1:0-7089 GCF_031397825.1 Nocardioides sp.
AGGTAGGACATGGTCCCGTCCTTGCGGACCTCGGAGAGGCGCTCGGCGAGACGCTGGGCGATCACGATCGGCAGCGGCATCAGCACGTCGGTGTCGTCGCAGGCGTAGCCGAACATCAGGCCCTGGTCGCCGGCGCCCTGCTTGTCCATCGCGTCCACGGAGCCGGTGCGGCTCTCGTGACCGGTGTCGACGCCCTGGGCGATGTCGCCGGACTGGCCACCGATGGCGACCATGACGCCGCAGGAGTTGCCGTCGAAGCCCTTCTCGGAGGAGTCGTAGCCGATGTCGAGGATCCGCTGGCGGACCTTGGCCTTGATGTCGACGTAGCCCGTCGTGGTGACCTCGCCGGCCACGACCACGAGGCCGGTGGTCAGCAGCGTCTCGACGGCGACCCGGCTGTGCGGGTCCTGCTCGAGCATCGCGTCGAGCACCGAGTCGCTGATCTGGTCAGCGATCTTGTCGGGGTGACCCTCGGTCACGGACTCCGACGTGAAAAGACGTCCCACCACAGCGCTACTCACTCCCGTTAGGCGAACTCGACCCGTTCAAGGGTATTTGCTGGGACCAGCATGCAAGATGCGCGTCTCACGCACCGAATCGACGGGCCACCTGGTCCCAGATGGCGTGCGCGACGGTCGTCTTCGACCCCCGGGGTACGTCGGTCACCTCGCCGTCGGCGGCCAGGATCACCGCCTCGTTGTCCGCGCTGCCGAAGACCGCTCCGCCGCTCACGTCGTTGACCACGAGCAGGTCGCAGCCCTTGCGCGCCAGCTTGGCGGTGGCGAGCTCGAGCACGGAGCCAGTCGCGTCACCTGTCTCGGCGGCGAAGCCGACGATGACGGCGTCGGGGCGACTGCGGTCATGGGAGATCTCGTGCAGGATGTCGGCGTTCTGCACCAGCTCGATGCTGGGGGCCGAGCCGTCGTCGGCCTTCTTGATCTTGGCGCCGCTCACCCCGGCCGGCCGGAAGTCGGCGGGGGCGGCCGCCATGACCACGGCATCGGCGCCGGAGGCGGCCGCCACGACCTCGGCGTGCAGCTCGGCGGTCGTCTCGACGCGCACGACCTTGACCCCGGCGGGGTCGGCGAGCGTCACGTTGGCCGCGACGAGCGTGACCTCGGCGCCGCGGGAGACGGCGGCACGAGCCAGCGCGTAGCCCTGGAGCCCCGACGAGCGGTTGCCCAGGAAGCGCACGGGGTCGAGCGGCTCCCGGGTGCCGCCGGCGGACACGACGACCCGACGGCCGGCGAGGTCGTGGGAGGAGGCGACCGCACCGCGGGCCAGCACGTCGACGCAGACCGCGAGGATCTCGGCGGGCTCGGGCAGCCGGCCCTTGCCGGTGTCCTTGCCGGTGAGACGCCCCTCGGCGGGCTCGATCACCAGCGCGCCGCGGGCCCGCAGCGTGGCGACGTTGGCCTGGGTGGCGGGGTGCTCCCACATCTCGGTGTGCATCGCCGGGGCGAAGACCACCGGGCAGCGCGCGGTGAGCAGGGTGGTGGTGAGCAGGTCGTCGGCGAGCCCGTGCGCAGCCTTGGCCAGGAGATCGGCCGTCGCCGGGGCGACCACGACCAGGTCGGCGGTCTGCCCGATCCGCACGTGGGGCACCTGGTGGACGTCGTCCCACACGGAGGCGGAGACGGGCTTGCCCGAGAGGGCGGCCCAGGTCGGAGCGCCGACGAACTCCAGGGCGGAGGCCGTCGGCGTCACCGTGACGTCGTGGCCGGACTCGGTGAGGCGGCGCAGCAGCTCGCACGCCTTGTAGGCAGCGATGCCGCCCGCGACCCCCAGGACGACACGGGGCCGTGCCCCCGTCAGGGACACGGCCTCGTGGGAGTCGCTGGTGGTCAGCGGATCACTCGTGCGACGTGAAGGAGGCGTCGATGGCTGCCTGCTTGGCAGCGGCCTCCTCGGCGGCGAGCTCCGCGGGGTCGACGTCCTCGCAGGTCAGCAGGTCCTCGTTGATCTCCCGCAGCGCGATCGAGAGGGGCTTCTCCTGGACGTGGGTGTCCACGAGGGGACCGACGTACTCGAGCAGGCCCTCGCCCAGCTGGGAGTAGTAGGCGTTGATCTGGCGGGCACGCTTGGCGCTGTAGAGGACCAGCTTGTACTTGCTGTCGGTCTTGGTGAGCAGGTCATCGATCGAGGGGTTGGTGACACCCTGAGCGTCGATGTTGGGGGCAGACACGCGTGAAGCCTCACAAGTCGGTTGGCTGGAAATGACTACTGGTCACTACTGGTGTGGATGCTGCTCGGAGTCGAGCACCATCCAGGATACCAACTCATCGGCCGCAGCGTGAACTTCGTGGTTGACGATGGTGACGTCGAACTCCGGCTCGGCGGCCAGCTCGTGCCGCGCGGTGTCGAGCCGGCGCTCGCGCTCCTCCTCCGTCTCGGTCCCCCGACCGACGAGCCGGCGCACCAGCTCGTCCCACGACGGGGGCTTGAGGAAGACGAACAGCGCCCCGGGCATGGTCTGGCGGACCTGCCGCGCTCCCTGGAGGTCGATCTCCAGCATCGCGGGGCGACCTGCTGCCAGCGTCGCCTCGACGGGGCGGCGCGGGGTGCCGTAGCGGGCCGCCTTGTGGACCACGGCCCACTCCAGCAGCTCGCCCTCGGCCACGAGCCGGTCGAACTCCTCGTCGGAGACGAACCAGTAGTGGACCCCGTCGACCTCACCGGGCCGTGCTGGGCGGGTGGTCGCCGAGATGGAGATCCAGACCTCGGGGTGGTGCTCCCTGATCGCTGCGGCCACGGTCCCCTTGCCGACGGCGGTGGGACCGGCCAGGACCACCAGCCGGGTGGGCCGGGTCGTCGCGGGCTCGGTGTCAGTCACCCGGGGCGAACTCGCGCTGCAGGGCGGCGACCTGCTTGGTGCCGAGCCCGCGGACCCGGCGGCTCTCGGCGATGCCGAGGCGCTCCATGGTCTGACGGGCGCGGACCTTGCCGAGGCCGGGCATGGACTGGAGCAGGTCGACCACGCGCATCTTGCCGATGACCTCGTTGGTCTCGCCCTGGCGCAGCACGTCGGTGATCGAGGCACCGGAGTTCTTGAGGCGGTTCTTGACCTCGGCCCGCTCACGGCGGGAGGCGGCAGCCTTGTCGAGCGCCGCTAGGCGTTGTTCGGGGGTGAGGGGGGGCAGAGCCACGAGGAACGGTCCTTCTCGGTCGTCAGTGCGGCGGGAGCAGCGCCGCTGAGGGGTCAATCTAGTCAGAACCCCGACGGACCGGCAATCGCGCGACGAGAACCTGTTCCAGTCTGCGCGGTTTCCCTAGCCCTGACTGGCATCGGGTGCTGGTCTCAGAAGCTCAGGGGTGCCTTGCAGACGTCGCGCGCCTGCTGCTGGACGCCCTCCAGGGCGGCCGCGGTGGCCGGGGTCGCCAGCTCCCCCGCGGCGGCGTCGATGGCGGTCTTCTCGTCCTCGGAGAGCCCCTCGGGCGGGGCGTCGCGGTCGTACGTCGCCGGGTCGACCCCCGCTGCATCCAGCGCATCGACCAACGTCTCGATGCGTCCCACGAGCAGCCCCCACTCGTCGGAGATGTCGCCGGGCGACTTCTCCTGGAGCGACTGGAAGCTCGGCAGCGCCTCGATGAGGGCCGTCGGGCCACCGCCGGCGAACGCCTCGCTGAGCGGCTTCTGCTGCTCCTCCACCTCCGCGCAGTAGTCCGCGAAGCGGTCGCCGTCCCCGCAGGCCGACAGCCCGGCCAGGAGCACGGTTGCGACCACGACGGTGGCGGCGCCGCCGACGACGCGCCTCATCCGCGCAACGCCTCGTTGGCGGTGCGTACGGCCTCGCGCATCGCGGTCACGTCGGGTCCGAGTCGCAGCACCTCGCGCGAGCTGCTGGCGATCACGTTGCCGGTCGCCGGGCCGAAGATCCGGCGGATGTCGGCAGGCGTCCCACCCTGCGCGCCGAAACCGGGCGCGAGGATCGGCCCGTTGAAGTCGAGGTCGATGTCGGTCTCGCCGATCGTGGCTCCGACGACGGCGCCGAACGAGCCCAGCGGCTCGGCCCCGTCGTTGAGCCGGCGCAGGTGCTCGATCATCAGCCCCCCCACGGTCGGGGCACCAGCGCCGGCCCCGGTGCGGGCCGACTGCACCTCCGGTCCCTCCTTGTTGGAGGTCAGCGCGAGGACGAAGACGCCGGCATCGTGCTTGCGAGCGGTGTCGATCATCGGGCTGACCGAGCCGAAGCCGAGGTAGGGGCTGACCGTGATGGCGTCGGAGGCCAGCGGGGAGGTCGGGTCGAGGTAGGCGTCGGCGTAGGCCTGCGAGGTCGAGCCGATGTCACCGCGCTTGACGTCGAGCAGGACCAGCGCGCCGGCCGCCCGCGAGTCCGCGATCACCCGCTCGAGCACCGCGACGCCGCGGCTGCCGAAGCGCTCGTAGAACGCCGACTGCGGCTTGACCACCGAGCACACCGGCGCCACCGCCTCGACGACGGTCAGCGCGAAGCGCTCGAGCCCGGCCACGTCGTCGGCCAGGCCCCACTCGTGGAGCAGGCCGGCGTGAGGGTCGATGCCGACGCAGAACGGGCCACGGTCGGCCATCGCCGCGTGGACTCGGGCGCCGAAGGTCATGGATTCTCCTGGGGTCGTGGTCACGTGAGGGGGTCAGTCGCAGCGCACGAGCGCGTCACGGGTGAGGTCGGCCAGCGTGGGGTAGCCGTCGACGGCCATCACCAGGTCGGCCTCGGCCTGGAGCGAGCGCAGCACGTGCACGGCGCCGGGCACGCCACCGAGGGCGAGACCGTAGGCGTAGGGCCGCCCGACCGCGACGGCGTCGGCACCGAGCGCGATCGCCTTGACCACGTCGGCGCCGGTGCGCACGCCGGAGTCGAAGACCACCGGGGCGTCGCCATGCTCCCGGACGGCGTCGACGACGTCCGGGAGCCACTGGAGCGCGGAGCCGCCGCCGTTGGCCTGGCGGCCGCCGTGGTTGGAGACGTAGATCCCGTCGACTCCCCCGTCGAGGGCGCGTCGGGCGTCGTCGGGGTGGCAGATGCCCTTGAGCACCAGCGGCAGGTCGGTGAGCGAGCGCAGCCACGGCAGGTCGTCCCAGGACAGCGGGTTGCCGAAGGTGCCGACCCAGGTGAACACCGTGGTGGCCAGGTCGGGGTCGGGCCCCGTCATCGCCTGGAAGACCGGGTCGGAGGTGTAGTTGGCCAGGGCCTTGCCCCGCAGCTGCGGGAAGTTGCCGCTGGCCAGGTCGCGCGGTCGCCAGCCGGGCACCCAGGTGTCGAGGGTGACCACGATGGCGTCGTAGCCGGCCGCCTCGGCCCGGGACACGAACGAGGCGGCGAGGTCGCGGTCCTTCGGCGTGTAGAGCTGGAACCACGACGGCGTCTCCCCGGTGTGGGGCACGACCTCCTCGAGAGGGTCGCTCATCAGGGTCGAGGCGATCATGGGTACGCCGGTCTGCGCCGAGACCTGTGCGGTGGCGATGTCGCCGTGCTGGTCGGGCGTGCAGATCCCGATGACGCCGACCGGCGCCATCATCAGCGGGCTGGCGAGGCGCTTGCCGAAGAGCTCGACGGACAGGTCGCGCTCGGCGGCGCCGGCCAGCATCCGCGGCACCAGGGCCCACCGCTCGAACGCCTCGACGTTGCCGCGCTGCGTGGCCTCGTCGCCGCTGCCGCCGGCCACGTAGGTGCGCAGCTCCGGCGGCAAGGCCGCCAGCGCGTCGCGCTCGAGGTCTCGAAAGGTGAAGGGGTGCGGCGGCAGCACGCCCGAGAGCGCGCCCAGGTAGAGCTCGATCTGGTAGTCACCGAATCCGGTCATCGAACCTCCAGGGTCTGGGGCGCCGGGTCATCAGCGCTGGACGCCTCGCACGATACGACGCGGCCACAGCGGTCCCTCGTAGATGAACGCCGTGTAGCCCTGGAGCAGGTCGGCCCCGGCGTCGAGGCGGTCCTGCGCGTCGTGGACCGTGGTGATGCCGCCGACGCCGATCAGCGTCAGGTCGTCGCCCACGCGCTGCTTGAGCATCCGCAACACCTCGAGCGAGCGTGCCGTGAGCGGCCGGCCCGAGAGCCCTCCGGCGCCGATCTCCTCGACCTTGGCGGACGGGCTGAGCAGCCCGTCGCGCGAGATCGTCGTGTTGGTGGCGATGATGCCGTCGAGCCCGATGGCCAGCGCCATGTCGGCGACGGCCAGCACGTCCTCGTCGGCGAGGTCGGGGGCGATCTTGACCAGCAGGGGCACCCGCGTGCTGCGGCCCGCGAGGTCGGCTGCCTCGTCGGCCGTCCGCCGCACGTGCTCGAGGAGGGGCCGGAGCTTCTCCACCGACTGCAGGTTGCGCAGCCCCGGCGTGTTGGGGCTGCTGACGTTGACGACGAGGTAGTCGGCGTGCGGCGTCAGCAGCCGCGCGCTCTTCTCGTAGTCGGCCTCCACCGCGGCCTGGTCGTCGTCGGGCACGACCTTGGTCTTGCCGATGTTGACCCCGAGCACCGGACCGCGGCGCCGGCCCCTGGCCCCGAGCCGGGCGGCGACCACCTCGGCACCGTCGTTGTTGAAGCCCATCCGGTTGACGACCGCGCGGTCCTCGGTGAGCCGGAAGAGCCGCGGCGTCGGGTTGCCCGGCTGCCCCTCCCCCGTGACCGTGCCGATCTCGACGTGCCCGAAGCCGAGCGCCCCGAGGGCGTCGATCCCCACGGCGTTCTTGTCGAAGCCGGCCGCCATCCCCAGGATGTTGGGGAAGGTGAGGCCGAGCGCCTGCACCGGCGTGCCGGCGCCGACGACGTGGTCGACCCCCTTCAGCACCGGTGCCGCGACCCGGAGCCCGCGGAAGCCCAGGTGGTGGGCCACCTCGGGATCGATGCGGGCGAAGCCGTGGTCGAAGAGCAGGGAGTACGGCGTCATCCGCGGCGGGCCCAGTCCTGCAGCGACCGCACACCGATGTCGCCGCGCTCGAGCGCCTCGATGCCCTGCACGGCAGCGCCGAGGCCCTGGACGGTGGTGATGCACGGGATGTTGGCCATCACGGCGGCGGTGCGGATCTCGTAGCCGTCGACGCGCGCCGAGCTGCCCGAGCCCGACCCGTTGGGGGTGTTGATGACCAGCTGGATCTCGCCGTCGAGGATCAGCTGGACG
>NZ_JANNML010000233.1:0-24853 GCF_031397825.1 Nocardioides sp.
CCCACAGCCTCGACCGTCACGTCACCCAGACCTGGCGGATGTCGACGATGCTCGGCAACTACGTGACGCCCGTGCCGGCGCAGCAGCGGGTGGGCAAGCACTGGTACCTCGGCAGCGCCGACGCGATCTTCCAGTCCCTCAACCTGCTCAAGGACGAGAAGCCCGACATCGTCGTCGTGGTGGGCGCCGACCACGTCTACCGCATGGACTTCTCGCAGATGGTCCAGCAGCACGTCGAGAGCGACGCCACCTGCACCGTCGCCGCGATCCGTCAGCCGATCGGGCTCGCCGACCAGTTCGGCGTCATCGACGTGCACCCCGACGACCCGTCGCGGATCCGCGAGTTCCTCGAGAAGCCGACCGACCCGATCGGCCTGCCCGACAGCCCCGGCGAGGTCCAGGCCTCGATGGGCAACTACGTCTTCGACGCCGACGCCCTCATCGACGCCGTCACCCGCGACGCGACGACCGCCGGCTCCAAGCACGACATGGGCGCCGACATCGTCCCCTCGTTCGTGCGCCGCAACCTGGCCGGCGTCTACGACTACAAGGACAACGTCGTCCCCGGCGCCACCGACCGCGACCGCGGCTACTGGCGCGACGTCGGGACGCTCGGCTCCTACTACGCCGCGCAGATGGACGTCGTCTCGCCGCTGCCGGTCTTCAACCTCTACAACTTCGAGTGGCCGATCTACACCTCCTACGGCCCGCAGCCCCCGGCCAAGGTCGTGCAGGGCGCGGACGGCGTCGACTCGACCGTCGACGAGGCGTTGCTGTCCCCGGGCGTGGTGGTCAGCGGCGCCAAGGTGACCCGTTCGGTGCTCTCGCCCGGTGTGCGTGTCGAGCCGGGCGCGGTCGTGGAGGGCTCGGTCCTGCTCAACGGCGTGCGGGTCGGCTCCGGCGCCGTCGTGCGCAACGCGATCCTGGACAAGAACGTCGTCGTGCCACCCGGTGGCCAGATCGGCGTCGACCTCGACGCCGACCAGGCGCGCGGTTTCGTCGTCGAGGACGGGCTCACCGTGCTGGGCAAGGACCAGGAGTTCTAGGCCGGTCCGATGATCCCTGCGGCGCGCGCCGGAGCCGCGTAGGCCTCGGCGAGCGACGCGACGGTCTCGTGGGCGTTGAGCCCGCTGGGGTTGGGCACCACCCACAGCTCGGCCCCCTCGAACGGCTCCGGCTGCCGCCCGAGCACGGCCTGGGGTCGGCCGAACGCCGTGCGGTAGGCCGTGATGCCGGCGACGGCCACCACCGCGGGCGTCGTACGACGGACGAGTGCGGCGAGTGCCTCCCCGCCCTCCCGCAGCTCGTCCTTCGTCAGCTCCGACGCGCGGGCGGTGGCGCGGCGTGCGAGGTTGGAGATGCCGATGCCGCGCTCGCGCAGGTAGTCGCGGTCCTCGTCGGTCATGCCCGCGGCCGGGTCGACCGGCCGCTCGAGCACCCCGGCGAGGAGCAGCGCGGGGTAGAACCGGTTGACCGGGTGGGCGAAGTGGGTGCTGGTCGCCGCGGTCCACAGACCGGGGTTGATGCCGACGAAGAGCAGCCGCAGCTCCTGGTCCGCGCCCCGAGGCAGGAGGTCGGGCACCTCGGCGTCGCGGAAGGACTCCAGCTCGGCGCGGGTGAAGGAGCGCTTGCGGTCGGTCACCGGGCCAGCCTGCCAGCCGGTCCTGCCGGAACCCCGCTCACCCCGGTAGCGTCCCAACCATCATGAGACGGACACTCGGACCCCTCCTGCTCCTGCCCCTGCTGCTCGCCGGTTGCGGGGAGGAGGGCACCGGCTCGGCCACGGACGACCCGACGTCGTCGGCGTCGAGCACCCCGGCCGCACCGACCTCACCCACCTCACCGAATCCCACCGACGAGCCGCTGGCCACCGACGGGGCCAATGACGGGGTGACCGTGCTCGGCCTGGTCCATGAGACCAACGCCGGCGGCACGGTGTCGGACCAGCTGACGTCGATCGACGGCGACGGGCTGCTCGACTTCCTGACCCAGCTCGACTCCTCGAGCCTCAGCGAGCAGGTCATGGCGATCGCCGAGGACAACCCGCCCACCGACGGTCACCGGTTGATGGCCGCGGTCGTGGCGCTCGGCTGCGACGTGCCCCCGGGGGTGACCGTGAGCGGCGCGCCCGACGACAGCGGGACCTGGACGGTCATCCCCGACAAGGTCACCGCACCGCTCCAGGAGTGCCTGGCGCCGGTCACGACCGTCGCGGTCGTCGACGTCCCGCTCCAGGGCTGACGCCACCAGCACCTAGGGAGCCGTGTAGGTCACCTCGAGCGCGTTGGCGACCGAGCGCTGGAAGCCGTCGGAGGGGCTGTTGACCACGCCGATCGTGCCGTTGGGACGCCGCGCCACCATCGTCGTCGAGCCGCCTCCGTCGAGGTTGAGCGCCTCGTCGGCGCCGAGGTCCTGCATCATCTCGGCGAGCTCGACCATCGTGTAGCCGCGGCTGAAGCTCTGCCGTCCGTCGATGGCCAGCAGCAGCACCTCGCCGGTGTCGCGGTCGATGCCGATCGCGGTGCGGGGGTGCATCTCGCGGTCGTTGATGACCTCGAAGACGCCGTTGCGGATCAGGAACTTGTTGCCGGTGATCGCGACCTGCGGGCGTCCCTGGAGCCACCCCTCGACATCGACCCGCGCGCCCTTGGCCAGGCCCGCGAGCCGCCGCGCACCCTCGCCGCGGCCGATGAGCAGGAAGCCCCGGATCAGGGTGTTGGCGGGAAGCTTGTTCCTGGTCTCCACCACGCGCCCGTCGACCACGCGCAGCATGCGGACCTGCTTGGTCTGCCCGCCGGTCCAGCGGTAGCCCGCGCTCGCGCCCCACGTCGGGGTGTAGACGCCGATGCCGCCGGCGCGGACCTCGGGGGAGTTGACGTTGGTGACGCGCAGGTTGGGTCGGAACTTCACGGCGGCCTTGAGCGGCAGGTAGCCGATGTCCGGTCGCCCGGCCTCGTCCAGCCAGAAGGCGGAGTTCCAGCCACCGCGCGGGGCGTGGAGCAGCCCGCGCTGACGGTCCTGGCCGAGCCCGAGGGGTGCCCCCGTGTCGCCGATGTCGAAGAAGTCTCCGTTGACGCCGGCGACGGCCCGGTCGCGGGCGAGGATGTCGCTGACCTGGTCCGTACGACGGACGGCGCCGGCCGACGCGTAGTCGAGACGCAGGCCCGGGGTGCTGAGGTCGACCGCGAGCAGATGGGCCCGGATCGGGCCGCGGGCGTCGGTCTGGCTCCAGGTGGTGTAGGTGACGCCCGGCGAGACGACGCGCTTCGACGAGGGCCCCACGCGGGTCGAGAGCCGCCGGACCAGCGGTGACATCGGCGCCGCGATGGCGCCACGCACCCGGTCGGAGGTCTGCGGGAAGCGCGCCTGGCTCAGGCGCTGCTCGGGCTGGCTGAGACCGTCGGGACGGGCGGGCGGCGCGAGGCGGTCAGCGCTCGCACCGCTGACCGGGGCCGGCGGCGCCGCGAGGAGAGCGCAGACCAGCACCAGGCCTGCGATCCGGGGAAGTCGGGTGCGCATCCAGCCCAGGGTAAGGAATCAGCGGCCCACAACGGGGAGGTGCACGACCGTGTCGTCCAGGACCACGGCACCAGGGGTGCGCGAGCCCATCGTCACGAACGTGTCGCTGACCGGCGAGACCAGGAGGTAGAGCGTCTGCCCCGCCGGCACGTCGATCGCGACCGAGGGCAGCGCGACGCGACGGGCAACTCCCGACACGGGCGACGGCTCGTTGAGGGGGAGCACGTTGTTCTGCACCAGACGCGCGTCGAGCGGCGTGGTGCCGACGGCGAGCCCGTAGAACGCCCGGTTGTTGACGCCGAGCGCCGTGACCGCGCCGGTCAGGTAGGACGAGCCGGCGATCCGGATCGGACCCTCGACGACCGCGTAGGACACCGGCGCGCCGGCCGGTCCGGCGGTCGTGGCGACCGTGCCGACGTCGTACGAGGTGGTGGGGGCGACCGAGGAGACGGTCGTGCAGGTGCTGTCGGGGGTGGCGAGGTGGATCTTGCCGAATCCGCCGAGGGTGCTGGGCTTGCGCTGGAGGACCTTGTCGAAGAACTTCACCGTGAGGGCGCGGAAGTCACCGCCGCCGAGCTTGCGGCTGCACGGGTCGGAGGTCACGTTCACACCCTGGGGGAGGGCGGCGGGCAGCACGTGGCCGCCGTTGTAGCCCACGAAGATGCTCTGCTTGCGCGCTCGCGGGGTGATCGCGCGCTGCCAGTTGCGCAACCCCTGCTCGAGCGGGAAGAGCGAGTCGGTGGTGCCCTGGCCGAAGAGGACCGGGATGTCGAGACGACGCCCGGCGTCGACGTGGTGCTTGGGTCCGTTCTTGGCGAAGAACGAGACGAGGTCCTCGGTGCCCGGGACTGATCCGTCGGGCAGGGTGCCGAGGGCCGCCCCCTCCACGAGCGCCTTGTAGACGCTCTCGGGCAGCGCCTGCGTCGGCAGGGCCGCAGCGCTGAGCGCCAGGGCCCACGCGGTGCGTACGACGCCCTCGGGCGCCAGGCTCTGCGCCAGGTCGTGCCAGGTGATCTCGGGGGCGAGCGCGTCGAAGACCGGCGTGCCCTTCAGGCGCAGCGACTCGAAGGCTCCGAGGAACTGGTAGCCCCCGCCGTAGCTGCCGCCGATCGCGCCGAGGCGCGGGTCGCCGGGGGCGTCCTGCTGCACCCAGCGGAGCTTGCTGACGAGCCGCACGAGCGCACGGACGTCGTGGCCCTCGAAGTCCGGGCTCTCGACGTGGGCCTTGCCGCCGGAGGCGCCGAAGCCGCGCTGGTCGAAGGAGAGCACGCCGTAGCCGGCGCGCGTCAGGCTGGCGAAGTCGGCCGGGTCGGTCGTGCGCGAGCCGCCCCAGCCGTGGGAGTGGATGACCATCGGCACGCGCTTGCCCGAGGTCGCGGTGGCCGGCTTGAAGATCGAGTAGCAGATCTTCACCGGGGCTCCGCCCTTTGTCTCCGGCACGCTCGCGAGGCATCCGTTCGTCACCGTCACGCCCGGCTTCGCGGCCACCGGAGCGGGGTTGGAGGCGGCCGTCGTGGCCGGCACGGCGGCGAGGCCGGCGGCGAGCAGCGCGGCACCGAGCGGGAGGGCGAGGCGTGACGTCATGCAGGGTCAACTCACAGGAGAGACGAAGGTCACGCGATGTGACCGCCGTCACCCGCAGGGAGTGTCGCCGACCAGCGCGAGACCGCGCAGGTCGCCGCGGCCCAGCCGGGTGACCTCGGTGGTGCGATACATCAGCTGCGAGGGGTCGTCGACGTGGTCGAGGCCGACCAGGTGCGCGAGCTCGTGCAGCACGATCGCGCGTTGCTGCTCCTCGGCGCCGCGGAAGCGCTCGATCTGCTCGAAGGCCTCGCTGTCGAGGACGACGCGCCCGGTGACGTACTGCGCCAGCACCCCGTCGCTGGTCGAGATCGGCCCGGCGAGCCCGGCGACGTCGCCCTTCAGCCCCGGCACCTCGTCGGAGGTGGCCCACCCGATGAGCACCGGGCGCGGGTCGACGCCGGCGCGGAAGCGCTCCTCGAAGGCCCGGTCGTCGGTCGTGCCCTCGTCCTCGAAGACCAGCCCGGTGGCGTCGCTGATCGTCTCGACCGCGTCGTCGACGAGCGACTCCCAGTCGTCGGGCGCGCCCTCGGGGTTGACCTCGTAGGAGATGGGTCGGCACGGGTCCCAGCCGACGGGGTCGTCGGTGCCCGGCGCGGTGGAGAGGAAGCGGTAGGCGCCCGAGCTCCCGCCGTCGACCGCGGCGCCGAGTCGGTCGTCGAGCCCCAGCAGCGCGCGCAGCTGGTAGGCGCCGGGCACCACGTTGAGCAGCAGCAGGGCCCCGATGAGCGACAGGGTGGCCCCGACCGTCACGACCGTACGACGGCGCTCACCCGGGGTGCGTCCGGCACCGGCAGTGCCACGCGTCGCCGGGGCACGGCGCCGGCGACGAGGGGGACGGCGTACGCGCTCGCGGCGCAGCGGCGTGACCTGGCCGCCGTCCGGTCCCTCGTCGGTCGTCTCGAGGGCGCGGATCTGGCGCAGCAGGTCGCGCTCCCACTCGCGCTGCGCGCGACGCTCGGACCACCCCACGTCAAAACTGTACGCAGCGACCCGCACCCAGGACGGCGAGGCCCTGGAGGTCGCCGGGGCCGAACGTCTCGCGCCCGATGTTGTCCTCGTGCATCAGCTCGCCCGCGTCGTCGACGTGCGTGAGCCCCATGACGTGACCGAGCTCGTGCATCAGGATCGCGCGGGCGCCGCCCGCGTCGCCGTCGGCCTCGAGGCGGGCGTAGGACTCCGCGTCGAGGATGACCTTGCCGGTCACGTAGGTCGTGTGGCCGTCGACGGTGATCGAGTCGGGGCCGGCGACCCCGGCGACGGTGCCCTCGAGGTCGGAGATCTCCTGCGGCATCGCCCAGCCGATCAGCACCGGCTCGAAGTCCGTGGGGCTGCGCACCGAGCGGTTGAACGCGCGGTCGGAGGTGGTGCCGAGGTAGGCGAAGTCGAGCCCGGTCGCCTCGGCGACCTCGTCGACCGCGCTCGCCACGAGGTCGACCCAACCGGCCGGCGCGTGGGCCGGGTTGACGACGTAGGTCACCGGCCGGCACGAGCTCCAGGTGACCGGCAGGCTGCTGCCGGGCTGGGTGAAGAAGAAGGCGTGGTGGGGGCCGGGGGTGCCCTCGTCGGCGCCGCTGGCCGGGTCGCTGTCGCCGGTCACCGAGGCCACGGCGAGCAGCACGCCGACGACCGCGCCGCCGCCCAGGGCGAGCGGGACCTTCATGCGCCCGCTCCCCGTCGTAGGGTCTGGCCGTGGAGTGGCCGGAGCAGGGGAACGCCTTCGTGGCGGGTGACAACCTCGACGTGCTGCCGCTGCTCGCGCCGGGGAGCGTGGACCTGGTCTACATCGACCCGCCCTACAACACCGGCAACGACTTCGCCTACCGCGACGACATCCGCGGCGTCGACGGCGCGACCCGCCACCAGGCATGGGTGGCGATGATGCGGCCGCGGTTGGTGGCCGCGCGTGCCGTGCTGGCCCCGACGGGCGCGATCTTCGTCAGCATCGACGACAACGAGGCGGCCCACCTGCGGCTGCTCATGGACGACGTCTTCGGCGAGGCACAGCTGCTGGCGCAGGTGGTGGTCAACCTCAACCCCAAGGGACGCCAGCTGGGCAAGGGGTTCGCGACCAGCCATGAGTACCTCCTCGCCTATGCCCGGGATGCGAGCGCCTGCGTGCTCGACGCGAGCACGACCGACACGGTCAACGAGCGCGACTTCCCGCTGACCGACGTCGACGGTAGGCGCTTCCGCCACCTCCCGCTGCGAAACACGAACAAGAAGTTCAACCCCGCCACGGCCCGCACGCTGCACTTCCCGGTGTGGGGCGACCCGGCCTCGGGGGCCGTGCGCACGCTGCCGTTCGACGGCGCCGTCGAGATCGCCCCGGTCTTCGGCGACGGCACCTCCGCGGTGTGGCGCTGGAGCCGGCCCCGCATCGACGAGCGGCCCGACGACCTGGTGTGCCGCACGATCAAGGGTGCGCGCGGCGAGCGGGTCGACGTCTTCCAGAAGGACTGGCTGCACCGCGACGGTGGACGCCGCAAGAAGCTCCGCACCATCTGGATGGCCGACGAGGTCGGCTCGACCGACAGCGCGGTCGTCGAGCTCAAGGAGATCCTGGGGCACGTCTTCGAGTCGCCCAAGCCGACCGGGCTGGTCCGTCGCATCCTCGCCACGATGCCCGACGACGCGCGGGTGCTCGACTTCTTCGCCGGCAGCGGCACGACGGGCCACGCGGTCGCGCTCGCCAACGCCGAGGACGGTGGTCGCCGCACCTGCCTGTCGGTCAACTCGACCGAGCCGACCCGGGTCGGGTCCAACGCGCAGCTGGCCGGCTACGCCACGGTCGCCGACATCACCCGCTCCCGGCTGGCGGCGGTCGACGCGCTGCTCGGCGGCGGCTTCGTGGACCTGACGCCGGCGTAGGACCCCTCACTGGCTGTGTCCCCATCGAGCGCAGGGCGGGCCGGCGTCGACCGGAATCTGCCGATGAGCGGTCGTTGCCCGGAGAGCGGCTCAGGATGCGCTGAGACGCGTGCGCTCCAACTGCATCTGCTCGACATCGGAACGCATCAAAGACTGGGTGCGCTTGCTGAGCCGGCGAAACTGCATGTCGAGGGCGGCCACGGCTTGAATGTGGCTGAACCCGAAGGCTGCCTGCAGGGCCTCGACCGTGTCGTCCATCTCGGTCCCGGAGAGGACGACATCAGTGAACCGATGAGGGTCGTCCAGGACTCGCACCAGGCCCTCGAAGATGTGGAGCCGGTACTCCAACTCCTGCAGACGCTCAGCAGGAGTCTGTTCGCTTGCCATGGGCAGCAACCTAGACCGCGGCACTGCCCACCCCCATCAGCGCGGAAGATCTGGCGCACCAGGCGCGCCAGATGTTCCGCGCTGATAGGAGCGCTCGGCTGGACACTGAACCTCGTTTGCACGAACCGCTGTGTGTGACGGATCCCGGAGGGACCGGCCACGGCCTTCTGGGTCCGAGGTCGATGACCGCACTGCACTGCGCTGAACAGTGCGGTGGATCGCACGTCCCTGGTACGTGCGATCGACCGCAGTGTCGAGATCCCGCCGCCCCAGGCGCCGCGAGTCAGCCGGGTGTCGATGACGACCAAGCGAGGGCGTCTCCTCGGTCCTGGTGTCCTCGATGCGGGCGGCCGCGTGCAGCCCCGCGAGTCACCGCTCAGATCCCGGCCGCCCTCTCCAGCGCCGTGACCTCCTCGTCGAGGTGGGTCAGCAGCCGCTGCAGGTGAGGCACGGTGCGGCGGCAGCCGGTCAGCCCGAAGGCCATGTTGCCGTCGTAGGACGTGCAGGTGATGTTGAGCGCCATCCCGTTGATCGGGATCGACAACGGGTAGGTGCCCATCAGCTGGGCGCCGTTCCAGTAGTGCGTGGTGCGTGGGCCGGGGACGTTGCTGATGATCAGGTTGTAGGGCGGCCGCACGATGCCCTGCATGCGCAGCAGCGGCGTGAGGATCGCCGGCGCCTGGCCGATCGCGCTCATCGCGAGGATCTGCATCGGCGTCATCGACGACAACCCCTCCTTGCCGTCCTTCATCGAGCGGTGGATCGCGGAGAGCCGGCGGGCCGGGTCGTCCAGGTCGGTCGCGAGCTGCACCATCACGGCGCCGACCGCGTTGCCGCCCTCGGAGGAGGCGACCTGGGACTGCTTGGCGTTGAGGCCGACCGGGACCATCGCGACCAGCGGGGCGTCCGGGAGGGCGTCGAGCTCGAGGAGGTACTGCCGGATCGCACCGCTGCACATCGCCATCACGACGTCGTTGATCGTCGTCCCGGTGGCCTTGCCGATCGCGCGCAGCCGCTCGATCGGCCAGTCCTGGGCGGCGAAGCGGCGTGAGCCGGTGATCGACTGGTTGAAGATCGTGCGCGGCGCGTGCAGCGACAGCGACGACGTCTCGTTCTTGATGCCCTTGGTGATCGTCTTGACCAGCGCCCCGGGCATGCCGGCGGCGTCGGCGGTGATGCCCATCGCGCTGCGCAGCGCGCTGATCGGCACGCCGGCGAGGCTGGCCTCGGCCTTGTCGATCTCGCGGGAGCGTCGCGCGTTGGGCTGGGCGCCCCAGGGAGCCGGCATGCCGCGCTTGTCGGGGTCGGTCGACAGGACGCTGGCGAGCAGCCGCATCGCGGAGACGCCGTCGACGAGCGCGTGGTGGGTCTTGGTGTACATCGCCACCCGGCCGTCGCGCAGGCCCTCGATCAGGTGCGCCTCCCACAGCGGGCGTTCCCACGCCAGCCGGGTGGAGTGCAGCCGCGAGCACAGCTCGAGCAGCTCGCGGATCCGCCCGGGCTTGGGGAGCGCGCTGTGGCGCACGTGGTGCTCGATGTCGAACTCGAGGTCGGGCTGCCAGACCAGCTGGCCGCCGGTCTTCACCGAGCGGTGCGGGTGCTTGAGGAAGAGCGGCGCCATCTCCTCGACGTCGCGCATCTCCTCGAACATCTGGCGCACGTAGTCGCGTCCTGCCCCCTCCGGCTTCCTGAAGAGCTGGAGGCCTCCCACGTGCATCGGCATGTTGCGGTTCTCCGCGAGGAGGAACGCAGCGGAGGTGGGATCGATCGGAGAGACCACAGGGAGCACCTTTCGTAGGTGGGCATCCTTGCTCGCGGTGACGACCGCCACAAGGCGCCCTGCCGCAGGAGCGGGAGGAGAGTGCCCGGTGAACGCCGGATGAGGGTTCTCCCTCGCATCCGTGACGAGTACGTCGAGCCCCTTGCGGCAGGTGCCGCTGCTGCCCGAGGGTCGACGTGCACCGGACCTCGGTGGCCCTCGTCGTCTTCTCGGGAGAACCCATGCTTCGTCACACCCTGCTCGCGCTCGGCCTCTCGGCCGGCTTCTCGGTGGGCCTGGTGGCCGTGCCCGCCGCCGCCCAGGCCCAGGACTACTCCGCGCCGCTGACGACCGCGATCAGCGACCTGCCCAGCTCGAGCGAGGTCCGTACCGGCTACTCGCGCGACCTCTTCCCGCACTGGATCGACGCCGACGGCGACGGGTGCAGCACCCGCAACGAGGTGCTGATCAGCGAGGCCGACGACCCGGTGGCGGTGGGCAGCGGCTGCTCGCTCTCGGGTGGGCGCTGGTACTCCTACTACGACCGCGTCTCCTGGACGAACCCCTCCGACGTCGACATCGACCACATGGTCCCGCTCGCAGAGGCCTGGGACTCGGGCGCCCGCTCGTGGACCACCGCGACCCGCCAGGCCTACGCCAACGACCTCGGTGACTCCCGCTCGCTGGTCGGGGTGACCGACAACGTCAACCAGGCCAAGGGCGACCAGGACCCCCGCGAGTGGCTGCCGACCTACGACCAGTGCCGCTACGTGCGCGAGTGGGTCGCGGTGAAGCACCGCTGGCGGCTCACCGTCGACAGCGGCGAGAAGTCCGCGCTGTCGTCGCTGGCCTCGTCGTGCACGAACTCGATGATCACGGTGACGCTGGCGCGCTGATCCTGGCCCGCTGATCGTCCACAGGCCGGGCTCCTAGCGTCCTGCTCGCACCGGAACTCGCCGGTGCCGGACCCTCGGGGGACACCCATGAAGACACCCATGAAGACGCTGGTCATCTCGCTCTGCTCGCTGGTCGTCGGCCTGCTGGCCGCCGCGACCTGGTCGCCGGCGCTCGCCTCGGACGGCGCCGCGGTCCACGAGCCACCCGCCCGCACGGAGCGGCCCGTGATCGTCGCCGTCGAGGGCGACAAGGCCAACGGCTTCAGCATCCAGTACTCCGATGGCACCGCGCTCTACCCGCCCACCGACTCCGAGGCGTCCGCCGAGTGCGGAGAATACGACCGCTGGGCAGACCGGCTGCGTTGCCGCGTCGAGGTCCGCACCTGGTATCGCGACCTCGGTGAGCTGAAGCGCTCGCTGGCCTACGCCCACGCGCAGCCGTAGGTCGTCCTTCCTCGGTCGAGCGGGGCCGCACGGTGGTGGAGGTGCGAGCGCAGCGAGCCTCGACACCACCCCCACCTCTGGCACGATCACCCCATGGAGGTCTCCCCGCTCGACCGCGCGTGGAGCCGGGGCCGCACCTCGCTGGGTGAGCGACTGACACGGCTGTCGGCCAAGCGCTGGCACATCGTGCAATGCGCGCTGGCGGCCGGGGCCGCGTGGTTCGTCGCGGCCGACCTGTTCGGCCACGACACGCCCTTCTTCGCGCCGATCGCGGCGGTGGTCAGCCTCGGGACGTCCTACGGCCAGCGCCTGCGCCGGGTGGCGGAGGTGACCCTCGGCGTCGCGATCGGCGTCTTCATCGCCGACCTGCTGGTCATCCAGCTCGGCTCGGGCTGGTGGCAGCTCACCTTGATCGTCGGGCTCGCCATGACGACGGCCTTCCTGCTCGACGGTGGGCAGCTCTTCGTCACGCAGGCCGCGGTGCAGTCGATCGTGGTGAGCACGCTGCTGCCCGACCCGGGAGCGGCGCTGACCCGGTGGACCGACGCGCTCATCGGTGGGGTGATCGCCCTCGTCGCGGCCACGATCGCGCCGGCGGCGCCGTTGCGCCGGCCACGCGAGCAGGCAGCGCGGGTGATGGCGAAGGTGGCGGACCTGCTGCGCGCCGCGGGGGAGGTGATGGTCGACGGCGAGGCCGAGCGCGGGCTCGACCTGCTGGCCGACGCGCGCTCCACCGACCACCTGATCCGCGAGCTCCAGGCCGCAGCCGACGAGGGCATGTCGGTGGTGGCGTCGTCGCCGTTCCGGGTGCGGCACAAGGGCAACCTGCGCCGCATGGCCGACCTGGTCGACCCGCTCGACCGGGCGCTGCGCAGCACGCGGGTCCTGGTGCGGCAGGTCGCCGTGACCGCCTACCACCGCCGGCCGGTGCCGGCGGCCTACGCCCTGCTCGCCGCCGAGCTCGCCGATGCCGCGGAGCTGGTGGCCGCGGAGCTGACGGCCGACCGGATGCCCGTGGCGGCGCGCGACGCGATCCTCGCGATCGGTGAGGCGACAGGTCGCGTGGAGCGATCCGAGGTCCTCACCGCCGAGGTGATCCTGGCCCAGCTGCGCTCGATCGTGGTCGACCTGCTGCTGCTGACCGGGATGACGCAGCTCGAGTCGACCGACGCGCTGCCCCCACCGCCCCGGTGAGGTGAGGCTGCCGTGACCTGGATCCTGCACGTCGACCTCGACCAGTTCATCGCGGCGGTCGAGGTGCTCCGGAGACCCGAGCTGGCCGGCCGTGCGGTGGTGGTCGGCGGCCGGGGCGACCCGACCGAGCGGGGCGTGGTGGCGACGGCGTCCTACGAGGCACGCGAGCACGGCGTCGGCTCCGGCATGCCGCTGCGAGTCGCGGCCCGCAAGGTCCCGGACGCGGTGTTCCTCCCGGTCGACAAGTCGGCCTACGAGGCGGCCTCCGCGGTCGTCATGGACACCCTGCGGGCCTTGACGTGGGACGGGGCGCCGGTCGACCTGGAGGTCATCGGCTGGGACGAGGCGTTCGTCGCCGAACGTCCCGGCAGCGGTGAGGGGGAGGGGGGTGGGTCCCCCGGAGGGCAGCGCGACCCCGTCGCGTTCGCCGGGCACGTGCGCTCCGAGGTGCTGGCGGCGACCGGGCTGCACTGCTCGGTCGGGATCGGTGACACCAAGATCCGGGCCAAGACCGCGACCGACTTCGGCAAGCCGCAGGGGGTCTACCGGATCACCGAGGACACCTGGTTCGCCGAGATGGGCGACCGGCCCACCCGGGCGCTGTGGGGCGTCGGTGCGCAGACGTCCAAGAAGCTCGCCGCCCTCGGCATCGACACCGTGCGCCAGCTCGCCGAGTCCGACACCCGGGTGCTCGCCGCCGAGCTCGGCCCGACGATCGGGCCGTGGGTCCACCGGCTCGGCCGGGGCGCCGACACGGGCCCGGTCGACCCGACGCCGTGGGTGCCGCGCGCGCACGGCCGCGAGGAGACCTTCCAGACCGACCTCGAGGACTGGGCCGAGGTGGAGGAGTCGGCCCGTCGGATCACCCGCCGCGCGGTCGACGACATCGACACCGAGGGGCGTCCCGCAGCCCGGGTCGGGATCAAGGTGCGCTTCCGCCCGTTCACGACCGTGACCCGCAGCCTCACCCTCCCCGCGCCGACCAACGACCCCGAGGTCCTCGGTGCCGCCGCGGTCGAGCTGCTCGGCCGCGTCGACCGGGATCGGGCGGTGCGGCTGCTCGGCGTACGCCTGGAGATGGTCGAGCCCGAGGGCGGCTACTGATCCGCGTCGCGCACCAGCCGCACCGCGCCCTCGCGGCGAGGGTCGGCGGCGGCGTCGAGGCTGCCGTCGGGGCGCACGAGGGCGGCGCCGACACCGCCGAAGTACATCGTCGGCTGGTCGACGTCCTCGACCTTGAGGTCCTCGGTGGGGCGGCCGGCGCGGTGCAGGTGCACGCGCGGGTGGTCGACCGCGTCCTGGAGCGACAGCCCGCCGCTGACGAAGCCCGCCAGCACCTGGGTGATCGCGGTCGTGATCCGGTCGGCGCCGGGCGAGCCGATCGCGAGGGCCGAGCCGTCGGCGTGGCGGCCGACGGTGGGCGCCATGTTGGAGAGCAGCCGGGTGCCGGGCGCCAGGCCGTGGAGGCCGCGGGGGTTGAGCTCCTGCTCGCCCAGGCAGTTGTTGAGCCAGATCCCGGTGCCGGCCGCCATCATGCCGGCGCCGTAGCCCGACGACACCGTCACCGAGCAGGCGGTGCCCTCGCTGTCGGTCGCCGAGACGTGGGCGGTCGAGCCCGACTCGAGCGCGCCGACGTGGTCGCGGTCGACCAGGTCGAGGAAGGCGGCCGCGTCGCGCACGAGGTCGTCGGTCTGGTCGAGCACGTCGAGGCGGTGGCCCAGCACCGCGCGCTGCACGCGGACCAGGTGGTCGACGTCGCCCGGCGTCCAGGGCCCGTGCGGCCGGTCGTCGAGGAGGCGCAGCATCGCGGCGACGCACACGCCACCGAGGGAGGGCGGCGGTGCGGTGGCGAGCGTCCACGGACCGACGCGGGTCACGAGAGCGGGCCGCACGACCGGTTCGTACGCCGCCAGGTCGGCCGCCCCGAGCAGGCCGCCACGACCGACCACGTCCTCGGCGACCAGCCGGGCGAGCTCCCCGGTGTGCAACGTCGCCGCGCCCTCGGCCGCGATCAGCTCCAGCGAGCCCACCAGGTCGGGCACGACGACGAGGCCGGTGGTCACCGATCCGTCGACCGAGTGCAGCGCGGCGTGGCTGGCGGGGTCCCAGCCGAAGATCGACTCGTGCACGTGCCCGAGGTAGTAGCGCGACGCCGACCCGAGCCGGAAGCCGCCCCGTGCCACCTCGATCGCGGGAGCGACCAGCTCGCGCCACGGCAGCCGCCCGTCGCGGCGGTGGGTCTCCTCGAAGGCGGCCACGGAGCCGTGCACCGCCACCGACCCGGGGCCGATCGTGACGTCGATCCCGCCGCCGTACGCCGTCGAGATGTCCCACGTCCCACCCGGACCGGACCCCGACCCGTCGCCCGACACCACAGCGAGCCCCCGCCCGGGCATGTCCATCCACCCGTCGACGGTGTAGGGCTCAGCGCCGTCGGCCGGCTGCACGGTCACGAAGCCGCCCGAGCTGAGCGAGACGATGCCGACCTCGTTGACCATCGTCACCAGTGCGGCCGCAAGGGCGGTGTCGACAGCGTTGCCGCCAGCCTCGGCGACCGCCCTCCCCGCGTCGGCCGCAGCCTCGTTGGGCGCGGCGACCGCCACGTCCGTGCGCGCCATCAGAGGCTCGCCCGCAGCTCGCGGACCACGGAGCCGACGACCGCGACCAGGTCACCACCGGTGCGCTCGGCCACGGCCCGCTGCCGTTGGTACGACGCGCCCCGCTGCGGCAGGTCCGCGACGGACGCCAGCTCCTCGAGGCAGCCGAGGCGCGCCGCGACCGGCTCCAGGCGCACCAGCAGGTCGGCCAGGTCGTCGGTGAGCAGGCGCTCCTGCGACTGCGCGTCGAGGATGATGATCGCGTCGAGCCCGTAGCGGGCGGCGCGCCACTTGTTCTCCTGCACGTGCCACGGCGGCAGCACCGGCAGGCTCTCGCCGGCCGCGATCCGCGTGTCGAGGTCGACGACCAAGCAGTGCATCAGCGCGACGAGCCCCGCCAGGTCGCGCAGGTCGGACACCCCGTCGCAGACCCTGTTCTCCAGGGTGCCGAGGTGGGGCGCAGGACGAAGGTCCCAGCGGATCTCGGAGAGCTCGTCGATCACCCCGGTGGTCAGCTGGTCCTGGGCGAACGACTCGAACTGCGCCCACGTCGTGAACTGGAAGGGCAGCCCGGCCGTCGGCAGCTGCTGGAACATCAGGGCCCGGTTGGAGGCATATCCGGTGTCGACGCCGGCCCAGATCGGCGAGGAGGCCGACAGCGCCTGGAGGTGGGGGTAGTAGGTGAGCAGCGCGGAGAGCACCGGGAGCACCCGGTCGCGCTCGGGCAGACCGACGTGGACGTGCACGCCCCAGATCAGCATCTGCCGCCCCCACCACTGGGTGCGGTTGATCAGCTCCTGGTAGCGGTGCCCCTCGCTGAGCTGCTGCCCGGTCCAGGACGCGAAGGGGTGGGTGCCGGCGCCGTAGAGGTCGATGTCGAGGTCGTCGCCCGCGGGGACCACGTGCTCGAGGGTCCGGCGCAGGTCTGCCATGGCCTCGTCGACGGTGTGGCAGATCCCGGTGACGAGCTCGACGGTGTTCTTCAGCAGCTCCTGGTGCAGCCGGTCCTGGTGCTCCAGTCGCGGCCGGGCCCTGGCGAAGAGGTGGGACGCATCGTTGCGCAGGTCACGGCTGCGGCGGTCGACCAGGGCGAGCTCCCACTCGACTCCGAGGGTCGGCTCGGCGGACCCGTGGAAGTCGATGCGCACCCGCACAGCGAAGCACACGGCGTTGCTGCCAGCATTGTCCCCATGCTCGAGGCACGTGCGTTGAACCTGACGTTGGACTTCTGTCTCCGGGTGGGAGAGCTGCTGCTCGCGTCGGGGGCCGGTGCCGCCGACGTCACCTCCACCATGCAGACACTGGCGTGGCACTTCGGGGTGCGCCACCCCGACATCGACGTGACCTTCACGGCCCTGTCGATGAGCTACCAGCCCGACCCCGAGGAGCCGCCGCTGCTCCAGGTGCGCCACGTCAAGCAGCGCGAGATCGACTACGAGGACCTCACGCTCGTCGACCACCTGGTGCGGGAGGTCGTCGCCGACCGCGTCGACCTCGTGGAGGCCCGCGCCACCCTGGCGAGGATCGTCTCGTCGGGCCACAGCACCCCGCGATGGGCGACCAGCCTGGCCTGGGGCCTCATGTGCTCGGGCGTCGGCATCCTGCTCGGCGGCGGGTTCACCGTCGTCGCGATCGCCTTCCTCGCCGCGGTCTGCATCGACCGGCTCCAGCTCGTGATGGCCAGGCGCCGGATGCCGTTCTTCTACCAGCAGGTCGCGGGCGGCGGCGTCGCCACGCTCCTCGCCGCCGCGGCCGCGGCGATCGGGATGGTCGAGGACCCGTCGCTGGTCATCACCGCCAACATCGTCATGATGCTCGCCGGCATCGGTTTCATGGGCGCGCTCCAGGACGCCCTGTCCGGCTTCTACGTCACGGCCGGCGCGCGCCTCACCGAGGCGCTGCTCGCGACGGCCGGCATCATCGCCGGCGTCAGCGGCGGCCTCACCGTGGCCGACGTCGCCGGCGTGGAGCTGCGCCGGGTCGGCCTGGGCGTCACCACGTGGGAGACACTCACGCCGATCGCCCTCGGCGCGGCCCTGTGCGCCGGGTCCTTCGCCTTCGCCTCCTACGCGCCGCGGCGCAGCATCCTGCCGATCGCCGCCGTCGCCGCGGTCGCGATCCTGATCTCGCAGTCGATCGCCATCCAGGGCTTCGGCCGGGCCTGGCCGACCGCGCTCGCGGCCTTCTTCGTCGGCCTCGTCAGCTTCACCCTGGCGGGCCGCTTCCGGGTGCCCCCGCTCGTCATCGTCGTCTCCGCCGTGGTGCCGATGCTGCCCGGGCTCTCGATCTACCGCGGCCTGGCGCTCATGGCCGAGGGCGGCGCCGACACCTCGCAGGGACTGCTGTCGATGGTCACGGCCGCCTCGATCGCGACCGCTCTGTCGTCGGGCGTGATCCTGGGGGAGTACGTCGCCCAGCCGCTCAAGCGTGAGGCCCGTCGTCTCGAGAGCCGGCTCGCAGGGCCGCGCCTGGTCGGTCCGCTCAGGTCGGGTCGGCCCCGTCGGACCGGTGCAGGTCGAGCCAGCGCTCGGCGGATCCGTCGAACGGCGCCACCCGGTCCGTGACCGCAGCCTGGATCCGCTCGGCCGTCGTCACGGCCAGAGCCACGACGTCGTCGGGGTAGTCCAGCTCGACCCGGTGCTGGGCGAGCTCGTCCTCGTCGTCGATCCACACCCGTCCGGTCAGCCCACGCACCACGTCGAGGTCAAGGTCGACCGCGTGCGCCTCGGCGACTCCGGCGACCACGTGCCAGGTCGGCGGCGTCGTCATGTCGACGTAGGTGTGGATCGGCCCGTGCGGGGCGTGGAAGGTCGCCACCCACCCGCGGCGCAGGTCGTCGCCCGCCGCGGGGACCAGGACCACCTGGTCCACCGGGGCGACGTACGACGCCCCCGGACGCGACATGGTGCTCCCGGCGGCGAAGCCCAGCCAGTCACCGTGCTCGTCGGAGCCGAGGAAGGTGCCCTCGAACTGCCAGTGCGGGCGGTGACCCCACTTGGTCATCACCACCCGCACCTGGTCACCGGGCCGCATGGGCCCATGCTGCCTCGCTCAGACGACCTTGGCGGGCAGGACGCGCTTCGAGCCCATCGCGATGATGTCCTGGTAGCGCGAGCCGGTGAGCTTGGCGAAGTGGTGCACCGCGTGGGCGTCGAGGCCCACGAGCACGCGCGCCTTGTTGCCGAGGATGCCCTTGACGATGATCTCGGCGGCCCTCTCCGGCGTCATCTTGGCGAGCTTCTCGTCGAATAGCTTGGCCGTGGCGGCCTTGTCCTCGCTGGCAGAGACGCGTGCGTTGCGGGCGATCGCGGTCTTGATGCCGCCGGGGTGGACGGCGGTGACGCCGACCTTGTGACCCGCGATCAGCATCTCCTCGCGCAGCGCCTCGGTCATGCCGCGCACGGCGTACTTCGTCGCGTTGTAGGCACTCTGGCCCGGCATCGAGACCAGGCCGAAGAGCGAGGAGATGTTGACGACGTGGCCGTCGCCCGAGGCGATGATGTGGGGGAGGAACTCCTTGGTGCCGTGCACGACGCCCCAGAAGTTGATGCCGACGATCCAGTCGAGGTCCTCGTAGGTCAGCTCGTCGAAGTTGCCGGCCAGCGCGACACCGGCGTTGTTGATGACGACGTTGACGCGACCGAACTGCGCGGCCACGACCTCGGCGTAGGCCGTGAAGGCGGCGCGGTCGGCGACGTCGAGCCTGTCGCTGCGCACCTCCTTGGCGCCGGCGCCCTTGACCAGGTCGACGGTCACGGCCCGGCCGGCCTCGTCGACGTCGGAGAGGGCGAGCAGGGCGCCTCGCTTGGCGAGGTCGAGCGCCAGGGCCTGGCCGATGCCCGAGCCTGCTCCGGTGACGACGACGACCTTGTCCTCGAGGCTCTTCATGCGCTGATCTCCTGACGGGTCGGGGTGGGGGTGGTCCCGGCCGCGGTCGCGGCCTGGACGGTGTAGGCGGAGGGGTCGAAGGTGGCGGTCTCGCCGCGGAACGAGAAGGTGGTGCGTGGCCACAGGGTGGTGTTGTTGCCGTGGGCATCCATGTACCAGCTGGCGCAGCCACCGGTGCTCCAGACAGTGCGCTTCATCCGCCGCTGGATCTCGCCGGTCCACGACCGCTCGGCCGCCCGTGTCACCTCGACCACGGCGTAGTCGTTGCGGCGCATCGTCGTGATGGCCTCGCGGATGTAGCTCACCTGCGACTCGATCATGAAGACCATGCTCGAGTGGCCCAGGCCGGTGTTGGGGCCGACGATGAAGAACAGGTTGGGGAAGTCCGGCACGGCCGTGCCCTTGTAGGCAGCCATCCCGGTCTCGGCCCACGTGTCGGCCAGGGTGCGGCCACTGCGACCGGTGATGTGCTCGGTGATCGGCAGCTCGGTGGTGTGGAAGCCCGTCGCGACGATGAGCACGTCGATCTCGCGCTCGACGCCGTCGGCGGTGACGATCGCGTTGCGGGTCACCTTGGCGATCGGGTCGGTGACCACGTCGACGTTGTCGGAGGCGAGCGCCGGGTAGTAGGTGTTGGAGATCAGGATCCGCTTGCAGCCGATCTCAAAGGTCGGGGTGACCTTGGCCTTGAGCTCGGGGTCCTTGATCGCCTTGGAGATGTTGCCCAGCGCCAGCAGCTTGGCGGGCGTGGCGATCTTGGGCTGGAGGGTGAACGCCGGGACGTAGGTCTCGCGGCCCCAGTAGATCGCGGTGCGGTAGACGCTCTGCAGGCCCGGCACGTGCTGGAGGGCGAGGCGCTCGAGCTTGGAGTAGCGGCGGTCGTTGCGCGGCAGGACGTAGGGCGCGGTGCGCTGGTAGACGTCGAGGTGGGCCACGACCTCCTGCACCTTCGGCACGATCTGGATCGAGGAGGCGCCGGTGCCGATGACGGCGACCCGCTTGCCGGTCAGGTCGGTGTCGTGGTCCCAGCGGGCGGAGTGGAAGAGCTCGCCCTCAAAGGACTCGATGCCCTCGATGGCGGGGAGCTTGGGCTCCGAGAGCCCGCCGGCCGCGGAGATGACGACGCGGGCGTCGTACGTCGTGGTGCCCTGCGGCCCGGACGTCTCGACGACCCAGCGCTGGGCCGTCTCGTCCCAGGTGGCCGACTCGACGGTGGTGTCGAAGCGGAAGCGGTCGAGGGTGCCGGAGCCGGCGGCCACCTTCTGGATGTAGGCCTGGATCTCCGGCTGCGGGGAGAACGACATCGACCAGTCGGGGTTGGGCGCGAAGGAGTAGGAGTAGAGCTGGCTCGGGACGTCGCAGGCCGCACCGGGGTAGGTGTTGTCGCGCCAGGTGCCGCCGACGTCGGAGCCCTTCTCGATCACGACGAAGTCGCGCTCGCCGGCCTCGTCGAGCTTGATCGCCGCGCACAGTCCGGCGAAGCCGGCGCCGACGACGAGCTGCTCGACCTGCACCCGGGTGGTCCCGGTCGCGGTCGTCGCCTCGGTGGGGGAGGTGGTCGATGTCATGTCACGACGGTATTGCCCTTATTGAATTGGTGTCAATAGACTGGGGTGCGTGACCGCAACCACACGCGTCCGGCTCTCCCCCGAGGAGCGGCGCTCGCAGCTGCTCGACCTCGGCGTGCGCCTCCTGGCCACCCGCTCCCTCGACGAGCTGTCCATCGACGTGCTCGCCGAGGAGGCCGGGATCTCGCGCGGGTTGCTCTACCACTACTTCGGCAGCAAGCACGCCTTCCACGAGGCCGTCGTGCGCCGGGCCGCCGACGACCTGATCGCGCAGACCGCCCCGCCCGCCTCGGGGGAGCCGCTCGAGCGGCTGCTGATCTCGGTGACGGCCTACGTCGACTACGTGGTGACCAACTACGAGGGCTACCTCTCGCTGGTCAAGGGCGCCGCAGGCGGCAACGACACGCTGCGCGAGATCTACGACGAAGCCCGCTCGGCCCTCACCGACCGCGTCTTCCGCGAGGACGCCCAGGGCACGATCATCACCGACACCCCCACCGCCCGCCTGGTCGTGCGCGGTTGGGCGGCCATGACGGAGGAGCTCGTCATCACCTGGCGGGCCGACCCCTCCGGTGTGAGCCGCGAGGAGCTGCTCGAGATCATCGCGGCGTCGTTGCCGGCGCTGGTCGGCGTCATCCCGGGGTGATGCGGCCGGTGGTGCGGGAGGGCCCGTCGGGTGGACCACCGGACACTCCGTCACATGTCCCGCCTGCCCGGCCCGGGCACCGGTCTGCGTCGTGGCGCTCGTCGTCGTGCCACGACTCTCGGTGCCCGGGGTGGGCGGGCGGTCAGGTCGGCCTGTCAGCCGCCTGTGCGGTGGTGCCGGCTCAGGAGCCGACGACCTCGGCGAGCTGGTCGAGGCCCCACTCGAGGTCCTCGGCCGAGATCACCAGCGGCGGCGCGAGACGGATCGTCGAGCCGTGCGTGTCCTTGGCCAGGACCCCACGAGCCATGAGCGCCTCGCAGACCTGACGGCCGGTGCCGACCGCCGGGTCGATGTCGATGCCGGCCCAGAGGCCGCGCACGCGGACCGCGAGCACGCCGTGGCCGACCATCGCCTCGAGGCGGGTGCGCAGCAGCTCGCCGAGCTCGTCGGCACGACGCTGGAAGTCGCCGGTCGCGAGCATGTCGACGACCTCGTGGCCCACCGCGCACGCCAGCGGGTTGCCGCCGAAGGTCGAGCCGTGCTGACCGGGCTTGAGAACGCCAAGCACGTCGCGGTCGGCGACGATCGCCGAGACGGGCACGATGCCGCCACCGAGCGCCTTGCCGAGGACATAGATGTCGGGCACGACGTCCTCGTGGTCGCAGGCGAAGGTGCGCCCGGTGCGACCGAGGCCGGCCTGGATCTCGTCGGCTGCGAAGAGCACGTTCTCGCGGGTGCAGGCCTCGCGGACGCCGCGCAGGTAGCCCTCGGGCGGGATCACCACGCCGCCCTCGCCCTGGATCGGCTCGATCAGCACGGCCACGGTGCTCTCGTCGATCGCGGCCTCGAGTGCCTCGAGGTCGCCGTAGGGCACGGTCACGAAGCCGGGGGAGAACGGGCCGAAGCCGTCGCGGGCATCGGGGTCGTCGGAGAAGCCGACGATGGTCGTCGTGCGGCCGTGGAAGTTGCCGGAGGCGACGATGATCGTGGCCTGGTCGGCGGGCACGCCCTTGACCTCGTAGCCCCACTTGCGCGCGACCTTGATCGCGGTCTCGACGGCCTCGGCGCCGGTGTTCATCGGCAGGACGAGGTCCTTGCCGCACAGGTCGCCCAGCGCGGCGCAGAAGTCGGCGAACTGGTCGTGCACGAAGGCGCGGCTGGTCAGGGTGAGCTTGTCGAGCTGCGCGTGGGCAGCGGCGACCAGGGTGGGGTGGCTGTGGCCGAAGTTCAGCGCGGAGTAGCCGGCGAGCAGGTCCAGGAAGCGGCGTCCGTCGACGTCGGTCATCCAGGCACCCTCGGCGTGGGCCACCACCACCGGGAGGGGGTGGTAGTTGTGCGCGGTGCGCTCTTCGGCGCGGGCGAACTCGCGGACACCGTGCTGCTGCTCGGTGAGGGACGCGGTCATTGGTCACTCCTCTCGTTGGTCGCTCCCCACTGTAGGGGGACACCTCAGATTGTCAGACAATGTGGGCGATAGCCAGTCGACGCAGGCCGGCGCCGGAGGCCGGATACGGTCCTCGGGTGCAGCAGCAGAGCAGGGTGGTGCGTGTCGTCGCGGCGTACGTCGTGATCGCGGCCGCCGTCGTCGGCCTCGGGTGGCTCCTGACCCACCCGCTCGCGGGGTCGGTGGGCGCCTGGGACGACGACGTGTCCCGCTGGGTCGCCGACCGGCGCACCCCCGGGCTCGACCGGGTGGCCGAGGTCGTGACGTTCGTGGCCGACACCTGGGTGGGCGTGCTCGTCGCGCTGGTCGTCGCGGTCATCGCCTATGTCGTCGACCGCTCCCGGCGGGGGCCGGTGCTGGTGGTGGCCGCGGTGCTCGGCCACCTCGGGATCTACCTGCTCGGCACCCACCTCGACCCGCGCGACCGCCCGCCGGTCGAGATCCTCGACCCGGGCCTGGTGCCCGACCACAGCTTCCCGTCCGGACACGTCGGCACGGCCGTCATCGCCTACGGTTGCGTCGCGGTCGTGCTGGCGCTGCGGCTGCGCTCCGCACCCGTGCGACGCGCGGCGGTGGGCCTGCTGGTGCTCGTCCCGTTCCTCGTGGCGCTGTCGCGGCTCTACCAGGGCGCGCACCACGTGACCGACGTCGTCACCAGCCTGCTCTACGCCTCGGCCTGGCTGGTGGTCCTGGCGCGGGCCACGGGCTGGCTCACGCCCCGAGACGGACGTCGATCCGGGTCCGGCCCGGCGCCGACCTGAGGCCGTCGACGACCCGGGAAGCCGCCGCCTGGGCCTTGTCGTCGAGCTGGCCGGTGAGGTGGCCGGCTCCGACGGCGACGACGACCGTCCCGACGGGGACGACCTGCCCGGCGCGTCACCACCTGAGCCGGCCGAGCGGTCTTCCCGATTCTGGACACGCGGCGGCAGCCGAGCCACTAGCGTTCGGTCCGCTGTCTCCGACCCACGCCCGCTCGGGCTCGCCTCGAAGGACCCACCATGACCGAGAGTCCCTACCCCTCCGCCCCCGCCCCCGCCCCGGCGTACGGCGGCGGCCCCGGCCCGACCGGCAAGATCCGCGGCACCGGCGTCTGCATCCTGCTGGCCATCGTGACGTTCGGCATCTACGGCGTCGTGTGGACCTACTCGGTCCACGAGGAGATGAAGCGCCACACCGGCCGCGGCCTCGGTGGCGTCGTCGCCGCCCTGCTCCAGCTGTTCGTCGGCATCGTGATGCCCTACATCACCGCGGCCGAGGCCGGGGCGATGTACGAGGCCAAGGGCCAGCAGAAGCCGGTGAGCGGCGCCACCGGCCTGTGGTACTTCCCCGGCATCTTCATCCTGGTCGGCCCCATCGTCTGGTTCGTCAAGACCAACGGTGCGATCAACGACTACTGGCGCGCCCAGGGCGTCCAGGGCTGACGCCCAGGATCCGGGCGAAGACGGACGCGACCTGCATCCCGTCCATCCCCCCGTGGCCCGTGGCCTCGATCGCCAGGTGCGGCAGGCTCCAGCCCTCCACACTCAGCCGGAGCGTCGCAGCCTCGGCCTCGACGTAGAGCCAGAAGTCGATGCACCCGACGCCGGGCCACTGGTCCTCGCCGTAGGACCGGACGATCCCGCTGTCGGGGTAGCGCGCCGCGAACCGTGTCGGGTCGGCCTCCCACAGGATCGCCCCGACCTTCTGGTCGCCCGGGTCCGTGACGTCCCCCGATCGCACGAAGCCCACGTCGGCTGCGGCGAAGACCGGGTCGCACGCCCGGCAGACCTCCGTGGCCCACCGGCCGTCGAAGGAGCCGCCTGACGGTGCGGTCGTCGTCCTCATGGGGCGATCCTAGGATCGGCGCGCCTCCTCGGCGTCCGGGCATCGCCCGGGTGGTGGCCGCGTGGCGCGTCGTGTGCTGCAGAGCGCGCTCAGCCGCTGTGTTGTGTCTCAGGACATCGCGGACACTTATGTCTCAGGACTTCGCGGACACATTCTTACGGGTCGGGTGCGCTGATTGGTAGCGGTTGCCGTGCTTGAGGGTGGCCTCGGCGATGAGCCTGGACTCGCTGATGAT
>NZ_JANNML010000238.1:0-22472 GCF_031397825.1 Nocardioides sp.
GACTGGGCGCTCGGTGCCGCGATCTACCTGATGTTCCCCTCGATCGGGCCGATCTACTCGACGCCACAGCTCTTCGACGACCTCAAGCACACCTACGTCACCGACCTGGCCAACAGCATGTGGGCCGACCGGGTGACGGTCCTCGCGGACCCCCGGGCAGCCGACGGTCTGCAGACGATCGCGGCGTTCGCCTCGCTGCACGTCGGCATCATGGTGACGATCTGCCTGGTCGTGCGCGCCATCGGGCTGCACCGCTGGATCCAGGTCGCCTCCTGGGTCTTCCTCGGCCTCACGGTCGTCTCGACGATCTACCTCGGCTGGCACTTCTCGATCGACGCGATCGCGGGCGCCGCGCTGGGTGCCCTCACCTTCTGGGCCGCGGCGTTGGCGACCGGCAACCACGTCGGACTCCGTCCCCAGCTGCGCAGCGCCGACGTGCCGGAGCCGGTCGTCGCCCCTGCCACCGTGCCGGTCAAGCAGGACCAGGCCCCGCCGAGCCTCTGAGTGCCTCGGGCGACGCGCTGAGCGACAGGTCGCGCATCGAGCGGGCGTCACGCACCGCCCGCAGCACGTTGGCGGCCTCGGCCCGACCGCCCCGCAGCGGGCTCAGCAGCACGACCACGAGCGCCACCAGCCACGGCTTGAGGCGCACCGCGACGTTCTCGCCGTAGCGCAGGTGCACCACGAAGAGGTTGCGGTACATGTAGTAGCCCTTCCACCCCGCCAGGTCGTGCTGCTGGTCGAAGTCGAGCTGGCGCACGAGCACGGCGTCACGGACCGCCCAGATCCGACGACCGGTCCGGCGGGCACGCAGGGCGAGGTCGACGTCGTCGTAGAAGATGAAGTAGGCCGGGTCGGGCAACCCGATCTCCTCGATCACGCTGCGCCGCACCATGAAGCCCTCGAACGCGACGTTCTCCACCTCGACGCGCTCCGGCATCGCCGCCCGGCTCCCGAAGTCGGTCTCGACCATGCCGGTCTTGGGCTTGATCGCGAGCGGGTTGCGCAGGTCGAAGCGGGTGGCGGCCTTCTCGACCAGGCGGCCGGAGGTGTCCTCGCGCACCGAGGTCAGGCAGTCCTCGTCGGTCGCCATCAGGACGTCCAGGCAGTCGGGTGCGGGGACGACGTCGTCGTCCATCAGCCAGACGCGGTCGAAACCCTGGTCGAAGGCCGCGCGGACGCCCCGGTGGAAGCCGCCCGCCCCCCCGACGTTCTCGGGGCTGGTGATCACCTGGAGCGCCAGCGCGCCCCGGCCCTGCGCCTCGCGCAGGACCTCGGCGGTGCGGTCGGTGCTGGCGTTGTCGAGGACGATCACCGCGTCGGGCCGTCGCTCGAGAGCCTCCAGGCCCGCGAGCATGCCGACCAGCAGGTCGGCGCGGTTGAAGGTCACGACGACGATCGCGACGGTCTCGGCCGGGGCGCGGGTCCCGCTCATGCGAGGAACCTCCGGTGCCCGGTGAAGTCGCCACGCAGCCCGGCGTACGCCGCCCGCGCGCTGAGCGCCACCCGCGCGGGTCGCGGGCGGGTGACCAGGTAGAACCACACGGTCTTGACCCAGAACATCAGCACGTGCGGCCAGCCGCGGTAGGTGCGCAGGTTGAGGGTGTTGTTGCGGGCCATGCAGTAGTGCTTGAGGTCGCTGGGGCTGTGGTTGTAGGTCGTGCGGCCGCCCATCATGGGCGTCCCGAGCTCGCCGACGCTGGGGTGGTGCACCCGCGCTCCGACGACGGTGGCCACGCGGGCCCCGGCGGCGCGCGCCCGCCAGAGGTACTCCACGTCGTCGCCCCAGATGAAGAACTCCGCACGGGGCAGGCCGATGCGCTCGACCAGGTCGCGGTTGACGAGGACGCCGTTGAACGGGATGACGACGTCGGGCAGGACGCCGGTGTCGTCGGCGGCCGCGGTCACGTCGGCCATGGCGTGCACCACGCGGGTGCCCCCGGGCAGCCGGATCGGGAAGACCAGTCGGTCGGGAGCGGCCTCGTCGACGACGACGGGGCCCCAGAAGTCGAGGCCCTCGCGGTGCTCGAGCAGGGTCGCCAGGCACGCCGGCTCGGGCAGGCCGTCGTCGTCCATCAGCCAGGCCAGGTCGGCCCCGCGCTCCATCGCCCACGCGAGACCGTCGTGGAAGCCGCCGGCACCACCGCCGTTCTCGGCGAGGGTGCGAGCGTGGACGTCGTGCTGCTCTGCTGCCTGCTGGGCCAGCCACTCCCCCGTGCCGTCGGTCGAGGCGTTGTCGACGACGAGCACCTCGGCGACCTCGGGCACCCGGGCCAGACGCGCGACGAGGCGCTGGAGCAGCGCGAGGCGGTTGAAGGTGACGACCACGGCGACCACGCGAGGGATCGGGGCGGGTTGCTCGGTCACCCTCCAACCCTAGGGGTCAGAAGAGCGTCTCCTGCACCGAGGCGGGCTCGGGCGCGGCAGCTGCCGGCGGTGTCGCGGGACGCAGGGGCGCGAAGCGCTGGACCGGAGCGGGGCGCCAGCGCGGATCGACGTACGACGGCGCGCGGGGCCCGGTCGGCTCGCGCAACGTCAGCGCACGCACCGCGCCGCTCGCGTCGAGGCCGTGGCGGGCGAAGACGGGGCCGATGGCCTGCTCGTCGAGGGGCAGTGTCCCCGGAGTGGTGGTGAGGCCGAGGTCGACGGTGCGCACCATCGTCATGACCTCGCGGTTGAGCTGCCACTGCTCGCGCGCCTCGTCGGTGGCCAGCGTGCGGGCGCGGGCGGCGCCGACGGCCGCGGTGCAACGCTCGCCACCGGCGGCCGCGTCGGCGAACGCGTCGGCGGCGGTGCCCAGCTCGTGCAGCAGCCTGGCGGCCGTCTTGGCGCCGAAGCCGCGCACGCCGGGGAGGTTGTCGGAGGCGTCGCCGCGCAGCGCGGCCAGGTCGAGGTACTGGTCGGGGCACACACCCGCGACCATCCGCAACCGTGCGGGGTCCAGGAGCGGCGAGGCGTCGACGCCGCCGTTGAGGATGCGCAGCAGACGGGTGTGCTCGTCGACGAGGGAGAAGCTGTCCCGGTCGGAGGTCACGATCACCGTGCGGGCCCCCGTCGCGGGCGCCTGGGCCGCGACGCTCGCGAGGACGTCGTCGGCCTCGAGGCCGGTGGGCACGACGACGGCGACCCCGAGCTCGCGGAGCACCTCGACGGCTCGGTCGAGCTGCTCGTGGAGCGTGTCGGGCTTGGGCAGCCGGTGCGCCTTGTAGACCGGCCACCGCTCGCGCCGGATGCTGGAGAGCCGGTCGTCGAAGCCGACGACGACCGCGTCCGCGCAGGCACGGTCGACCGCGGCGAGCAGCTGCGCCAGCAGCCCCCGGACCGCCCACGCGGGCCGACCGTCCGGGGTGCGGAACCCCGAGCGCGCCGAGGCGTGGAAGGCTCGGTGCAGCAGGGAGTTGCCGTCGACGGCGAGGACGGTGCGCGTGGTCATCGCCGCCCAGCCTCCCACGCCGCACCGACGAGGCGCCGAGACCCGCGCAGGGGTCGGTTCAGCAGGCGGCGCCGAGGTCCTCGGCGTCGTTGGCGGCGTAGCCCTCGCTGAGCGAGCCGACGGAGCCACCGGTCACGGAGTCGGGGCTCTTCTGCTTCTTCCCGCCCTTGGCCGGGGCCGGTGCGTTGCCCTCGGCGCGGTCGATGGCCTCGGCGACCTTGCGGTGGACCAGGTCGATGTCGGGGTCGCCGGTGTTGATCATCGGCGGGACCAGCGACAGGCTCGCGATCTTCTCGCTGCGGGCCTTCAGCGCCAGCGACATGAAGGTGTCGAGCTCGGAGGCGGGCAGGTTGGTGGAGATCATCTCGCTGGAGGCCTCGGCGATGCTCTCGAAGTTCTTGACGGCCGACTGGGGGCTGATCTGCTCGAGCATGGCGTTCATGACGCACTTCTGGCGGGCCATGCGGGAGTAGTCGTCGGAGCCCTCGCGCGCCCGGGCGTACCAGAGGGTGTCGTGGCCGTCGAGCGTGCGGACACCGGGCTCGATGTAGCCGGTCACGTCGGAGCCGAGGCCGCCGACGGGGATCGGCTGGCGCACGTTGAGCGTGACGCCGCCGACCGCGTCGACGAGGTCCTTGAACCCCTGGAGGTTGACCATCGCCCAGTAGTTGATCGTCAGGTCGGTGATGCCCTCGATGGCCATGATCGTGGCGTCCACGCCCGGGTTGTCGGAGCCCTTGAAGAGCTCGGTGTTGTCGCCGGCCCAGGTGCTGACCCCGTTGAGGTAGCAGCCCTCGCAGTCGAAGCCGTCGGGGAACTGCTCGGCCATGACCGAGCCCTCGCGGAACGGGAAGTCGGCCATGTTGCGCGGCAGACCGATCAGCACGGTGCGGCCGGTGTCGGCGTCGATCGAGGCGATGGTCATCGAGTCGGGACGCAGGCCCCAGCGCCCGGCGCCGGAGTCGCCGCCGAGCAGCAGCACGTTGTAGCGACCGTCGTGGGCCGAGGTGGCCTCCCCGTCGCCGAACATCGTGATGATGAAGTCGCGCTGCACCCCGACCAGGTGCGCGCCGAAGAGCAGCACGCTGGCGACGCCGAAGCAGAGGACACCGTTGAAGCCGACCACGGCGCGACGGTGCGCGAGCCCCAGGGACAGCGGCTGGCCGAGTCGCCACGCGTCCATCAGCAGGGCCGCCCACCCGATGGCGCCGGCCATCAGGCCCAGGCGCAGGAACAGCAGCAGCGTGGTGTTGGTGACCATCCCGAAGACCAGCCCGCGGTCGACCAGCGCGGCGAGCAGCAGCAGGACCGTCAGCCCCATCACGCCCAACCAGACGCGCAGGGCGATCCTGCCCACCCGGCGGTTGCCGGCCATCAGCTGAGCGGATCCGGGGACGACGAGGGTCATCACCATGAGGGACATGGCTCGGCGGAACCTGACGCGGGCAGCGCGCTCGACCGTGGAGGTCATGGGACGCCTCTTTCCGTCACAGGGGGAAGAACAGTGACGCGAGCAAGTATCACCAGTCCCACGCGTCACACGCCCCGCGACGCGCCGACAGCCGCCTGGTCGACTCAGACCGACGAGCGACCCTCGTCGATCTCGGTCTTCTTGGCCAGCCGGTGCGCCCGCCGGATCTCGGCCTCGCGCAGGCGGCGCACCTCGTCGGGGGTCTCCGGCACGAGCGCCGGCACGGCCCGCGGACCGCCGTCGGCGTCGATCGCGACGAAGACGAAGTAGGCCGAGGCGACGTGCAGGCCCTCGGCCGTCGGGTCGTTCCAGGGCTGCGTCTCGACGCGCACCCCGATCTCCATCGAGGACCGCCCGGCCCAGTTGACCTGGCCGAAGGTGCGCACGATGTCGCCCACGTGCACCGGGTGCAGGAAGGCCATCTCGTCGAGGGCAGCCGTGACCGACGGCCCGCCGCTGTGCCGCTGCGCGACGGCCCCGGCGGTGGAGTCGGCGAGCTTGACGATCTCGCCGCCGTGGATGTTGCCGAGGAGGTTGGCCTCCTTGGTCGACATCATCACGGCCAGCGAGACGCGGGCGAAGGCCGGGGAGAGTGAGGGCACGTCCTGGGTCATCTGGTGGACGCTAGTGCACCGCGCGGTAGGTTCTGCGCCATGGCAGATCGTCCTGGTAAGGGCGGTCCCGAGGACGGGACCACCTACGGCTGGCTCTATGGCGGCAAGGCCGGCAAGGAGCCGCCCCCCGACGCGACCCGGGCGATCCCCCGCCAGCCGCGACCCGACGAGACGCGCGTGATGCCCACGCAGCCACGGCCCTCCCAGGCCGGCGCATCGGCGCGGACCTCGTCACCGCCGCCCCTCGCCCCGACACCGGGCGGACGTCCGCCCGCCGGTCCCGGTCGCACCAGCGGTGGCCTCGGCAGCCGGGTGCGCCGCCCGCGCTTCTGGGTGCGCTCGGTGCTGGTGCTCCTCGTCCTGTGGTTCGTCTACACCGCCGCGGTGCCGTTCTTCGCGTGGACCAAGGTCGACAAGGTCTCCTTCGAACCCGACGGTGACCGGCCCGGTGACCAGCCGGGCACGACCTACCTCATGGTCGGCAGCGACTCGCGCAAGGGACTGTCGGCCGAGGAGCGCAAGAAGCTCAGCACCGGCAACGCCACCAGCGAGCTGACCGACACGATCATGCTGCTCCACACCGGCGACGGCCCCGACGTGCTGCTCTCGATCCCGCGTGACTCCTTCGTCGAGATGCCGGGCTTCGGCCAGAGCAAGATCAACTCCGCCTACGCCCGCGGCGGACCGGAGCTGCTCGTGCGGACCATCGAGAACGAGACCGGCATCCGCATCGACGAGTACGTCGAGATCGGCCTCGGCGGGGTCGCGGGCGTCGTGGACGCGGTCGGCGGCATCGAGGTCTGCCCGAAGGAGGCGATCAAGGACAAGCTGGCCGGCCTCGACATCACCAAGGGCTGCCAGGAGGTCGACGGCACCGTCGCCCTGGCCTACTCCCGCTCGCGCAAGCAGTCGGCCTACGGCGACCTCGACCGCGTCCAGCGCCAGCGGGAGGTCGTCGCGGCGATCGGCGACAAGGTCGTCTCGCCGTGGACGGTGCTCAACCCGATCCGCTGGTGGCGCCTCAACAACTCCGTCCCCGGCTTCTTCGGCTTCGGCGAGTCGACCAGCACGGTCGATGCCGGGAAGTGGGCGCTGGCCATGACCAAGGTCGGCGGCAGCGACGGCCTGACCTGCACCATGCCGGTCACCGACGGGTCCGCCGAGACCTGGGACCGCGACCGCGCCGAGGTCATCTTCACGGCCTTCATCGAGGACAAGACCGACCAGATCACCAAGAAGCAGTGCACCCCCACCGGACTGGCAGGAGTCGGATGAGCACCTACGAGACCCTCGACTGGGCAGTGGACGACGACGGCGTCGCCACGCTGACCATCAACCGACCCGACGCGCTCAACGCGTTCGACCTCACGATGGCGCGCGAGCTGGAGCGGGTCTTCCTGACCGACGCCTGCGCCGAGGACGTGCGCGCGGTCGTCGTGACCGGGGCCGGTCGGGCCTTCTGCGCCGGCATGGACCTATCGCGCGAGGGCAACGTCTTCGGCCTCGACGAGTCGGTGACCCCCACGCCCGAGGACCTGCGCGCCCACCTCACGGAGGCGCCCTTCCACGACGACATCCGCGACACCGGTGGCCGCGTGACGCTGGCGATCCACGCCCTGCCCAAGCCGGTCATCGCCGCGATCAACGGCCCGGCCGTCGGCATCGGGGCGACCATGACGCTCGCCATGGACCTGCGCCTGGCCTCGACGAAGGCGCGCATCGGCTTCGTCTTCGGTCGCCTCGGCATCGTGCCCGAGGCGTGCTCCTCGTGGTTCCTGCCACGCATCGTCGGCATCCAGCAGGCGCTGGAGTGGGTCTACTCCGCCGACATCCTGACCGCCGAGCAGGCGCTCACCGGCCGGCTGCTGCGCAGCGTCCACGAGCCCGACGACCTGCTGCCGGCCGCCCAGGAGCTCGCCCGTTCGTTCGTCGTGGACCGCTCCCCCGTCGCGCTGGCGCTCGCCAAGCAGCTGCTCTACCGCAACGGCGCTGCGGCCGACCCGCTCGAGGCGCACCTCTCCGACACGCTCGCGATGTTCTACACCTCCATCGGCGACGGCAAGGAGGGGGTCGCTGCGTTCAAGGAGAAGCGGACCCCGCGCTTCACCGGGTCGGCCTCGGACCTGCCCCGGGTCTTCGAGGACTGAGCGCGGCCGCTCTCAGGCAGCGAGGCTGCGACGCAGCTTGAGCAGGATCCCGGTCAGCAGGCGCGACACCTGCTCCTGGGTGACCCCGACATCGGCTCCGATCTGGGCCTGGGTCCGGTTCTCGAAGTAGCGCAGCTCGATGATCCGGCGGTCCCGCGGGCTCAGCGTCCCCATGAGGGGCTGCAGCGCCAGCCGGGCCTCCGTGCTCGCGAAGGCCGGGTCGAGGTCACCGAGGCGTTCGTGGGGTGCCTCCGCGTCGTCGTCCTGCGCGGCCCGGGGGGCGTCGAGGGACACCGGCGAGAAGCACCCGGTGGCGTTGAGCGAGTCCAGGACCAGCGCGAGCGGCACGTCGAGGTGCACCGCCACCTCCGAGGGACGGGGACTGCGACCCAGGTCCTGGCAGAGCTCGGCCTCGGCCGCGGTGACCCGGGCCTGGAGCTCCTGCACCGAGCGAGGCGGGCGGACCGTCCAGCCGGCGTCGCGGAAGTAGCGGCGGATCTCCCCGCGCAGGGTGGGGACGGCATAGCTGAGGAAGTCATCGCCCAGCGTCGGGTCGAAGCCGCGCACGGCCTTGATCAGCCCGAGGTAGGCCACCTGGTCGAGGTCCTCGTCGGCGATCCCCCGACCGTGGTAGCGACGGGCGACGTCACCGGCCACGCCCATGTTGAGTCGGACGACCTCGTTCTCGTAGCGCTCGCGCGCCTCGCCCTCGCTGGCCCGCGCGCGGGCCAGGAGCCGGGCGGTCTCGACCCGACGGCGGCTGTCGGCGAGAGCAGGGGACACCGGGCGATCGTCGGGAGATCCCGTGCTCGGCCCCATGGTCCCCACCCCCGTGGTCGTGGCGCCCTCCAGGCACGCTGACAAGACCTCGATCGTCGCACGAGCCACGAGGGGCCACAACCGAAACACCCGGAGCCGGTCTGGACCGGCGACGTGGGGTGGTGTCGGGTCGAGGCCGCCGAAGTGGGGGGAAATCGGCGGCCTCGACCTCGCTGGCCGTACCCGTCACACCCGGCGCTATGCGCAGCGTGATCAATTCTTTACCTTTGCTTGACACCTGGAGGGACGGGCTAGGTTCGTCCCATGACCAGCTGGCAGGACCCCGTCGCGGTCCGCTTCATGCTCGACGACTGCGACACCTGGGCGGTGGTCGGACTGTCCGGTGACCCCGGCCGGACGGCGTACTCCATCGCCGCACTGCTGCAGGAGCGCGGCAAGCGGATCGTGCCGATCCACCCGAGCGCTGCAGACGGCGAGCTCGAGGTGCTCGGCGAGAAGGCGTACGCCGCCCTCGACCAGGTGCCGTTCCCCATCGACGTGGTCGACGTGTTCCGCCGCTCGGAGTCGGCCGGGGAGTTCGCCGACCAGGCGGTCGCCGTGGGAGCTCGGGCCGTGTGGTTCCAGCTGGGGGTCGTCGACGAGGCGGCCTTCGAGCGGACGACCACCGCGGGGGTGCCGATGGTGATGGACACCTGCCCGGCGATCGAGTGGCGCAAGCGCTGAGGCGCACCGTCGGTGGAGCACTGCTGCTGACGCAGCCGCTCGTCATCGCGGTGCAGCTCCTCGTCGCGACCCGGTGGAGCGCCGGTGACTACGACCTGAGGGTCAACACCATCAGCGACCTGGGCGCCGTCTCGTGCACCACCATCGGCGCGGCCTACGGGCCGGTCGCCGTCTGCTCGCCCTGGCACGCGCTGATGAATGCCGCGTTCGTCGTGATCGGCGCCTGCCTGGCGCTCGGGGCGGTGCTGGTCTCCCGCGACCTGGCCGGTCGCCGGACGACCTGGGTCGCCGGCCTGCTGCTCGTCGTCTCGGGGGTGAGCTCGCTGGCCGTCGGACTCGCACCGCTCGACAGCCAGCCCGAAGCCCACACCCTGGTCGCGCTGCCGGTCTTCGTCGCCCAACCCGTCGCCCTGGTCCTCCTGGGGATCGGCTGGCGGCACGCCCTACCCCGTGTGGCCCGGGCCCTCCTGGTGGCCGGTGTCGTGGCGGCGGCCGGTGGCATCACCTTCGGCGCCACGCTGGTGCTGGGCGAGCCCGGCGGGCTCTACGAGCGGATCTCGTTGTGGAGCTGCCACCTCGGGGTCGCGCTCGTCGGCACCGTGATGATGAGAGGCCTCGTCCTCGAGGACGGCTGATCGGCACCTGAGGTGGAGGTGCGAGGCACCCGCACTTCCTAGCGTCGTCGACATGACGATCCTCCTCTCGGACCCGCGGGTCTCGGGCGTGCCGCTCCACGACCACGGCGAGCCGCTCGTCCTGCTCGACGCCTCCCTCTCCCCCAGCCGCCAGCTCGTACGCCGGGAGGTGGCAGCCCGGCTCACCGCCGCTGCCGGGTCGCTGCCGGCGGGCATCGGCCTGCTCGTCGTCGAGGGGCACCGACCGCTGGCCGCCCAGCAGGCCATCGTCGCGTCGTACTCCGCCGCGGTGCGGCGCGACCACCCGCTCGCCGACGAGGACGAGGTGCACCGGCTGACCAGCCGCTTCGTGTCACCGGTCGCGGTGGCGCCGCACGTGGCCGGTGCCGCGGTGGACCTCACGCTGGTCGACGCGACGGGCGAGGAGCTCGACCTGGGCACCCCCATCGACGCGACCCCGGAGCAGAGCGACGGACGGTGCTACTTCGCCGCCGACGGGATCGGGGCCGACGCCCGCGCGCACCGTCGGCTGCTGGCGCAGGTGCTGGGTGGTGCGGGGCTGGTGAACTACCCCACCGAGTGGTGGCACTGGAGCTTCGGCGACCGCTACTGGGCGCTGGTCACCGGCGCCCCGCATGCGCTCTACGGGCCGGTCGACCTGGCCGTCGGCACCACCCCCGACGGCACGGTGGCGGCGTGAGCGCCCTCGCCGTCGTGGCGGCACCGACGCACCACGGCGCCCGGCTCACGGTCGACCTGGCCGCGGTCGCCGCCAACACGCGGGTCTTCGCGGGACGCACCCACGGCGCGCTGATGGCGGTCGTGAAGGCCGACGGCTTCGGCCACGGGGCCGTCGACGTCGCGCGGACCGCGCTCGCCCACGGCGCCTCCTGGCTCGGCGTCACGAGCCTGGAGGAGGCCTTCGCGCTGCGGGACGCCGGGCTGCGCGCACCGGTGCTCAGCTGGCTCAACGCGGTCGACGCCGACTTCTCCGGGGCGATCGCCGCCGCGGTCGACGTGGCGGTGCCGAGCCGCGAGCACCTCGCGGCCGTGCTGCGCGGCGGACAGGGCACCCGACGGGGCACCCGACGGGGTGCCCGCGTGCACCTCCAGCTCGACACCGGCATGGCGCGAGACGGCGCGTCCCCTTCCGACTGGGCCGGCCTGTGCCGCGCGGCGCGTCGCGCCGAGCGTGCGGGTCAGCTGCACGTGGTCGGCATCATGGGGCACCTCGGGTGCGCCGACGACCCCGACGACCCGGACAACCGGGCCGGTCGGGCGCGCTTCGCGTGGGGTCTCGCGGTCGCCCGCCAGGCCGGGCTGCGGCCGCCGCTGCGACACCTCGCCGCGACCTCGGCCACGCTGACGGACCCACTCAGCCACCACACGATGAGCCGCGTCGGCGCCGGGCTGGTCGGCATCGACCCGTCCCGCTCGACGGTGCTGTCCCCCGCGATGACGCTGACCGCGCCGGTCGTGGGCGTGCGCCGGGTGCGCGCCGGCACCCCGGTCGGCTACGGCCACACCTGGACCGCACCCCGCGCCACCACCCTCGCCCTGCTGCCCCTCGGCTACGCCGACGGACTGCCGCGCGCCGCCGGCCCCCGTGCCGAGGTCCTGCTGCGTGGACGCCGGCACCGGCTCGTCGGGCGGGTCTCGATGGACCAGGTGGTCGTCGACGTCGGCGAGGACGCGGTGGTCGTCGGTGAGACCGCGGTGGTCTTCGGACCCGGAGGCTCGGGCGAGCCGACGGTCGCCGAGTGGGCGGCCTGGGCCGACACCATCGAGCACGAGATCGTCACGGGCATCGGCTCCCGGGTGGTGCGCGCATGAGCCCCCGGTCCCCCGGCAGGACCCGGGTCGCCGTCATCGGCGGCGGACGCTCCTGCGAGCACGACGTCTCCACCGCCTCGGCCGCGAGCGTGGCCGCGGCGCTCGACCCCACGTCGTACGACGTGGTGCGCGTGAGCATCGACCCGCACGGCACGTGGCTGGACGGCTGCGGCCGCCCGATCGGGCTCGCCGGGGCCGCGCACGTGCTGCGCGGCTGCGACGTCGTGCTGCCCGTGGTCCACGGACCCCACGGCGAGGACGGCACGCTGGCCGCGCTCTGCGAGCTGGCGGGGCTTCCCTACGTCGGGTCGGGCGTCGGGGCCGGCGCGGTCGCGATGGACAAGTGGGTGACCAAGCTCGTCGCCGGCGCGGTCGGCGTCGCGACGACGCCCGGCGTGCTGCTCACCGCCGCCACCGCCGGGACCTACGCCTGGACCCACGCCGTCGTCGTGAAGCCGGTCGCCGCCGGCTCGAGCCACGGGGTCTCGCTCGTGGACTCGCCGTGCGACCTGGCGCGGGCGCTGGAGTCGGCCCTCGCGATCGACACCCGCGTGCTCGTCGAGGACGTGGTCGTCGGTCGCGAGATCGACGTCGCGGTCATCGCCCGGCCCGACGGGTCGCGACTGGTCTCCCCCACCGTGGAGATCGTCGTCGACGGTCTCTTCGACCTCACCACGAAGTACGACGGCAGCGCAGACTTCCGCATCCCCGCCGTCATCACCGACGCCGAGCAGAAGGCGCTGGAGGACGCCGCGCTCGCGGTCTTCGACGCGCTCGGCTGCCGCGGCGTCGCCCGCGTCGACTTCTTCCTCACCGAGGACGGGCCGGTGCTCAACGAGGTCAACACGATGCCCGGCTTCACCGCCACCTCCCAGGTGCCGCAGATGTACGCCGCCGCCGGGCTCGCCTACCCCGACCTGCTCGACCTGCTGGTGCGCGACGCGCTCGAGGCCGCCGGCCCCCTCGAGGCGGGAGCATCGTGCGGATAGCCGGGCTCGACCTGCTGCGGGGGATCGCCGTGGCGCTGGTGGTGCTGCGCCACGCCTTCCCCTCGGTCTTCCCCGGGGCCGGCGTCGTGGGGGTGGTGATGTTCTTCGCGCTGTCGGGCTACCTCATCACCGGTCTGCTCCTCGGTGAGCTCGAGCGCGACGGCCGCGTCGACCTGCGTCGCTTCTACGCCCGCCGCGCCTGGCGGCTCGTGCCCGCGCTCCTGCTGCTGGTCGTCGGCGTGGTGCTCGTGACCGTGATCCTCGACCCCCTCGGCGACCGCGACGAGCTGCTCCGCACGGTCCTGGTCGCGCTGACGTGGACCGGCAACCTGCCTTTCACCCACGGCAGCGACGCGACCTTCCACCTGTGGACGCTGGCCACCGAGGAGCAGTTCTACCTGGTGTGGCCCGCGTGCCTGGCGCTCGCCGTCACGCGGGGCCGTGTGCCGCTCGCGCTCGCCCTCGCGGGTCTCGCATCCCTGGCCGCCTGCCTGGCGACCGTGCTGTGGCTGCGCGGGTCCCCCGACCTGGCCTACGCGCTGCCGACCTCGTGGGCGGGGTGCTTCGTGATCGGGGCCGCGACCCGCGTGCTGGCCGACCGGGTCGACGTACCTGCTCGGACGCTGGCGCTCGGCGTGCCGCTCGCCCTGCTCGGGCTGGGCGTCCTCAGCGTGGTTCCATTGCGGGGTCATGCGCTCACCTACCTGGCGGGAGGCCCGGCCATCGCGCTCCTGACCGCCGTCCTGCTGCTCTCGTGGCGCTCACGGGCGACCGTGCCCGGTCCGGCGCTCAACGCGGTGGTGTGGCTCGGGACGGTGTCCTACGCGGCCTACCTGTGGAACTACCCGTTGACGCTGTGGCTGCGCCCCCACCTCGACCTCGCCGGTCCGGTGGCGGCCGCGCTGACGGTGGTGGCTGCGGCGCTGAGCTGGCGCCTGGTCGAGGGTCCCGTGCAGCGCCTCGGAGAGCGGCGCCGGGCGCGCGAGACGGTGGTCGCGTGACCCGCGACTGGCGCGCGTGGCTCCCCGACGTCGCCCTGGGGTCGGTGATCCTCGCCCTGGGCCTGCTCGAGGCCGCCAACACCGACCTCTTCGACGTCGCCGGACAGTCCCGCACCACCCTGGTCGGGGTGGCGCTGGTGACGGCGGCCGCGGTCGCGTGCAGCCGCCGGGAGCCGGGGCTGGCGCTCAGCCTGGTGTGGGCGACGAGCGCCGTGCAGGTCCTGACCGGGTCGCCGATCATGCTCGTGCAGCTGGCCTTCGCCGTGGTCGCCTTCGGCACGGCGCGGTGGGGCCGGTCCTCGACCGTCATCGCCGCGGGCCTCTCGATCCCCACCGCGGGGTTGATCGCTGCGCTGCTCGTCGTGTCCTCCAGCTATGCCCCCTTCATCGACAGCGACAGCTATCGCTCGCTGGTGGACACCGCCTACCGCTTCGGCGACACCTGGCAGGTCGGCGCGGCCGTCATGGGCATGGGGGTGCTCGCCGTGCCGTTCCTGGCCGGGCTGGCGCTGCGCTTCAGCGAGCGCGCCCGGCACTCCGAGGTGTCGCAGGTCGCTGCCGAGGAGGAGGCCGCCCAGGCCGTCCGCGAGACCGAGCAGGCCCGCGAGATCGCCCGGCTGCGCGAGGAGCAGGCCCGCCTCGCCCGCGACGTGCACGACGTCGTCGGGCACTCCCTCGCCGTGATCCTCGCCCAGGCCGAGTCGGCGCAGTACGTCGACGACGTCGACACCGAGAAGCTCAAGGCCACGATGGCCACCATCGCCACCTCGGCCCGGTCATCGCTCCAGGACGTGCGTCAGGTGCTCACGCCATCCAGCGCCGGCGGAGCTCCCGCAGCCGGCAGCGGCGGGCTCGACGACCTGGTCGCAGGCGTGCGCGCCAGCGGCCACGAGGTCGTCTCCAGCGTGGTCGGCACGCCGCAGCCGCTACCCCCCGAGCTCGAGCAGGTCGCCTTCCGCGTGCTCCAGGAGATGCTCACCAACGCCATGAAGCACGGTCAGCGCGGCGAGCCGGTCTTCGTCGAGCGGCACTGGCCCGACGGCAGCTGGGTCGGCGAGCTGCGCATCGAGGTCCGCAACGTGGTGGCGCCCACCGCCGACCAGCCCACCGAGGCGGTCCAGGTGGCCGGAGGCCAGGGGCTCGACGGCATGCGGCGGCGACTGGAGACGGCCGGCGGCCGGCTCGACGTACGACGTCGTGCGCTGGCGGACGACGACACCTTCACCGTCACCGCGTGGGTGCCCGTGCGGGCGGTGGGCCGGTGACGATCCGGGTGCTGCTGGTCGACGACCAGGACCTCTTCCGCGAGGGGGTCTCGGTGATCGTGGGCGCCCAGGAGGGCATGGAGGTCGTCGGCTCGGCCGGCGACGGCCTCGAGGCTGTGCTGCTCGTGGAGGAGCTGGTGCCCGACGTGGTGCTGATGGACATCCGGATGCCGGAGATGGACGGTGTCGAGGCCACGCGGCAGATCTTCCTGCCCGAGCGGGTCGCACGGCGGCAGGTGCCCGTGCGCGTCATCGTGCTGACGACGTTCAACCTCGACGACCGCGCCGCGACGGCCATCCGGCACGGCGCCAGCGGCTTCCTGCTCAAGGACACCACCCCGGTGCTGCTGCGCGACGCGATCCGCACGGTCCACGCCGGCAACGCGGTGCTCGCCCCCACCGACCTGTCGACGCTGCTCGACGGGCAGTTCCGCCAGAAGGCCCCGGTGCCCGCCTCCTACCTCGGGCTCACCGACAAGGAGCGTGAGGTCTTCGCAGCCGTCGCGCGGGGGCTGTCCAACACCGAGATCGCCGCCCTGGTCTTCGCCGGGGAGTCCACGGTCAAGACTCACGTCGGGTCGATCCTGCGCAAGCTCGGCCTGCGCGACCGGGTGCAGATCGTGGTGTTCGCCCACGAGCACGGGCTCGTCTGAGCCGACACCTACGAGGGCCGCACCAGCGCCGAGGCCCGGTCGGAGGCAGCGCCGACGAGCCGCTCCAGCGGACCACGCCGCTCGAGCGCGACGAACACCGCACCGATCGCGAGCAGCACCAGCGCGTGCTGGGCGTAGGCACCCTCGTCGGGCGGCCACAGCAGCTCGGTGCGCAGCAGCACGTGCACGCTGTAGAGCGTCAGCGTCATGGTGCCGGCGCCGAGGACGATCGCGACGACCCGCTCGACGAACGTCGGCAGAGCGGCCGCGACCAGCAGGCACATCCCGATGACGACCAGGGCCGACCCCATGGTCTGCAGGAGGTCGAGGGGAGTGGTGCTGTGCGGCGCGACCACGAGCAGCCAGTCCCAGCTGCCACCCGTGGGCGTGTTGCCGAACATGCCGCCCTCGGTCTGCCGCAGGAGCCCCTCAGGCCCGGCGCCAGGCAGGCCGAGCTCCTGCGAGAGCCGCTGCGCGACGCCGGGACGCCCCAGCAGCACCCGCGAGGTGACCGTCGCTCCGACGGCCATCGCGAGCCCGACCCCCACCAGCCCGAGCCGGACGGTGCGGCGACCGAGGTCGAGGCGTCCGATCCCCATCCCGAGCAGCAGGTAGGCCAGCCAGGGCACCACCGGGTAGTAGCCGGTGAACGCCAGCTCCGACAGCAGCTGCCCCGGGTCGGCGAGCTGTCCGAACGCCGGGCTGTCGTAGCCGCGCTCCGGCAGCACGGGCCGCACCACCTGGGAGACGACCGGTGCCAGGAGCGCCCACGCCACAGCGAGCGCGAGCAGCACCGGGGCGCGGAGCCCCACGAAGGCCAGCCCCAGCAGGAAGAGCAACCCGTAGTAGGTCAGGATCACCGCGAGCCCCGAGTCGAGCTCGCCGAGCAGCAACCCGAACGACGCGATGAGCAGCGCGCGCACCGCCAGGCCGGCCGAGCGAGCACGGCGCTCACCACCTCGCACCGGCACCCGGCGTCCGGTCATCAGCGCGAGGCTGACCCCGGCGAGCACCGCGAACAGGGCGGAGGCTCGCCCCCCGGCCAACCAGTGGGCGAAGGTCAGCCCGCCGTCGGGCCCCGTGGTCGCGACGACGTGGGTCGCCACCATGCCCAGCAGCGCCAGACACCGGGCGACGTCCAGTCCGACGAGGCGACGAGGGCTCAGAAGCCGAGCCTCCGAGCGCCGCCGCCACGGACGGCCTCGCCCCTGGTCTTGGCCTGCGTCCTCAGCTCTGCCTGGAAGTCGACCATCCTCTGCTGGAGGGCACGGTCGGAGACGCCCAGGATGCGCGCCGCCAACAGGCCGGCGTTGCGTGCGTTGCCGATCGCGACTGTCGCCACCGGCACACCGGCCGGCATCTGCACGATCGAGAGCAGCGAGTCCATGCCGTCGAGGTACTTCAACGGGACGGGGACGCCGATGACCGGGAGCGGGGTGACCGCGGCGAGCATGCCCGGCAGGTGGGCCGCTCCCCCCGCGCCGGCGATGATCACCGAGAGACCGCGACCGGCGGCATCCTTGCCGTAGGCGATCATCTCCTCGGGCATCCGGTGCGCGGAGACCACGTCGGCCTCGAAGGCGACGCCGAGCTCGCTCAGCGCCTCACCGGCCAGCTTCATCACCGGCCAGTCGGAGTCGGACCCCATCACGATGCCGACGCGGGGTTGCTCAGTCATGGTGCTCAACTCTCTCATTCACTCTCGTTGCCGAGGTCGCCGCGGAACCACGCAGCGGCGTGCCGCGCGCGCTCCAGGCACTCCTCGAGATCGTCGCCGTAGGCGTTGACGTGGCCGACCTTGCGGCCGGGGCGCAGCTCCTTGCCGTAGAGGTGCACCCGCAGGTGGGGGTCGCGGGCCATCGCGTGGGGATAGCCGTCGTAGAGCCGACCGACCCCCGCGTCGGGACCGCCGAGGATGTTGACCATGACCGTCCACCGGGCGCGTGGCGCGGGCGAGCCGAGCGGCAGGTCCATCACGGCCCGCAGGTGGTTCTCGAACTGCGAGGTCACCGCGCCGTCCTGGGTCCAGTGGCCGGTGTTGTGCGGCCGCATCGCGAGCTCGTTGACCAGCACGTGACCGTCGCTCGTCTCGAAGAGCTCGACGGCCAGGATCCCGGTCACGTCGAGGGCGCCGGCGACCCGCAGCGCGATCTGCTGGGCGTGCGCCGCGAGCTCGGGGTCGAGGTCCGGCGCCGGGGCGACGACCTCGTGGCAGATCCCGTCCTTCTGCGTGGAGGCCACGACCGGGTAGGCCGCCGCCTGACCACTCGGCGAGCGCGCCACGAGGGCCGACAGCTCACGGCGGAACGCCACCTTCTCCTCGGCGAGCAGCCCGACCCCGCTCTCGGCGGCGACCCGCAGGGGCTCGGCGCAGTCCTCGACCGTGTCGACGAACCACACCCCCTTGCCGTCGTAGCCGCCGCGGGTGGTCTTGAGGACGCACGGCAGCCCGAAGGCCTCGACCTCGGCGAGCGACGCCACCAGCGCGTTGCGGGGGCACGGCACGTCGAGCTCGGCCAGCCGGGCGCGCATGACGCCCTTGTCCTGGGCGTGCACGAGCGCCTCCGGTCCCGGCCGTACGGCGTGCCCCGCGGCCACGAGCGCGTGCAGGTGGTCGGTGGGCACGTGCTCGTGGTCGAAGGTGACCACGGCACAGCCGTCGGTCACCCGCAGCAGGGTGTCGAGGTCGGTGTAGTCCCCCACCAGCTGGTCGGGGATGACCTGGGCGGCGGAGACGCCCTCGGCCTCGGCCAGGAGGCGCAGCGGCAGGCCGAGCGCGATCGCGGGCTGGGCCATCATCCGGGCGAGCTGTCCACCGCCGATCACGGCGAGGGTCGGCGCGAGCTCTGGCACGGCGAAACCCTAGCCCCCGGGCGGGTGTCGCCTACACCGACGCCCTGCCGTGGACGGGGGTGCTGACCTCGAAGCGGAGGCCGCGCCCGCGGATGGTGGTGATCAACGTCGGTCGTCGGGTGTCGTCGCCGAGCTTGCGCCGCACCCAGCCCAGGTGCACGTCGATGGTCTTGGAGGAGCTCCAGAAGCTCGTGTGCCACACCTCGCGCATGAGCTCGTCACGCGTGACGATCTCCCCGGCCCGCGAGATCAGGGCGTGCACGAGGTCGAACTCCTTGCGCGACAGGACGACCTCGTCGGCACCTCTCCAGACGCGCCGGGTCGACGGGTCGAGCCGCACGTCCTGGACCTCCCACACGAGCCCAACGTAGGGAAACCGGTCCGCGCGTCGGGCTCCCTTGCGCGAATTGACCCCCACCGGACTAGCCCGCATTGGCTCCGGGCGCACACGGCCGAAAGCGGGTCTGCGACGCTCAGTGCCGTCGTACGGCGACGGGTTCGACGAGGCCGAAGCCGCGCACCGGACGCGCGGGCAGCCGCCGCGTCTCGAACTGGTCGACCGGCAGCAGAGCCGCGGTGGCGCCGTCGATGATGATCCGGTTGCGGCGCGCGACGGCGGTGAGCCGGGCAGCCATGTTGACCGGCGGGCCGAAGACGTCGCCCAGGCGCATGATCACCGAGCCGCTCGCCAGCCCGACGCGCACGTCGGGCATCCGGGAGTCGCGGCCGATGACGTTGATGATCCCCTCGGCGGTGTCGTAGGCGGCGATCGGGTCGTCGTTGACGAAGAGCACCGAGTCACCCAGGCTCTTGATCACGCGCCCGCGCTGGGTGGCGATCACGTCGGCGCAGCGCGACTCGAAGAGCTCGACGAGGTCGCCGACCTTCTCGCGGGAGATCTCGTTGGACAGCGCGGTGAAGCTGACGATGTCGGCGAAGCCCACGCTCACCTTGGTCGTGTGCAGGTCCTCCGGGCCGGCGCTCATCGCCTGCATCCGCACCACGGCAGCGGCCAGGTGGCGGCGCCAGGCATAGATGAGCAGCGACTCGAAGGGCTCGCTGAGGTCCTCGATCATCCGCAGGGCGGAGCCTTCCCGGGACCCGGTGGCCTCGTCGCCGGACTCGAGCTCCTCGACGCGGTGGACCAGCGCGCCGACCTCCCAGTCAGCCAGCCGGGCCATGGTCTGACCGACGCCGCGCGTGAGGTTGACCGCGAGGTCGAGGTCGAAGAGGCCGGCGTCGACCGCTCCGACCAGGGTGGCCACGGCGGCGACGTCGGCCTGCGTGAAGGCCTTCTCCCCGCCGTGCTCGGGGAAGCCCAGCGCGCGCCACAGCCGGCGCGCCTCGTCCAGCGTGATGCCGGACTGCTCCGCCACGTCGGCGGCGCTGTAGAGCGGGTCCTCGCGCAGGATCGCGCGCTCGAGGGAGTCGTCCTCAGCTTCAGCCATGCCAGCTCCGACCGGTGTCCGACGCGGTGGCCGCCCCGGTTGTCAGTGTCCTTCTTCGCGGTTGGAGGCGCCGCCGTGCAGCTCGTGGAGCAGCTCGTTGAGCCGGCGCTGGCTCTCCTCGACGCGCGGGATGTCGGGCAGCAGCACCTGGCCGTGGGTGCTGGCGTCGCTGATGACCAGCGTGCCGCAGCCCAGCATCCGGTCGATGATGCCGAGCTCGTAGGCGACGTCGCTGATCCGCGAGAGCGGGATGTCGTGACCACGCCGGGTCAGGATCCCGTGGCGTGTGATCAGCCGCCGGTTGGTGAACGTGTAGGACGCGAACCACCAGTCGAGCGTGGGCCACACGGCGAACCAGACGATCCCGACCAGCATCAGGCCCCACACGACCAGCTGAGCGGTGGAGTTGTCGACGTAGACCTGGAACGCGACGCCTCCGGCGAGGAAGACGACCAGCGCCAGGAGGGGCACGAGGAGCGCCTTGGGGTGCGTGCGGGTGCTGACGACGATGTGCTCGCCGGCGTTCAACAGCTTCTGCGAGAGGGCCACGCACGGATCATGTCACTGATCGAGCGCTCTCACGTGGACGACGTCACCAGCGGCCACGGGCGTGGGACCGTCCGGACCGTCGACGACCAGCCGACCTCCGGGGTCGACCCCGGTCGCCCGCCCGGTCAGCACGGAGCCGTCGGGGAGGTCGACCCGCACGTCCTGCCCCACGGTGACGCAGGCATCGGCGTAGGACTCGGCCAGGCGCATCCCGGTGTGGTCCCCGCCGGCCTGCCACGCGTCGTAGGCCTCGCGCAGGGTGCTGAGCACCGAGAGCAGCACCTCGGTGCGGTCTGGACCGGCGTCACCCGCCTCGATGGCCAGTGAGGTGGCTGTCGGCACCGGCAGCTCGTCGGCGCGCATGCCGACGTTGAGCCCCACCCCGACGACCGCGGCGGGGCCGTCGCTGGTCTCGATCCGCTCGATCAGGATGCCGGCGACCTTCTTGTCGCCGATGAGCACGTCGTTGGGCCACTTGACCCCGGCGTCGAAGCCCTGCGCCTTGAGCGCCTTGTCGACGGCGTAGCCGGTCAGCAACGGCAGCCACGGCCACGACCGGGTCGGGACGACGGGACGCAGCACCATCGAGAAGGTCAGGGCCGCGCCGGGCGGGGTGTCCCAGGTGCGGTCGAGCCGCCCCCGTCCCGCGGTCTGGTGCTCGGCCACGACGACGTGGCCGTCGGCGGCGCCCGCCTGGGCCCGCTGGACGGCCAGCGCGTTGGTCGAGGTGGCCGTCTCGACCACCTCGATGGTGACGTCGGGGATCTCGTCCGACCCGATGCCGGTGAGACGGGACTTGTCGAGGGGTGGGCGCGCGGCCGGGTCCGAGGTCACGCGCACTACCCTGTCGCAGCAGACGCCAAGAGGCCAGCAACAGACGGCTGACACCAGGAGAGATTCGCGTGAGCGCACAGCCCGGAGAAGGCACCGAGGTCCCGCAGGACCTCGACATCCACACGACGGCCGGCAAGCTGGCCGACCTCGAGCGACGGCTCGACGAGGCGGTCCACGCCGGCTCGGAGAAGGCCGTCGAGAAGCAGCACGCCAAGGGCCGCTGGACCGCCCGCGAGCGCATCGAGCACCTCTTCGACGAGGGCTCCTTCGTCGAGCTCGACGAGCTCGCACGGCACCGCTCGGTCGCCTTCGGGCTGGAGAAGAACCGTCCCTACGGCGACGGCGTCATCACCGGCTACGGCACGATCGACGGCCGCCAGGTCTGCGTCTTCTCGCAGGACTTCACCGTCTTCGGCGGCTCGCTCGGCGAGGTCTACGGCGAGAAGATCACCAAGGTCATGGACCTGGCGATCAAGACCGGCTGCCCGATCATCGGCATCAACGAGGGCGCCGGCGCCCGCATCCAGGAGGGTGTCGTCTCCCTGGGGCTCTACGGCGAGATCTTCCGACGCAACGTGCACGCCTCGGGGGTCATCCCGCAGATCAGCCTGATCATGGGCAACTGCGCGGGCGGTCACGTCTACTCCCCCGCGGTCACCGACTTCACGATCATGGTCGACAAGACCTCCGCGATGTTCATCACCGGGCCCGACGTCATCAAGACCGTCACCGGCGAGGACGTCTCGATGGAGGACCTCGGCGGCGCCCGCACCCACAACACCAAGTCGGGCAACGCCCACTACATGGGGGCCGACGAGGAGGACGCGCTGGAGTACACCAAGGCGCTGCTGTCCTACCTGCCCCAGAACAACCTCGACGAGTCGCCGATCTACGACGACGCCGCCGACATGGAGGTCACCGACCTCGACCGCTCGCTGGACGTGCTCATCCCCGACTCGCCCAACCAGCCCTACGACATGCACGACGTGATCACCGCGGTCCTCGACGACGAGGAGTTCCTCGAAGTCATGCCGCTCTTCGCGCCCAACCTGATCATCGGCTACGGCCGTGTCGAGGGCCGCTCGGTCGGGATCGTCGCCAACCAGCCGATGCAGTTCGCCGGCACGCTCGACATCGACGCCTCCGAGAAGGCCGCCCGCTTCGTGCGCACCTGCGACGCCTTCAACATCCCCGTCCTCACGTTCGTCGACGTGCCCGGCTTCCTGCCCGGCACCGACCAGGAG
>NZ_JANNML010000023.1:0-54377 GCF_031397825.1 Nocardioides sp.
ATCGGCCCACCCGCGGTCGGCAAGATGACCGTGGGGAGGGCGATCTGTGCCGCGAGCGACTTCCGGCTCTTCCACAACCACCACGTGATCGAGCCGCTGGCCGACGTCTTCGGCTTCGGCAGCCCGGCCTTCGACGTGCTCAAGGACGACCTCCGCATCCGCGTGATCGAGGCGGCCGCCGAGCACGCGGTCTCGCTCGTCCTCACCTTCGTCTGGCCGGTCGACGAGGTCGGTGACGCCGAGATCGTGCGCCGCTACCTCGCGCCGTACGTCGATCGCGGGCTGCGGGTCCGCTTCGTCGAGCTCTACTCGGGTCTGGAGATCCGCCTGGTCCGCAACGCCCAGCCCGACCGGGTCGCCGCCAAGCCGTCCAAGCGTGACCTGGCATGGTCCGACGCCCACGTCCGGGAGCTCGACGCCGGCTACCGGATGAACACCGACCCCGATGATCCGACCACCCCGGCCGACGAGGTCCTGCGCACCTTCGACCACCTGCGGCTCGACAACAGCGAGCTGACCCCCCAGCAGGCCGCGGAGCGGATCCTCGCGTGGCGGGCGCAACTGATTCGCGCGGCCGACCCGCGCCGCCGTACGCTGTGACCACAGGCGTCTGAGCCGTCATCAGCGGTGAGCCTCCGGAAGAACGGCACGTGAGTGCTCAGTAGAACCGGACGGGTAGGCCCGTCACCGCCGTGAACGAGAGGTTCCTCCGGGAGCAAGCAGGGTGGTACCGCGGTCCTCGGATCGTCCCTGGGTTTCGACAGGCTCAACCAACGAACCCCAGCAGGAGATGCCATGACCTACCCGAAGACCGGCGACGCCGCCGTCCCCTCGAGCCCCCGCTTCCCGGAGATCGAGGAGCGCGTGCTGGCCTTCTGGGAGCAGGACGGGACCTTCCAGGCGAGCATCGACCAGCGCGACGCCGGGGACGACGCGGCGAACGAGTTCGTCTTCTACGACGGCCCGCCGTTCGCCAACGGGCTGCCGCACTACGGCCACCTGCTGACCGGCTACGTCAAGGACCTGATCCCGCGCTACCAGACGATGCGGGGGCGCAAGGTCGAGCGCCGTTTCGGCTGGGACACCCACGGCCTGCCCGCCGAGCTCGAGGCGATGCGCCTCAACGGCATCAAGACCACCGACGAGATCGTCGAGATGGGCATCGACAAGTTCAACGAGGCCTGCCGCGAGTCGGTCATGAAGTACACCGGTGAGTGGCGCGACTACGTCACCCGCCAGGCGCGCTGGGTCGACTTCGACCACGACTACCGCACGATGAACCCCGACTACATGGAGTCGGTCATCTGGGCCTTCAAGCAGCTGCACGAGAAGGGCCTGGTCTACGAGGGCTTCCGCGTGCTGCCCTACTGCTGGAACGACGAGACGCCGCTGTCCAACCACGAGCTGCGCATGGACGACGACGTCTACCAGAACCGTCAGGACCCCGCTGTCACGGTCGGGTACGACATCACGACGTCCGACCCCGTCAACGGGCAGAGCCTGGAGGGCGTGAAGCTCCTCGTCTGGACGACGACACCGTGGACGCTGCCGTCCAACCTCGCGGTCATGGTCGGCGACGACATCGACTACGTCGTCGTGGATGTCGAGGGCACCCGCTACCTGCTCGCCGAGGCCCGGCTGGCGTCGTACGCCCGTGAGCTCGGGGACGAGCCCGAGGTGACCTGGCGCGGCGTCGGCGCCGACCTGGTGGGGTTGACCTACACCCCGCCGTTCTCCTACTACCTCGGCCACGACAACGCCTTCCGCGTCGTCGCCGCGGAGTTCGTCACGACCACCGACGGCACCGGGCTGGTGCACACCGCCGGTGCCTTCGGTGAGGACGACAAGGTCGTCACCGACCGCGAGGGCATCGAGGCCGTCATGCCGGTCGGCAAGGACGGACGCTTCACCCACCCGGTCACCGACTACGAGGGCGTCCAGGTCTTCGACGCCAACCTGGCGATCATCGACCACCTCAAGGCCGCAACGGTCTCGACAGGCTCGACCACCGGGGCTCAGGAGACCGGCTCGGTCACGCCCGGCACCGTCCTGCTGCGCCGCGAGACCTACGACCACTCCTACCCGCACTGCTGGCGCTGCCGCGAGCCCCTGATCTACAAGGGCGTCTCGTCGTGGTTCGTCGAGGTGACCGCGGTCAAGCAGCGGATGCTCGAGCTCAACCAGGAGATCCGCTGGGTCCCCGACCACATCCAGGACGGCCAGTTCGGCAAGTGGCTGGAGAACGCCCGCGACTGGTCGATCACCCGCAACCGCTTCTGGGGCTCCCCGGTGCCGGTGTGGAAGAGCGACGACCCGGCCTACCCGCGCGTCGACGTCTACGGCAGCTTCGAGGAGATCGAGCGCGACTTCGGTCGGCTGCCCGGCAAGGGTGACGGCGTCCCCGACCTGCACCGGCCCTACGTCGACGACCTCACGCGTCCCAACCCCGACGACCCGCGCACGCCCGAGGAGGGGCAGTCGACGATGCGACGCGTCACCGACGTTCTCGACGTGTGGTTCGACTCGGGGTCGATGAGCTTCGCGCAAGCGCACTATCCCTTCGAGAACGCCGAGTGGTTCGACGGATCGGCGGAGAAGAAGGGGCACTTCCCGGGCGACTTCATCGTGGAGTACATCGGCCAGACCCGCGGCTGGTTCTACACGCTGCACGTCCTGGCGACCGCGATCTTCGACAAGCCGGCGTTCAAGTCCTGCATCAGCCACGGCATCGTGCTCGGCTCCGACGGCAACAAGATGTCGAAGTCGCTGCGCAACTACCCCGACGTGTCCGAGGTCTTCGACCGCGACGGCGCCGACGCCATGCGCTGGTTCCTCATGTCGAGCCCGATCCTGCGCGGCGGCAACCTCGTGGTGACCGAGCAGGGCATCCGCGACTCGGTGCGCCAGGTGATGATCCCGCTGTGGAACAGCTGGTACTTCTTCCAGCTCTACGCCAACGCCGCCCGCGGCGGCGAGGGCTACGACGCGCAGTGGTCGACGGCCTCGCAGGACCCGCTGGACCGCTACCTGCTGGCCAAGTGCCGTCAGTACGTCCAGACGATGACCGCGCAGCTCGACGACTACGCCGTCGCCGACGCCTGCGACACCACGCGGTCGTTCCTCGACGTCCTCACCAACTGGTACATCCGTCGCTCACGCGACCGCTTCTGGGGCGACAACACCGACGCCTTCGACACCCTGCACACCGTGCTCGAGGTCGTCTGCCGCACGACCGCGCCGCTGATGCCGCTGACGACCGAGGAGGTCTGGCGCGGCCTCACCGGAGGTCGCTCGGTGCACCTCACCGACTGGCCGCTCGCCGGCGACCTGCCGGCCGACGACGCCCTCGTGACGGCGATGGACCAGGTGCGCGAGGTCTGCTCCGCGACGTCGGCGCTGCGCAAGGCGGGCAGCCTGCGCAACCGGCTGCCGCTCTCGACGCTGACCGTCGTCGTGGGCGACCCGGCAGCGCTGGCCGGCTTCGAGTCGATCGTCGCCGACGAGGTCAACGTCAAGGCCGTGCGGCTGCTGGCGGCGGACTCCGACGAGGCGGCGTCGTACGGCGTCGAGCAGAAGCTGACCGTCAACGCGCGCGCTGCCGGCCCCCGCCTGGGCAAGGACGTGCAGCTCGCGATCAAGGGCTCGAAGACGGGCGACTGGTCCGTGGCCGAGGACGGCACCGTGACGGCTGGTGGGCTGGCGCTGGTCGAGGGGGAGTACGCCCTCGAGACGGTCGCCGGCTCCGCCGACGCCGACACCGCCACGGGCGTGCTGCCCGGGGGTGGCTTCGTCGTGCTCGACACCGCGGTGACCGAGGAGCTGGCGGCCGAGGGGCTGGCCCGCGACCTGGTGCGCGCGATCCAGCAGGCCCGCCGCGACGCGGGCCTCGACGTGTCCGACCGCATCGCGCTGACCGTCGCCGGCTCGACGCTCGTCCAGGAGGCGGCCCGCACGCACGAGCAGCTGATCACCAGCGAGACCCTCGCGACGTCGTACGACGTGCTGGGCGAGGCCGGTGACCTCGGGGGCACCGACGTGGTGGTCGGTGACGGTGAGAAGGCGACCGTGGTGGTGGCGAAGGCCTGATCCTCAGCCGAGGCCGAGTCGCGCGGTGAGCTTGTCGAGGTAGACCATGACCTCGTCGCGCGACGTGTCCGGCACGCCCCAGATCAGGTCCGTCGCGCCTGCCTCGGCCCAGGACGCGAGGTCCTCGGGAGAGGGGCGCATCGCGATGAGGACGTGGATGTCCGGCGTGCCCTCGCGGCCCGCGGCGGCCCACGCCTCGCGCAGCGCGTCGGACTTGCCGGTGATGTCCTTCTCGACCGGGGTCGTCATCCAGCCGTCGGCCGTGCGCGCGATCCACTCGAACGTCTTGGGCCCGCCGCCGGCACCGATCACCAGCGGGATGTGGGGCTGGACGGGCTTGGGGTAGGCCCACGACCTGCCGAAGCTGACGAACTCACCGTCGTAGGACGCCTCCTCCTCGGTCCACAGCGAACGCATCGCCTCGACGTACTCGCGCAGGACCGTGCGGCGCTTGGCCGGCGGCACGTGGTGGTCCTCGAGCTCGTCGGTGTTCCACCCGAAGCCGGCGCCGATCGTGACGCGACCCCCGGAGAGGTGGTCGAGCGTGGCGATCTGCTTGGCCAGCGTGATCGGGTCGGACTCGACCGGCAGCGCGACCGCGGTCGACAGCCGGATCCGGCTCGTGACCGCGGCGCAGGTGGCCAGCGAGATCCACGGGTCGAGCGTGCGGGTGTAGCGGTCGTCGGGCAGCGTCTCGCCGCCGGTCGGGTGCGCGGCGTCGCGTCGCACGGGGATGTGGGTGTGCTCGGGGACATAGATGGTGTCGAACCCACGCTCCTCCGCGGCCACGGCCAGCTCGGCGGGCGTGATCCCGCGGTCGGAGGTGAAGAGGACGAGTCCGTTGCGCATGCCCGAACACTAGAACGTGTTCCAGTTTTGGGGAAGGCTGGACACGCAGGCACCCGACCGGCCACCCCCGGCTGGTTGACTGGCGCCGTGCACCTCGACCTCACCGCTGACGCCGTCACCCTCACCCAGCAGCTCGTCGACATCGAGTCGGTGAGCCGCAACGAGCAGGCCATCGCCGACGCGGTGGAGGCCGCGCTGAGCCCGCTCGAGCACCTCACCGTCCTCCGCCGCGGCAACACCGTCATCGCGCGCACCGAGCTCGGCCTGGCCGAGCGGGTGGTGATCGCGGGCCACCTCGACACCGTGCCGCTCAACGACAACCTCCCGAGCCGGCTCGACGAGGAGACCGGACTGCTGCACGGCCTCGGCACCTGCGACATGAAGGGCGGCGATGCGGTCATCCTGCGGCTCGCCCAGACCATCACGCGGCCCGACCGGGACCTGACCTTCATCCTCTACGAGGGCGAGGAGATCGACACCGAGTTCAACGGCCTGCACCACCTCAGCCAGAGCGACCCCGAGCTCATGACGGCCGACTTCGCGATCCTGATGGAGCCCTCCAACGGCGTCGTCGAGGCGGGTTGCCAGGGCACGCTCCGCGTGGACGTGCGTACGACGGGCGAGCGGGCCCACTCCGCGCGCAGCTGGAAGGGCGTCAACGCGATCCACAAGGCGGCGGAGATCCTCGCCCGCCTCACCACCTACGAGGCTCGGCGACCCGTGATCGACGGGCTGGAGTACCACGAGGGACTCAACGCGGTGTTCGTCCGCGGCGGCGTCGCGGGCAACGTGCTGCCCGACGAGTGCGTGGTCGAGGTCAACTTCCGCTTCGCCCCCGACCGCTCGGAGGACGAGGCCGAGGCGTTCGTCCGCGACTTCTTCGACGGCTTCGAGGTCACGTTGACCGACATGGCGCCCGGAGCGTTGCCCGGCCTCGACCGTCCCGCCGCCCAGGCGTTCATCGAGGCGGTGGGCGGTGAGGTCAACCCGAAGTTCGGTTGGACCGACGTCGCCCGCTTCACCGCGCTCGGCGTGCCTGCGGTCAACTTCGGCCCCGGCGACCCGATGCTGGCGCACAAGCAGGAGGAGTTCGTGCCGGTCGAGCAGATCCGCAGCTGCGAGCGCGCGCTGACCGAGTGGCTGGGAGGAACCTCGTGAAGTCCAAGATGAAGGGCCCGGTCATGCAGCGCCGTGACCAGGTCGACGGCACCACCACCGACCAGCGCCTGCTCGACTCGCGCGGCCCCAGCGACTGGGTGCACACCGACCCGTGGCGGGTGCTGCGCATCCAGGCCGAGTTCGTGGAGGGCTTCGGCGCCCTGGCCGAGCTCGGGCCGGCGATCGGTGTCTTCGGCTCCGCGCGCACCCCCGCCGACCACCCGTCGTACGCCGTCGCGGAGGTCGTCGGCCGCCGCCTCGTCGAGGAGGGCTTCGCCGTCATGACCGGGGGTGGGCCGGGCGCCATGGAGGCGGCCAACAAGGGGGCGTGCGAGGCCGGCGGCGTCAGCGTCGGGCTCGGCATCGAGCTGCCGTTCGAGACCGGCCTCAACGAGTGGGTCGACGTCGGCATCAACTTCCGCTACTTCTTCGCGCGCAAGACGATGTTCGTCAAGTACTCCCAGGGCTTCATCGTCCTCCCTGGCGGCCTCGGCACCCTCGACGAGCTCTTCGAGGCGCTCACGCTCGCGCAGACGCAGAAGATCACCGCGTTCCCCGTCGTGCTGATCGGCGTCGACTACTGGTCGGGCCTGCTCGACTGGCTGCGCGACACCGTGCTCGCCGACGGCAAGATCTCCCAGGGCGACCTCGATCGGCTCGTCCTCACCGACGACGTCGAGGAGGCTGTGCGGATCATGGTCGAGGCCCGGCCGCAGGCACACGGCGCCGAGGCATGAGGAGTCGGCCGTGATGTGGGTCTTCGCCATCGTGATCGTGCTCGCGATGGGTGGGGTCGCGATGGTCGCGGCCGGTCGTGGCACCCCGCTCCAGCCGGCGGGTGACGACCGTCCGCCGCCGCTGGCGTCGCGCGAGGGTCCGCTGGGCAGCGACGACCTGCGCCGCGTGCGGTTCTCGCTGGCGTTCCGCGGCTACCGCATGTCCGAGGTCGACGCGCTGCTCGACCGGCTGGCCACCGAGCGCGAGCAGGCCGAGCACCCTCAGCACCCTCAGCAGACCGATGGCGCCCCCGCCCGCGAGGCCCGTGGCGGCGACCCCGTCCCGTAGGGCACACTGCCGACCGTGTCGACCGAGGTCATCGTCTACGTCCTGACCGCCCTGGCGGCGCTGGTCATCGTCCTGACCCGCCTGCGCCTCGGCCGCGACGACGGTGCCGCGGGACGCGTCCACGTCGGTCGGCTGCTGCTCAACATCCACACCGGCAGCGGTGCCACAGCGCTCGTGGTGTGGCTGGTCTTCCTGGTCGGCGGTGGCTCGATGAGCGACAACGCCGCGGGCGTCGTCGGGATCCTCGCCCTCGCCCTGTGGTGGGTCGTGGTCGTCGCCGGCCTGCTGATCCTGGTGCGCTGGCTGCCTTCGCGTGGCAAGCATGCCGCCACCGGCACCGAGGACACCTGGTCCGACGGCCCCGGGCTGTCGGTGCTCGCCCACGTCGGCATGCTCGTCGGGGTGGGGGTCTTCACCTGGGCCTACCTCACCAGCGTGGTCTGACGTGCGCCTTCTCGGGTCGCTCCTCCTCAGCGCCGCTCTCACGGCCGCCGCTCTCACGGCCGCCGCGCTCCCCGCCGCGCCCACGACCCTCGACAGCACGCGTCTCGCGAGCGCGTCACCGCCGACAGCGTCGCGTCCCGCGGTGATCGAGAAGCGTGTGATCGGCACGTCCGTCCGCGGTCGCCCCATCGTCGCGTGGCACCTCGGCGAGCCGGACGTCGAGGAGGTCCCTACCGTCGTGCTCATCTCGACGATGCACGGCAACGAGCCCCACACCCGCCGCATCCTGGAGACCCTGCGCGACGGTGCGCCCCTGCACGGCATCGACGTGTGGGTCGTGCCGAGCTACAACCCCGACGGCCTGGCGCGCGGCAGCCGCAAGAACGCGCGCGGCGTCGACCTCAACCGCAACTACCCCCACGGCTGGACCGACCTCGACGGCAACTACGAGTCCGGCCCCGGGCCGGCCTCGGAGCCCGAGACCCGGGCGATGATGGCGTTCCTCAAGGACGTCCGGCCCGAGCGGGTGCTCAGCTTCCACCAGCCCCTGCTCGGCGTCGACACCGCCACCAAGCGCCCGGCCTTCGCCCGGCTGGTGGCACGCAAGCTCCGCCTCCCGCGCCGCACGCTCGACTGCGGCGGGGTCTGCCACGGCACGATGACCGGCTGGTTCAACCACACCTTCAAGGGCAACGCCCTGACCGTGGAGTACGGCGCCAACCCCTCGCGCAAGCGCATGACCAAGGTCGCGCCCGACCAGGTGCTGTCGGTCTTCGGCGCCTACCGCGGCCCCCAGAGCCTGGAGCCCGCCCACCCGTGACGGTCGGGCGAGGCGGCTAACGCCCCTCGAAGACCGGCTTCTCCTTGGCGACGAACGCAGCGACGGCTGCACCATGGTCGGCGGTCGCGCCGGAGAGCTGCATCATCGAGCCTTCGAACTCCAGCGCCTCGACGAACGTGTGGCCCGACGCGTAGGCGACCGAGCGCCGCATCGCGCCGAGCGCGACGGTCGGCCCGGCTGCCAGCCTGGCCGCCAGGGCCGACACCTCGGCCGCGAGCTCGTCGGCCGGCACGACCGTGGTCGCGAGGCCCAGCGACAGCGACTCGTCGGCCTTGATCGTGCGCGGGAAGTAGAGCAGCTCGATCGCCTTGGCGTGACCGACCAGCTGGGGCAGGTGATAGCTGGCGCCGGTGTCGCACGACAGCGCGACGTTGGCGAAGGCGAGGTTGAAGCCCGCCGTGTCGGCCACGATCCGCAGGTCGCACGCGAAGGCCAGGCTGGCCCCCGCGCCCGCGGCGACACCGTTGACCGCGGCGATGACCGGCTTGGCCATGCCCGCCAGGGCGGTGACGATCGGGTTGTAGTGCTCCTCCACCGTGGTGAACAGCTGCTCGCTGCCCCCGTTGTGGAGCAGGCCGATGTGCTCCTTGAGGTCCTGGCCGGTGCAGAAGGCCCGCCCGGTGCCGGTGAGCACCACGCAGCGCGCGGCAGGGTCGTCGGCGACGGTCTGCACGATCTCGCGCAGCAGCACCTTGGTCGCCACGTCGAGGCTGTTCATCGCGTCGGGTCGGTTGAGCGTGATGGTGGCGACGCCGTCGGTGACGTCCAGGAGCACGGGAGCATCAGTCATGGGGGCAGTCTGGCACCCGCATCACCCGGAGAGGCAGCGGACCACGAACCGGTCGGACGCCGGCTTGAGACGCTCTGCCTCGCGCGCGAACACCTCGGCCGCCTCGCGACCCGGCCAGTCGTGGGGCAGCAGCTCGTCGGGCAGGCCCGGGTCGGCGAAGAGGAACTTCCGCCAGCCGTGCACCAGGTGGAAGCGCGCAGCGAACGCCGCCTCGTCGGGGTCGGCGTGCGCCCCCAGGTGACGCCGCAGCAGGTCGGGCGCACCGCCCAACCACTCGTCGTACGCCGCACGCAGGGCGTCGAGGTCCCAGGCCGAGGTGGGCGACGGGTCGACGTCGAGCGCTCGGGCGGTCCGTGCGGTGGCGCCGGCGCGCGCGAGGACCGCGGCGAGCTCGCTGCGCGGGAAGGGGCTGACCCACACCCGGTCGGCCAGCTCGGCATAGCCCAGGAAGGTGAGGTCGGCGTTGACACGGCCCCGTGCCGCTCGGCCCGACGGGACCTCGACGAGCACCAGCTGCCAGGTGCCGTCCCACCTGCGCTCGGTGCGGCGGTAGACGCGGTCCGCGGCGTCGGCCAGGCGGCTGGTGGCCTGCTGGGTCGCGCGGTAGCCGCGTGCACCGTCGAGGGGGACCGGCTCCAACCAACCCTGCGTGACCATCCGCGATATCGCGGTGCGGACGGCGGGAGCGGCGATGCCGGCGGGGTCGAGCAGGCGCACCAGGGCGGCAACCGGTGCCTGGCCGTCGTGGGCCCCGAGGTGGTCGCCGTAGAGGTCGAAGAGTGCCGACCGTGCGTGCATGGCGGCGAGTCTGCCAGGGCTGTGGTCCCGATCACTCCCGCAATAGGGGATAATGGGCGCCAGCGTCATCAGGCAGAGAGCGGCAGGACACCTGCGTGCTTCGATCGGGAACAGGAAGAGGTGCCGCATGGCGGCAATGAAGCCGCGGACGGGCGACGGTCCGCTGGAGGTCACCAAGGAGGGACGGGGCATCGTCATGCGCGTTCCGCTCGAAGGTGGGGGCCGGCTGGTCGTAGAGCTCAACGCCGAGGAAGCCGGCTCGCTCGCCGAGGCCCTCCAGAACGTCGTCGGGTGACCCGCACGCCCACCATCCCCATCCTGCCCAGCCAGGTCTCACCGCCGGAGTTCGCGATCAGCGGGCTCCGGCCTCACTCCATCCTCGGGGTCGACGTGGTCGCCGTGCCGGTCCTCCCGGCCGACGACGACGCCTCCGTGCTGCTCGGTCCCGGTGCGGTGGAGCTCGGCGAGGCTCTCGACCTGGACCTGCTCGGGGTCCTCGAGGTCAGCCGCGCCACCGGTGCGGTCGGGGAGGTCCACAGCGTCCCCGTGCCGCTGGGAGCGCCGGACAACCCCGGCCTGCGGCTCGTCCTCCTGGTCGGCGTCGGGCAGCAGACACCGACCGACTTCCGCCGCGCCGGCGCGACCCTGGCCCGCGCGGTGCACGACCGCACCGCGGTCGCCACCACCATCCCCGCGCTCGACCCCGACGAGGGCCTGAGTGCCTTCGTCGTCGGGATGATGCTCGGCTCCTTCGGCTTCCACTGGCGCTCCACACCGCCCACGTCGGTGCCGGTGCCTCACGTGGTGCTCGCCGACCTGGCCGACAGCGCGGAGCAGAAGGCGGTGCTCGGGCGTGCGATCGCGGTCGGCGGCGCTGGCTGGCGAGCCCGCATGCTCGCCACGGTCCCCTCCAACCTCAAGAACCCGCAGTGGCTGGCCGAGCAGGCCGCCGAGCTCGCCGCCGAGGCGGGCCTCGGCTTCCGGGTCTGGGACGAGCAGGAGCTCGCGGACGGCGGCTTCGGTGGGATCGTCGGCGTCGGCAAGGCCTCGGCCACGCCGCCGCGGCTGATCCGTCTCGACTACACCCCGCCCAAGGCCGGTCGCAGGACCAGGACCGTGGTGCTCGTCGGCAAGGGCATCACCTTCGACACCGGTGGTCTCTCGATCAAGCCCGGTGAGGCCATGTCGACGATGAAGCGCGACATGACCGGCGGTGCCGTCGTGATGGCCGCGATGGCCGCGCTCGCCGACGTCGGCTGCTCCGTGCGCGTCGTGGGGCTCGTCCCGGCCGCCGAGAACGCCGTCTCCGGCAACTCCCTGCGCCCCGGTGACGTGATCCGTCACTACGGCGGCCGCACGAGCGAGGTCACCAACACCGACGCCGAGGGGCGCCTGGTGATGGCCGACGCGCTCGCCTACGCCGTCGCCGAGATCGAGCCCGACGTGATCGTCGACGTCGCCACCCTGACCGGTGCCATGAAGGTCGCGCTCGGCCAGCACACCGGCGGCTACTTCGCCAACGACGACGCGCTGGCGACGGCGCTCTTCGATGCCGCCGAGCAGGCGGGGGAGCCGCTGTGGCGCTTCCCGCTCTACGCCGGCTACGAGGAGAAGCTCGCCTCGAAGATCGCCGACGCCGACAACGCGGCCGGGGGCGCCGGTGCCATCACCGCGGCGCTGTTCCTCCAGCACTTCGTCGGCTCGACCCCCTGGGCCCACCTCGACGTGGCGTCCGCGGGCGACTCGCCCGACGACCGCTACGAGTGGAGCAAGGGCCCCACGGGCTTCGGGGCCCGGGCGTTGCTGGCCTGGCTCGGCTCCGAGGACCCGCTCGCCGGGGTGCGCTGACGGCCTCGTCGCGACCGGCTGATCCCGCTGCGGGTCAGTCGGTCTCGGCGAGCCACTCCTTCTTCGCGACCAGCAGTCCGTCACCGACGGGCAGCAGGACCGAGACCAGCGACTCGTGCTCGGCGACGGCCTTGCCGAGGTCGCGGATCGTGACGGTCTCCTCGTCGCGGCGCGCCGGGTCCGCGACCCGGTCGTGCCACAGGGCGTTGTCGAAGACCACGACGCCGCCGGGGCGCAGCAGCCGCAGCGCCTCGGTGAGGTAGGCGGCGTACTCGGCCTTGTCGCCGTCGCAGAAGACCAGGTCGTAGTGGCCGTCGGTCAGGCGCGGCAGGACGTCGAGCGCGGAGCCTGCGATCGTGCGGACGCGCTGGTTGGGGAAGCCGGCCTCGAGGAACGACTCCTTGGCCAGGCGCTGGTGCTCGGCCTCGATGTCGACCGTGGTCAGCACGCCGTCGGAGCGCATGCCGCGCATCAACCACAACCCGGAGACACCGGTGCCGGTGCCGATCTCGACCACGGCGCGGGCGTCGATGGCCGAGGCGAGGAAACGAAGTGCGGCGCCCCCGCCGGGGCTGATCGGCGTGACGCCGACCTCCTCGGCACGCGCCCGGGCGGCGGCGAGGACGTCGTCCTCGGGCACGAAGGCCTCCGCGTAGAACCAACTCGCGGGCGTGAGCGGGGTAGTGATGGCAGCCTCCTGGATGCGAAAGATCGAGCGGGCAACACCGTATCGCCAGCAGGGCCCCAGTCGCGGGAACACCGCCTGCGCGCCGACCGTTGGGAGGAGAGCAGGCCCGTTCACAGGGAACCTTCAGACAGGACCTCTAGCGTGAGACTCACCAAGCGACGAGAGCCGCAGGACACCGACCGGGGAGCGACCATGCAGGAGACGACGCACGGCGTCCCCTCGTGGGACGAGATCGTCGAGCAGCACTCCGACCGCGTCTACCGCCTCGCCTACCGTCTGACCGGCAACCGCCACGACGCCGAGGACCTCACCCAGGAGGTCTTCGTGCGGGTGTTCCGCTCGCTGTCGACCTACACCCCTGGCACCTTCGAGGGCTGGCTGCACCGCATCACCACCAACCTCTTCCTCGACCAGGCCCGCCGCAAGCAGCGGATCCGCTTCGACGCCCTCTCCGACGAGCGCGCCGACCGGCTCACCAGCTCCTCGCCCGCTCCGGACGTCGCCTACGCCGACCAGCGCTTCGACGACGACATCGAGCGCGCCCTGGCCACGCTGCCGCCCGACTTCCGCGCCGCGGTCGTGCTCTGCGACGTCGAGGGCCTGACCTACGAGGAGATCGCGGGCATCCTCGACGCCAAGCTCGGCACCGTCCGCTCCCGCATCCACCGCGGTCGCGCCATGCTCCGCACCGCCCTGTCGCACCGCGCTCCCGCCGACGGGAGGGCCCGCTACTCCGGTCCCGCTCCCGACCCGGCTGCTGCGTGGAGCGCCTCGTGATCGGGCACCTCGGCCCGCGCATCTCCGCCCTCCTCGACGGACAGCTCTCCGCCGAGGAGACCGAGCGCGCGTGGGCCCACGTCCACACCTGTCACCAGTGCCGCGACCTCGTCGAGCACGAGGGGTGGGTCAAGACGCGCCTGGCCGGCATGCAACATCGCGCCGACTCGGCCCCGGAGCACCTCAAGGGATCCCTGCTCGGCGTCACCCCCGGTCAGCTCTACCTCTCGATCTCCCGTGAGGACCCCCACCGCTCGCGACGCACCGTGGGCCTGGCTGCCCTCGGCGGCGGGGCCGTCGGAGCCGCGGTCATGGGCGTCCTGGCCCTCGGGGCCGCACCCGCGGACGCGCCGTCGCTCGACCGTCGTACGCCGGTCACGTCGGTGACCACCCCGGCCCCCTCGCCGCTCGGCGGGGCCACGCGTCGCGACCTGCCCTGACGCCCGTGCCCACCCACGGGGGATGATGGTCGGGTGAACGAGCCTGACCAGCCGTCGTACTCGGACGACGCCGACGACCGCGAGACCACCCAGCCCATCGCTGCACAGCCGGAGCAGCCGGGCCGGGCGGGCGAGGCGGGCGCGCCCGGCCGACCGGGTCCGCAGGTCTCGCCGTCATGGCTGCCGCCGTCCCCGCCACCGGCGATCCCGGCCCCGGCCCCCTGGGCCGGCTTCCCGCCCCCGGGCACGCAGCCGATGCCGGCCGAGCCCGCCCACCGGGCGCCGGCCCGGCCGCGGGTCAGCGGCTGGGTCTGGCCGCTGGTGGCCTCCGTGGCGCTCGTGGTGGGCGTGATCGGCGGGGTCGCCGGAAGCGTCGCCTACGACGAGCTGCGCACCGACACCCCGGGCACCACGCCGGGCGGTCTTGCCGACGTCGACACCGTCTCGCTCCCGCCGCTCACCGGCGACGCGGCCGGATCGGTCGCCAAGGTCGCGCAGGAGGTGCTGCCGAGCACCGTCCAGATCTCCGCCGCCCTCGACGGCCAGGACGGCGGGGCCACCGGCTCCGGCTTCGTGCTCGACCGCCAGGGCCACATCGTGACCAACAACCACGTCGTCGAGTCGGCCGCCGAGGACGACGGCCTGATCGAGGTCGTCGACCAGGACGGCAACCGCTACGAGGCGACCGTCGTGGGCCGCAGCCCGGTCTACGACCTGGCCGTGCTCTACGCCGAGGACGCGACCGGGCTGAAGCCCGCCTCGCTCGGCTCCTCCAAGCGGCTGCGCGTGGGTGAGGGTGTGGTGGCGATCGGCTCGCCCCTGGGGCTCAGCTCCACGGTGACGTCCGGGATCGTCAGCTCGCTCAACCGCCCGGTCACCACGGGGGAGTCCAGCGACCAGTCGTCGTACATCAATGCGGTGCAGACCGACGCGGCCATCAACCCGGGCAACTCGGGCGGTCCCCTCGTCGACCTCCGCGGCCAGGTCGTCGGGGTCAACTCGGCCATCGCGACCACGGGTGGCGGCACCTTCAGCGGCGAGGCCGGCAACATCGGGGTCGGTTTCGCGATCCCGGTCGAGCAGGTCGTCGTGACCGCCGACCAGATCCTCAAGACCGGCGAGTCCAGCTATCCCGTCATCGGCGCCCAGGTGCAGACCGGGGTGCGCGACGGCACGGGTGCCGAGATCTCCAAGGTCCTCGAGGACAGCCCGGCGCAGGCCGCGGGCCTCGAGAAGGGCGACGTCGTCGTCGCGGTCGAGGGGGAGCGCATCACCGACGGCATCGCGCTGATCGTGTCGATCCGCACCCGTCAGCCGGGCCAGACGATCGAGTTCACCTACCTGCGTGGCGGCGACGAGCGCACCACCGACATCACGCTCGACGGCGAGACCGGCTGAGGTCAGTCGGTGGTCTCGGCGTCGACGAAGGGGTGCTGGGCGACGAAGTCCTCGGCCTGCTTGTACATCCGGGCGATGTAGTCCTCCAGCATGCTCGCCTCGACCCGCCACTGGCCGCGGCCGCCGATCTTGATGGCGGGCAGGTCGCCGCGACGCACGAGCGCGTAGACCTGGGCGCTCGACGTGTTGAGCACCTCGGCGACGTCGGCGAGCGTGAGGAAGCGGGGCGTGGCGGCCATGCGCCCATCGTCGCACCTCCTGCCACATCCTCCACAAGGCGCCGCCAACGGCTGTGGAGGAGCACGTGACCGGAGCGCCGCGAGATTGCATGATGTCCCTGTGGCCAGGAATCTCGGGAGCCCGGGCGCTGTGGCGCCGCCCTCCGCTGTGCGCGCCTCGACGCCCGGCTGGCGAGACCCTCGGCTGTGGATCGGCATCGCGATCGTCGCCGTCTCCGTCGTCGCGGGCGCCCGGCTGCTCTCCTCCGCCGACGAGACCGTGGCGCTCTGGGCCGTGAGCGCCGACATGGGGGCCGGCGACGTGGTGTCCGAGGACGACCTCGTGGTCCAGCGCGTGCGTTTCGCCGACGCCCAGCGCCTCGACCTCTACTTCACCGCCGACGAGCGGCTGCCCTCCGACCTCGAGCTGCTGCGCGGCGTGGGGGCCGGGGAGCTGCTCCCCCGGGCGGCCGTCGGCTCCTCGGCCGACTCCGACGTCCTCCAGGTGCCGATCTCGGTGGCCGCCGAGCGGGTGCCGGTCTCCATCGGAGCCGGGTCGGTCGTCGACGTGATGATCGTGGCGCGCCCCGCCCAGCCCGGTGCCCGCGCACCGATCGGTCCCGGTGAGGCCGCGCTCGAGGGGGTCACGGTGGTGGCGGCACCGCCCCTGGCGGACAGCTTCGGCACCTCCGGGGAGCGCCAGCTCGACCTCGCGGTGCCCGAGGCCGACGCCCAGGCCTTCTTCGAGCTCCTCAACTCCTTGGAGAGCCCGGTGCTCACCGTCCTGCGGCGCGGCTGATGATCGTCGTCCTGGTGGTCGCCGCCGGCGCCGGCTGGGAGTCCGCAGCGCTGGCCCAGCTCGGGACGCACCGCGACATCGTCGTCCTCAAGCGTTGCGTCGACGTGGACGACCTCCTGGCCTCGGCGTCAGCCGGCCAGGCGGAGGTCGCGGTCGTGGGGCTCGACGCCCCGGGCCTCGATGTCGCAGCCGTCGACCACCTGCGCGCCCACGGCGTGCGGCCGGTGGCGGTGGTGGGCGCGGACTCGTGGGACGCGGGCCGGCTGCGGGCCTCCCGGATCGGCATCGTGGCCCTCGTCGCCGACACCGACCTCGCCGCTCTGCCGGCCGTCGTCACCACCCCGGAGGTGCCTGCGGATACCGTCGTGCCGCCTCCGGTCGGGGCCGACGTGGACTCCTCCGTGGTCGCCGACGCACCCACCGCGCCCCCTGAGGGCGCCCGGGTGGTCGCGGTGTGGGGGCCGGCCGGGGCCCCCGGCCGCACCACCGTGGCAGCCGCGATCGCCGCCGAGCTGGCCCGGCGCCGCCACCGCACGATCCTCGTGGACGCCGACCCCTACGGCGGGACGGTCGCGCAGCAGCTCGGCATCATGGACGAGGTCTCGGGGCTGCTGGCCGCCGGCCGGCTGGCCACCTCGGGCGACCTTGCGGAGCGCTTCTTCTCCGTCCAGCGCGGGGTCGACGCCCACCTGTCGGTCGTGACGGGCCTGCCCCGGGCCGACCGGTGGGTCGAGCTGCGGCCCGGAGCGATCGAGCACGTCCTGGAGACTGCCCGCGAGCACGGACAGGTCGTGGTCGACACCGGGTTCAGCCTCGAGGACGACCCGGGCCAGGACTACGGCAGCCGCCCCTCGCGCAACCAGCTCACCCTGGGGAGCCTGGAGTGCGCCGACGAGGTCGTCGTGGTGGGCACTGCCGACCCCGTGGGTCTCTCCCGCCTCGCCCGCGGTCTGGTCGACCTGCGCGAGCTCACCGGAGGCGCGCCCGTGCGCGTGGTGGTCAATCGGATGCGCGCGACCCTGGGCTGGTCGGAGAAGGACATCGCGGGCATGGTCGGCGGCTTCGCCCGGCTCTCCGGGCTGCACTTCCTGCCCGACGACCGTGCGGTGGTCGACCGGGCGCTCGTCGCCGGTCGCACGCTCGTGGAGACTGGCGACTCACCGCTGGTGCGCGCGGTCGCCTCGCTGGTCGACGCCCTGGTGGGCCCTGCAGGAGCACCCGGGGCCGCCGCGTCCCTCAGGCCGCGAAGAGGAGGTAGAGCCCGCCCACGGTGAACGCCACCATCGCGAGCAGCAGCGGCAGCTGCCCGGTCAGCTGGTGCCGCTTGGGCAGCAGCTTGATCGCCCGGTCGTGGGCGGCGACGACGCCGAGCACGTGACCGACGACGACCGCGACGACCTTCACGTTGGCCAGCAGGGTCGGGTGGTAGGACAGCCAGTAGTTGACCGACCAGTCGCCGGTGCCGAGGATGTCCGACCCGTTGCTGAACGGGTCGCTCGCCTGGATCAGCGTCCGCTGGCCGAACTCCACGAGGTAGGTCAGGTAGTGGGCCACGATGTAGCCCACGACGATCGGCACGATCGAGTGCGCGAACTTGTCGGGCAGCGACCACCGGCGGGTCCCGGTCTCGACCCCGGTGAGCACGCAGCCGAGGGCGAAGACCAGGCCGGTGCCCACGCAGAAGACGACCAGCATCACGTTGTTGAGCAGGTAGGACGACGTCTCGGTCGACTGGATGTACTGCACCCAGTCGGAGGAGTCGCGGAAGGAGTCGAACGCGGTGCTCCCGAAGAGTACCGCGAGCACCGCCACCAGCCCGGGTCGTACGACGACCGTGTCGAGGTTGGCGAGCGGGCTGCGCAGCAGCAGGTGGCCGTCGCGCGAGCCCCAGACCGAGAGCTTGGCGACGAGGCTGGAGTAGACCTCGAACGGGTCGGCGTGCTCGTAGAAGGTGTTGCCGAAGAGCGCGCCACCGACGAGCATCACGGCGACGTAGATCGCGCACCACAGTCGCACCGGACCCAGCTCGGTCATGAACGGGTAGACGAGCTCCATCCACACGAACGCGAAGAGGCCGAGCGCAGCCGGCCAGTGACCGAGCCACCTGGGGTAGTCGAAGACCCCCACCTCGGGGTCGCTGCCGGACAGCCTGGCGAAGACCAGGTTGATGGTGCGGACCGGGCTGATCGCCTTCCAGAACGGTCCGAGGAAGAGTGAGAGCGGCACGAGGCCGACCCACCACCACACGTAGAAGATGCCGAAGACCGGGTTGGTGAGGAGGTCCTCGCCGAAGATCGCTGCGACCACGGCGTAGACGAAGATGACGAAGCCGAAGACTCGCAGACCCGCGCGGAAGCCGAGGGAGCCCACCAGGCTGTCCAGCCACGGCGGCGCCTGACGACCGCCCTGGGCCTCGTCGTAGCGCGGTGTGCGCCAGGCGACGGCCAGGACGGTGAAGGACACCACCAGGGCTGCGACGGCCCCGGCGATCGCCAACGACGGGGAGATCGGCAGGTCGGCGGAGCCACCGATGCCGTGCGCGAAGGGGGTGTCGCCGTTCACTCAGCTGACCTCGAGCTGGACGATGACCTGCTCCAGGTCGTGCGACTCGACCTCGACGACCCCGGGCTGGTCGATCTGCAGCTTGAGCGTGGTGGTGCCGGCGGCGTACTCGAACTCCTGCTCCGGCTCGGAGTGCACGTGGATCTCGCCGGACTCGTCGGCCCTGACCACGAGGTCGACGGGCTGGCCCGTCCCCACCTCGACGCGCTCGCCGTTGGGGGTCACCGTGCCGCCCTCGAACGTGATCTCGATCGTCTCGATGTCGCCTGCGTCGGTCGCGGGGGTGTCCTCACCGCAACCGGAGACCAGACCGAGCGTCGAGACGAGGACGGCCGTGGCCGCCATCAGTCGGCGCATGGTGCGATTCCTTGTCGTTCGGCGGACGCGTGCCACGACCGCGGCACACCTCTGTCAGAATCTCATGCGTGGCAGACGTGGCTGCTGGGGGGTCACGTCGGCAAGCACGAGGTCTGGAGGAACGAGATGAGTGAGCGGTTGCGCCCGCGCGACCTGGCGTTCCTCGCCGAGGAGACGGCTCAGACGCCGATGCACAACGCCACGATCGAGATCTTCGACCCGGGCGAGTCCGGCTTCGACCACGAGCGGCTCATGGAGCTGATCCAGGACCGCATCTCCTTCGTGCCGCGCTACCGGCAGCGGTTGCAGAGCGTCCCCGGGCAGCTCGCCAACCCGATGTGGGTCGACGACGACCAGTTCGACCTCGGCTACCACGTACGACGCTCCGCGCTGCCGAGGCCCGGCTCGCTCGACCAGCTGCGCGAGCTCGTGTCGCGCATCGTCTCGAGGCCGCTCGACCGCAGCCGACCGCTGTGGGAGGTCTACTTCGTCGAGGGCCTCAGCGAGGGTCGCGTGGCGCTGCTCTCCAAGACCCACCAGGTGCTCGTCGACGGGGTCCACACCGTCGACCTCGGGCAGGTGCTGCTCGACACCAGCCCCACGCCCAGGACGATGGAGTCCGACGACTGGTACGCCCGCCGTGCGCCGTCGCCGTTCACCCTGCTCGCCGGTGCCGTCAAGGACTCGCTCACCGAGCCCGACACGCTCGTCGACACCGTCCGGACCCGCACCGACGCAGCCTGGCGGACCGCTGGTGCAGCGACGGCCAACGCCCGACGGGTCGCCAACGCGCTCACCGGTCGCCGCCCGGTGAAGGAGTCGCCGATCTCGGGCTCGCTCTCGCAGCAGCGCCGGGTGGTCACCGTCGACACGCCCCTGGCCGACTACCGGACCATCCGAGCGGCCCACGGCGGCACCGTCAACGACGTCATCCTGGCCACGATCGCCGGCGGCCTGCGGGGCTGGCTGATGACACGCGCTGAGTCCATGGCCGGCATCCGTCAGATCCGGGCGGTCGTGCCGGTCTCGGTGATCGACGCCGAGCTCGAGGCGACCTCGCTGGGCAGCCAGATCGCCGCCCACTTCGTCGACCTGCCGATCCTGGAGGCGAGCCCGGTCATCCGTCTGCACCAGGTCTCCTACTCGTTCCAGGCGCACAGGGAGACGGGCCGAGGCGTCGCCGCCAACCGGTTGGCCGGCATCGCCGGCTTCGCGCCCACGACCTTCCACGCCATCGGCTCGCGCGTCGCCGCCGACGAACGCCGCAGCTACCAGCTCAACATCACCAACGTCCCCGGGCCCCAGTCGCCGCTCTACGCCGCCGGGGCCGAGATGGTCAGCAGCTATCCCGTCCCGCCGCTCCTGCCCGGGCACCCGCTCGCCATCGGCGTCACGTCCTACAACGGCCGGGTGTTCTACGGCATCACCGCCGACCGGGACCAGATGCCCGACGCAGACCTCCTCGGGACCTGCATCACCGAGTCGCTCGTCGAGCTGATGGACGCCTCCAGCGCGACCCGTCCGCGGGCCCCCCGCGGTCGCAGGCGCACCCCCAGACCGGCGGCGAAGAAGTCGTGAGCGGACGTCTCTACGTCCCTTCCTCGCTTGACCTGCTCGCCGCCTGGGCGAGTGCCGGCGAGGTCCCGTGGCCGGTGGAGCCGATCCTCGCCGTCGACGAGGACGAGGAGTCCGAGTACGCCGCGCTGATGACCGCCGCGGACGCCTCGGCCGAGCTCATCGCCGGCGTCGGCCGCCGCGTGGTCGTCGTGGCCGAGGGAGCCTCGGACGGTCATCCCATCGGGCTGCGGCGCGTGGTCGCGGTCCACGCCGACGTCGAGGACTTCACCGACCCCGACGACGACCTGGCCTGGTTCGCCACGCAGGAGATCGAGCAGCTGCTCCAGGACAGGTAGGCCCCGCTGGGCCGCCCTTTCGACAAGCGTGTCCGGCGGGTGACAACATCCGAGCATGGACGCGATCTCCTTTCCTCCGGCACCCGTCAACGAGCCCAACCTCACCTACGCGCCCGGTAGCCCCGAGCGGGCAGAGCTGGTCGCGGAGCTGGAGAAGCAGGAGCGCAGGCAGGTGACGCTGCGCGCCCACATCGGCGGCCGCAAGCGCTCCGGCGGCGGCGAGGAGATCACGGTCGTCCAACCCCACGACCACCAGCACGTGCTGGGCGTCATGAAGAACTCCACGGCCAAGGACGCCGAGGCAGCGGTCAAGGCCGCAGCCAAGGCGGCCCCGGAGTGGCGAGGCATGCCGTTCGACGAGCGGTGCGCGATCCTGCTCAAGGCCGCCGACCTGCTCGCCGGACCGTGGCGCCAGCGGATCAACGCAGCGACCATGCTGGGGCAGTCCAAGACCGCCTTCCAGGCCGAGATCGACGCCGCCTGCGAGCTCATCGACTTCTGGCGCTTCAACGTCACCTACGCCAAGCAGATCCTCACCGACCAGCCGATCGCCAACAGCCCCGGCATCTGGAACCGCACGGACCACCGTCCCCTCGAGGGCTTCGTCTACGCGATCACGCCGTTCAACTTCACCGCGATCGCCGGCAACCTGCCCACCGCGCCCGCCCTCATGGGCAACACGGTCCTGTGGAAGCCCTCACCGACCCAGCAGGTCGCGGCGTCGCTGACCATGGAGCTGCTCGAGGAGGCCGGCATGCCGCCCGGCGTCATCAACATGCTGCCGGGTGACGGCCTGGAGGTCTCGCAGGTCGCGCTCGCGCACCCGGACCTCGCCGGCATCCACTTCACCGGCTCGACCCCGACCTTCCAGCACCTGTGGCGCACGGTCGGCGAGAACATCGCGGGCTACCGCTCCTACCCGCGGATCGTGGGGGAGACCGGTGGCAAGGACTTCATCGTCGCCCACCCCTCCGCCGACCCCGACGTGCTGCGCGTCGCCATGCTGCGGGGCGCCTTCGAGTTCCAGGGCCAGAAGTGCTCCGCCGCGTCCCGCGCCTACGTCGCCCGCTCGGTGTGGAACCGGATGAAGGACGACTTCCTGGCCGAGGTCGACGGCATCGCGATGGGCGACGTCACCGACTTCTCCCACTTCATGGGCGCCGTCATCGACGAGCGGGCCTTCGCCAAGCACCAGGCGGCGATCGCCCGGGCGAAGCGGACCAAGCACCTGACGGTCCTCGCGGGCGGCGAGGTCGACGACTCGGTCGGCTACTTCGTGCGCCCGACCGTCGTGGAGTCGACCGACCCGACCGACGAGATGTTCGCGACCGAGTACTTCGGTCCCATCCTGGCCGTCCACGTCTACGAGGACGGCGACTTCGAGAACGTCGTCACGCAGCTGGAGTCGTTCGCGCCCTACGCGCTCACCGGGGCGATCATCGCGCAGGACCGCTCGGCGATCCGCTGGGCCAGGGCCACGCTGCGCTTCGCGGCCGGCAACTTCTACATCAACGACAAGCCCACCGGGGCTGTCGTCGGCCAGCAGCCCTTCGGCGGTGGCCGCGCCAGCGGCACCAACGACAAGGCCGGCGCAGCGGTCAACCTGCTGCGCTGGACCTCACCGCGCTCCATCAAGGAGACGTTCGTGCCGCCGAAGGACTACCGCTACCCCTACCAGGGCTGAGCGACCTCGCGAGACGACGAAGGGCGGTGACCGAGTCGGTCACCGCCCTTCGTCGTGTTCGCTGGTCGCGAGGCCTCAGGCGTCCAGGAACGGGTAGTCCGTGTAGCCCTCGGCGCCGCCGCCGTAGAACGTGTCGGGGTTCGGCTCGTTGAGGGCCGCACCGGTCTGCCAGCGCTTCGGCAGGTCGGGGTTGGCGAGGAACAGGCGCCCCACGGCCACCGCGTCGGCCAGGTCCTTGTCCAGGATCTCCTGGGCGCTCTCACGCGTGGTGACCTCGGAGAAGCCGTCGTTGGCGATCAGCACGCCGCCGAACGTGCGGCGCAGGTCCTGGACGAGGTCGAGGCGCGGCTCGGCCAGGATGCTGAGGTAGGCCAGGCCCAGGGGCGCGATGGTCTCGACGAGGGTGGAGTACGTCGCCTCGACGTCCGCCTCGTCCTGCTCGGTGGCACCCTGGATGTTGTGGGCGGGCGAGATGCGGATGCCGACCTTGTCGGGGCCGATCGCCTCGGCGACGGCGCGGGTGACCTCGATGGCGAAACGGGCCCGGTTGGCCGGGGACCCGCCGTACTCGTCGGTGCGCTCGTTGGAGCCCGGGGCGAGGAACTGGTGGATGAGGTAGCCGTTGGCGGCGTGCACCTCGACGCCGTCCAGCCCGGCCTCGATGGCGCTCTTGGCTGCGTGCACGTAGTCCTCGACGACGCCGGGGATCTCGGAGAGCTCCAGGGCGCGGGGGACCGGGTGCGGCACCATGCCGTCGGCGGTGAACATCTCGCCCGGGGCCGCGATCGCGCTGGGGGCGATGGTCTCGAGGCCGTGCTTGTTGTCGGGGTGGGCGACGCGGCCGGCGTGCATCAGCTGGACGACGATGCGCCCGCCCTCGGCGTGGACGGCGTCGGCGACGCGACGCCAACCGGCGATCTGCTCGGGGGTGTGGATGCCCGGGGTCAGCAGGTAGCCCTGGCCGACCGCACTGGGCTGGGTGCCCTCGCTGATGATCAGGCCGGCGGAGGCGCGCTGGGTGTAGTACTCCACGGCGAGGTCTCCCGGGACACCCTGGTCGTCGGCGCGGTTGCGGGTCAGCGGCGCCATGACGAGGCGGTTGGGGGCGGTCCAGGACTTGATGGTCAGGTCATCGAAGAGATCAGGCATGTCCAGCACAACCAGGTCGCGCGGACGAGCATTCCGAGGAGGGTGGACAATCAGGGGCGATGAACGTCACCCCGCTGCACCTCGGCTCCTTGCACCCGATCGAGCAGGCCCTCACGCTGGCCCTGGCATTCGGGCCCTTCGTGGTCCTCGGGATCGTGGTGCTCGTCCGGCGGCGCCAGGACCTGGCCGAGGAGCACGAGCAGGTCGAGGGTCAGCGGGAGAGGTAGTCGCGCCCGACCTTGTTCTCGGCCCTCAGCGCCTTGAGCAGCATGTCCGCGATCAGCGCCTCGATCTTGCCGCCCACCAACGGGATCCCGACCTTGACGGTCAGGTCGACGGTCTCGGTGGTCGTTCCACCGGACTCGCTCAGCGTGGCCGTGCCACGCATGTCACCGGGCTTGCCGGGAATCGTCACGACGATGTCGCCGAGGAGCGGGGTCGACCACGACTCGGCCTGCACGATGTTGGTCTCCTCACCGACGATCTTCTTGGCGAACGACGGGAAGCCCGTGGTCGACTGCCACTGGTCGATGACGACCTCGGTGTGGCCGTCGGTCGGCGTGGTGATGGAGATGTCGGCCCGCAGCACGCCCTGGAAGTCGCACACGGCCTGGCGGAAGGCCGGGTCGGCCAGCATGGCGGCGACGTCGGCGGCCGGGGCGTCGTAGGTCAGCTCGTGGACCAGGCGGCGGCTCATCGCTCGCCTGCCAGCCAGGCCGATCCGACGCGCTGCTCGACGTCGTAGCCGGTCTGGATGCTGTCGACCAGCAGCTGCTCGAGCTTGCCGCCGATGAGGGGCACCTTGACCTTGATGTCCAGCTCGACCACCTCGGTGGTGCCGGCACCAGCCTCGACGAGGCGGATGACGCCGGAGACGTCGGTCGGCTTGCCGGGGGCCTTGATCTCGACGGTTCCTCCGGAGCCGTCCTTCCAGGTCTCGGTGATGATCGCCGTCGTCGTCTCGCCGACGAACTTCTTGGCGATCGAGGGGAGGCCGGACGTGTTCTGCTCGGTGGTGACGACCGAGGTGAAGCCCGCTCCCGCCATCTCGATCCTCACGTCGCACGAGACGACGTGCTGGGCGGCGCAGACCTTCTCGCGGAATGCGGGGTCGGACAGCATGGCGAGGACGGCATCAGGGGCAGCGTCGTAGGACTGCTCGGTGCGGAACTTCATGGCCACATCATGCACCCCCTGGCCCGGTCCGGCGGGCCGCCCCGGTGTTGTGACACGTGTGACCGGGGTCCTAGTGTCTGAGGGTGTCAACGACGACGCAGGACGTGGACAAGACCGAGCTCCTGGACCAGGCCATCGCCCTGGCCCAGCACGGCAAGGGCAGTGGCGGACCGCCGCACGGCGCGGTGGGGGCGCTGCTCCGGGCCTACTACCGCCACGTCGCCCCCGAGGACGTCCTCGGACGCAGCGACGTGGATGTCTTCGGCGCCCTGGCGTCGCACTTCAAGCTGGCCGCGGACCGACCGCAGGGCACGGCGAGCGTCCGTGTCCACACGCCGACCCTGGGCGAGCACGGGTGGACTGCCGGAGGCCACTCGGTCGTGGAGGTCGTCGTCGACGACATGCCGTTCCTGGTCGACTCGCTGACCATGGAGCTCTCGCGCCAGCTGCGCGACGTGCACCTGGTCATCCACCCCAACTACGACGTCGTGCGCGACATCACCGGCGCCCTGCAGACGGTGACCCCCGTCGACGACGGCTCATCGATCCCGGCGGAGGGCGCCACGCGCGAGTCCTGGATGCACGTCGAGATCGATCGGATGCGTGAGGGCGACGACCCGGACGCGATCGTCGAGGACGTGCAGCGGGTGCTGCGCGACGTCCGCGAGTCGGTCGAGGACTGGGAGAAGATGCATGCCCAGGTCCGCGACATCGTGGCCGGCCTGGTCTCCGACCCGCCGCCCCTCGACCACGAGGAGGTGACGCAGGCCGCCGCCCTGCTCTCCTGGCTGGCCGACGAGCACTTCACGTTCCTCGGCTACCGCGAGTACTCCCTCGACCGGGCCACCATCGACGGCACCGAGGACGACGTGCTGCGCGCCGTTCCCGGGACGGGCCTCGGCATCCTGCGTGCCGACCAGGAGATGTCGGCCTCCTTCGGTCGGCTCCCCGACCTGGTGAAGGCCAAGGCGCGTGAGAAGAGCCTCCTGGTCCTCGCGAAGGCCAACTCCCGGGCGACCGTCCACCGTCCGGCCTACCTCGACTACGTCGGGGTCAAGACGTTCGGCGACGACGGTGAGGTCACCGGCGAGCGTCGCTTCCTCGGCCTGTTCTCGAGCGCCGCCTACACCGAGTCGCTGATGCGGATCCCGCTGATCCGGGAGAAGGCCGAGTCGGTGCTCAAGCGCAGCGGGTTCGACCCGCGCAGCCACGCGGGCAAGGCGTTGATGGACACCCTCGAGACCTACCCCCGCGACGAGATGTTCCACACCCCCGTCGAGGAGCTCGGGCCGATGGCGGAGGCGGCCATGGTCGCCCGGGAGCGTCGCGGACTGCGCACGTTCGTGCGCAGCGACACCTACGGCCGCTACGTCTCCGTGCTGGTCTACCTGCCCCGCGACCGCTACAACACCAGTGTCCGCGAGCGCTTCTCCGAGATCCTCCAGGACCGCCTGGGTGGCGACTCGGTGGAGTTCACCGTGCGGATCAACGAGTCGACCACCGCCCGGGTCCACTTCGTGGTCCACCTGCCCAAGGGCAGCGCGATCCCGACCATCGACACCCAGGACCTCGAGCGTCGGCTCACCGAGGCCTCCCGCTCCTGGCGCGACGACTTCACCGCCGCCGTCATCACCGAGCACGGCGAGGAGGTCGGCTCGATCCTGGGTCGCCGCTACCTCGACTCCTTCCCGGAGGCCTACAAGGAGGACTTCTCCGCACGCACGGCCGCCGTCGACCTGGCTCGGCTCGAGGAGATCGCGGGCGACGAGGGCATCGACCTCTCGCTCTACGAGGAGCTGGACGCCGGGCGTGGCGAGGCGCGGCTCAAGGTCTTCCGCATCGGGCAGCCGCTGTCGCTGTCGGAGATCCTGCCGATGCTGTCCTCGATGGGCGTCGAGGTCGTCGACGAGCGCCCCTACGAGCTCTTCGGGCTCGACCGCAGGTCCTACATCTACGAGTTCGGCCTCCGCTACGGCAAGTCCCTCCCGGGTGATGCCCGCGCGCTCTTCCAGGACGCGCTCCGCGCCGTCTGGGACGGCTTCAACGAGATCGACGGGTTCAACTCGCTGGTGCTCGGCGCAGGCCTCACCTGGCGCCAGGCCACGGTGCTGCGCGCCTATGCCAAGTACATGCGCCAGGGCGGCTCGCCGTTCGCCCAGGACTACATCGAGGGCGCCCTCGCCAGCAACGTCGACATCACCCGGCTGCTGGTGCGGCTCTTCGAGGCCCGCTTCGACCCCGGCGCAGGCGACCTCCCTGCCGACGCCGAGGCACGCACGGCCCAGGTCGAGGAGATCAAGCAGCGGATCAGTCGTGCCCTCGACGACGTCGTCAGCCTCGACCACGACCGGATCCTGCGGTCCTACCTGACCCACGTCCAGGCGACGCTGCGCACCAACTACTTCCAGGTCTCCCGGATGGAGGGGGCTGCGGACGCCCCTCACACCTACATGTCGTTCAAGCTCGAGCCGTCGCACATCCCCGACCTGCCCGAGCCGCGGCCGCGCTTCGAGATCTTCGTCTACTCACCGCGGGTCGAGGGCGTGCACCTGCGCTTCGGCGCGGTGGCGCGCGGCGGTCTGCGCTGGTCCGACCGGCGCGACGACTTCCGCACCGAGGTGCTCGGCCTGGTCAAGGCGCAGATGGTGAAGAACACCGTGATCGTGCCGGTGGGCGCCAAGGGCGGCTTCTTCTGCAAGCACCTGCCCGACCCGTCGGACCGGGACGCCTGGATGGCGGAGGGCGTCGACTGTTACCGCACCTTCATCTCCGGGCTGCTCGACATCACCGACAACCTCGTCGAGGGCGAGACCGTGCCGCCGGCCCGGGTCGTGCGACACGACGGTGACGACTCCTACCTCGTGGTGGCCGCCGACAAGGGCACCGCCACGTTCTCCGACATCGCCAACGGGGTCGCGAAGGACTACGGCTTCTGGCTCGGGGACGCCTTCGCCAGCGGCGGCTCGGTCGGCTACGACCACAAGGCCATGGGTATCACCGCGCGCGGTGCGTGGGTCTCGGTGCGCCGCCACTTCCGCGAGATGGGGATCGACTGCCAGACCGAGGACCACACCTGCGTCGGCATCGGCGACATGTCCGGTGACGTCTTCGGCAACGGCCTGCTGTGCTCGGAGCACACCCGCCTGGTCGCGGCCTTCGACCACCGCGACATCTTCATCGATCCGGCTCCCGACGCGAGCACGTCCTTCGCCGAGCGGCGGCGGCTCTTCGAGCTGCCGCGCTCGAGCTGGCAGGACTACGACAAGACCCTGATCTCCGCTGGCGGAGGGGTCTTCCCGCGCTCCGCCAAGTCGATCAAGCTCAACGCCGAGATCCGCGCTGCGCTGGGCATCGTCGGCTCCGTCGACACCATGACGCCCGCCGAGCTGATGCGGGCGATCCTGCTGGCGCCGGTCGACCTGCTCTGGAACGGCGGCATCGGCACCTACGTCAAGTCGCAGGACGAGTCCAACGCCGACGCCGGCGACAAGGCCAACGACGCCATCCGGGTCGACGGCGGCGCGCTGCGGGCGCGCTGCGTCGGCGAGGGCGGCAACCTGGGCTTCACCCAGGGCGGCCGGATCGAGTACGCCCTCAACGGCGGCCGGATGAACACCGACTTCATCGACAACTCCGCCGGGGTCGACACCTCCGACCACGAGGTCAACATCAAGATCCTGCTCGACCGGGTCGTGCTCGCGGGGGACCTGACGAACAAGCAGCGCAACGTGCTGCTCGCCGAGATGACCGACGAGGTCGCCGCGCTGGTCCTGCGCGACAACTACGAGCAGAACCTGGCGCTGGCCAACGCCGCGGCCAACGCGGTGCCCCTGCTGCACGTCCACGAGTTCTGGATGAAGAAGCTCGAGAGCGACGGGGTCCTCAACCGCGAGATCGAGGGCCTGCCCTCCAGCCGCGCCGTACGACGCCGCCTCGACCGGCACGACGGGCTCACCCTCCCGGAGCTGTCGGTCCTCATGGCCTGGACGAAGATCGTGCTGGCCGACGCGTTGCTGGCCTCCGACCTGCCCGACGACCCGTACCTCGACCTGGACCTGCGCGCCTACTTCCCGACCCAGGTCCGCGAGGGCTTCGTCAGCCAGGTCAGCGACCACCCCCTGCGTCGCGAGATCATCGTGACCCAGGTCGTCAACGACCTCGTCAACGGCGCCGGTATGACCTACTGGCCGCGCCTGGCCGGTGAGACGGGCGCCGATGTCGCGGACCTGACCCGGGCCAACTTCGTGGCCCGCGAGATCTTCGCCTCGCTGCCGCTGCGCCAGGAGCTGGCGACCTTCGACAACGTCCTCGACGCCGGTGTCCAGACCAAGATGCGCCTCGAGATGCGCACCCTGGTCGAGCGGGCCTCCCGCTGGTTGGTCACCAACCGACGCCCTCCGCTCGACAGCCAGGCCACCGTCGACTTCTTCTCGGGGCCGGTGCAGCAGACCCTGACCCAGCTGCCGGAGCTGATGGTGGGGCGCGAGCTCGCGGCCTACGAGGCGCGGCGCAGCTCTCTCGTCGCCCAGCACGTGCCCGAGGAGCTGGCCTCCCGGGTCGCGGTGCTGCCGACGGCCTACATCCTGCTCAACATCATCGAGATCTCCGAGGCCTCCTCGCTCGACCCCGCCGACGTGGCTCGCGTGCACTTCGCGTTGGGGGAGCGGCTCGGGCTGCCCTCGCTGGTGCAGCGGATCCTCGGGCTGCCGCGCGACGACCGGTGGCAGACGATGGCCCGGGCAGCCCTGCGCGACGACCTGCACGCGGTCCATGCCCAGCTCACGGGACAGGTGCTCGCCTCGACCTCCGCCGATGACTCCGCCGCCGTGCGGATCTCGGACTGGGAGGACGCCGACGGGGTCATCGTGAGCCGTGCGGCCTCCACGTTGCAGGAGATCTGCGCCGACGAGCAGGCCGACCTGGCCCGGATGTCGGTCGGGCTGCGGGTCGTCCGGGGCCTGCTCGCGACCGGTCAGGTGTAAGGACCAGATAAGGGTTCGCGCCCTGTCGGTGGTCCGACATAGGATCGATGACGATGTCAACCAATGTCGCCGAACCTCCCGCCGGTGTCCACTCGCTGTGGAGGTTGCGCGGCTACCTCCGGCCCCACCGCACCGCCCTGTCGATCATGCTGGGCACGTCGCTGGCGGGCGTCGGGCTGTCGATCGCGATCCCGCTGCTGACCAAGGCGATCATCGACGGCCCGATCACCGACCGGGACATCTCCCCGGTGCTGCCGCTGGGCCTGCTCGCGCTGGGGCTCGGGGTCCTTGAGGCGGTGCTGATCTTCTGGCGTCGCTGGGTGCAGTCCAACGCCGTGCTCGGGGTCGAGACCGCGATGCGTCGCGACCTCTACGCACGCCTCCAGGTGCTGCCGATGAGCTTCCACAGCGCGTGGCAGTCGGGCCAGCTGCTCTCGCGAGTCACGACCGACCTCTCCGCGATCCGCCGCTTCGCCGGCTTCGGGATGCTGTTCCTGGTCATCAACATCCTCCAGGTCACCGTCGTCACCGTCGTGCTCCTCACCATGTACTGGCCCCTCGGCCTCGTGGTCGCCGCCACCGCTGCGCCGATCGTCTGGCTCTCGATGCGCTTCGAGAAGCGCTACGTCGTCGTCTCACGCCGCGTCCAGGACGAGCAGGGCGACCTCGCGACCCTGGCCGAGGAAGGTGCCGTCGGGATCCGCGTCATCAAGTCCTTCGGTCGCAGCGAGCACGTGTCGCGCCAGTACGAGCAGGCAGCTCGCACCCTGCACGCCACGAGCATGGACAAGGTGCGCCTCTCGGCGAAGTTCTGGACGTTCCTCGAGGTCATCCCCAACCTGGCCGTGGTCGTCGTCCTGCTCCTCGGGGCGATCGGGGTCGGCAACGGCCAGCTGACGCCGGGTGAGCTGGTCGCCTTCATCACGCTGATGCTCTCGCTGGTGTGGCCCGTGTCGTCGCTGGGCGTCATCTTGGCCATGGCCCAGGAGGCGATGACCGCAGCCGCTCGGGTCCTCGAGATCCTCGACACCGAGCCCGACATCGTGAGCGGCGACCGGCGCGTCGACCGGCCGCGTGGTCACCTGCGCTTCGAGCACGTCGACTTCGCCTTCCCCGATGCGCCGGACGAGCCGGTCCTGCGCGACGTCAACCTCGAGCTCGCCCCGGGCGAGACCGTCGCGCTCGTGGGGGCCACCGGCACCGGCAAGACCATCCTCACCGCGCTGGTGCCGCGGCTCTACGACGTCACCGCGGGCCGCATCACCATCGACGGCGTGGACGTGCGCGATCTCGAGCTGGAGCACCTGCGCACCCTGGTCGCGACGGCCTTCGAGGAGCCCACGCTCTTCTCCATGAGCGCCCGCGAGAACCTCACGCTCGGTCGCGCCGACGCCAGCGACGCCGACATCGACGAGGCGCTCGAGATCGCGCAGGCCCAGTTCGCCCACGACCTGCCGTGGGGGCTCGACACCCGCATCGGCGAGCAGGGCATGGCCCTGTCCGGTGGACAGCGTCAGCGCCTCGCGCTCGCCCGCGCGGTGCTCGCCCAACCGATGATCCTCGTGCTCGACGACACCCTCTCCGCTCTCGACGTGCACACCGAGAAGCTGGTCGAGGAGGCGCTGCGCCGGGTGCTCGCGTCCACCACGGGGCTGGTCGTCGCCCACCGCGCCTCGACCGTGCTGCTCGCCGACCGCGTCGCCCTGATCCAGGACGGCACCATCACCCACGTCGGTGACCACCGCGAGCTGCTCGGCAGCGTCCCGGCCTACCGCGAGCTCCTCGCGGCCGACGCCGATCACGAGGCGGCGCGCGCATGAGCCAGCCCACGACCCAGCCCACGACCCAGCCCAGCTGGCGCGGCGTCGCTGCGACCGACGCGGAGGAGGCGGCCGAGCTCGCGGTCGAGCGCCGCTTCACCGGCGGCTCCGGCCAGCTCCTGCGCGAGCTGCTGCGGCCCTACCGGAAGGCGATCCGGATCCTCATCCTGATCGTCGTCGTCGAGAACGCGGCACGGCTCTCGATCCCCTACCTCGTCAAGCTCGGCATCGACAACGGCATCGACCCGATCCGCGTCGCCGGCGACACCGGCCCGCTGCTCCAGATCGTCGGCATCATGCTCGTCGCGACGCTGACGCAGGCCTTCGCCCGCCAGGTCTTCCTGGTCCGCTCGGGCCGCATCGGCCAGGACATGCTCTTCCAGGTGCGGCGACGCGTCTTCCGCCACTTCCAGGTGCTCAGCCCCGCCTTCCACGACGACTACACCTCCGGTCGCGTCATCTCGCGCCAGACCTCCGACGTCGACGCGATCTACGAGATGCTGGAGACCGGCTTCGACGGCCTCGTCACCGCAGCGCTGACGCTCGTCGGCACTGCCGGTCTCCTGCTCTTCCTCGACGTCAAGCTCGGCCTGGTCGCCCTGACCTGCGGCCCGTTCCTCTTCTGGATCACCAACTGGTTCCGCAAGGAGTCGGGCAAGAGCTATCGCGTCACCCGCGAGAAGGTCGCGTTGGTGATCGTCCACTTCGTCGAGTCGATGGGCGGCATCCGGGCGGTCCAGGCGTTCCGCCGCGAGGCCCGCAACCAGGAGATCCTCGACGACGTCAACGAGCAGTACCGCGCCGCCAACCTGGTCGCCTTCCGGCTGGTCGCCTGGTTCATGCCCGGCATCCGGCTGATCGGCAACATCACCATCGCGGGCGTGCTCCTCTACGGCGGCTACCTCGCCTACCAGGGTGAGGTCACCGTGGGCGTGCTCGCAGCCTTCCTGCTCTACCTGCGCCAGTTCTTCGAGCCGATGATGGAGATCTCGCAGTTCTACAACACCTTCCAGTCGGCCTCGGCCGCGCTGGACAAGCTCGCGGGCGTGCTCCGCGAGGAGCCGAGCGTGCCTGACCCGACATCACCGACGCGCCTGGACGACGCGCAGGGGGAGCTCCGGCTCGAGCAGGTGCGCTTCTCCTACGTCGACGAGCGCCCGGTGCTCCCCGGCCTCGACCTGGTCGTCCCGGCCGGTCAGACGCTGGCCCTGGTCGGCACGACAGGGGCCGGCAAGACCACGCTGGCCAAGCTGGTCACCCGGTTCTACGACCCGGACGCCGGGCGGATCCTGCTCGACGGGATCGACCTGCGCGAACTCACGGCCGACAACCTGCGCGAGGCCGTCGTGATGGTGACCCAGGAGAACTACCTCTTCTCCGGCTCCATCGCCGACAACATCCGCTTCGGCAAGCCGTCGGCGACGATCGAGGAGGTCGAGCGGGCCACTCGCGCCCTGGGTGCCCACGACTTCATCATGGCGCTGCCCGACGGCTACGACACCCAGGTCGCCAACCAGGGCGGGCGGTTGAGCGCCGGTCAGCGTCAGCTCGTGGCCTTCGCTCGTGCCTTCCTCGCCGACCCTGCGGTGCTGATCCTCGACGAGGCGACCTCCTCGCTCGACGTGCCGTCCGAGCGGCTGGTCCAGCAGGCCCTGCGCACCGTGCTCTCGGGCCGCACGTCGCTGATCATCGCCCACCGGCTCTCGACGGTGGAGATCGCCGACCGGGTGATCGTCATGGAGCACGGCCGCGTCATCGAGGACGGCACGCCCGCCGACCTCGTCGCCGGAGGCGAGGGTCACTTCTCCGACCTCAACGACGCCTGGCTGGCCTCGCTCGCCTGAGCCGGTCTCGTGGGGAGGTTCCCGCTAACCTCGGCTGCGTGACCGACCTGATGCGCGCCAGCGCCGCCGAGACCGCCCACCTCGTCGCCGAGGGCGACCTCACGGCCCGTGTCGTGCTGGACGAGGCGCTCGACCGCGTGGCGCACGCCGACCCCCGGCTCAACGCCTTCTCGGTGGTGCTGGGCGACCAGGCGCGGGCCGAGGCCTCCGCGCGCGACCAGCAGGCCGACCCACCGGGCCCGTTGCACGGCGTACCGGTCGCCATCAAGGAGGAGCTCGATGTCGAGGGCTGCGTCACGACCTACGGCGGGGAGGGCAACGCGACGCCGGCAGCGCAGGACGGTGAGGTCGTGCGGCGCCTGCGCGCCGCTGGTGCCGTGATCGTCGGCAAGACGACGATGCCCGAGTTCGGCGCCTGGCCCTACACCGAGTCGGTGTCGCGCGGCATCACCCGCAACCCGTGGGACACGACGCGCACGCCCGGCGGCTCCAGCGGAGGTACGGCGGCAGCAGTGGCCAGCGGCATGGTCCCGGTCGCCATCGGTGGCGACGGCGGCGGCTCGATCCGGATCCCGTCGGCGATGTGCGGTCTCTTCGGCCTCAAGCCGCAGCGCGGCCGGGTCACCGCGGCCCCGCACCCCGACCTGTGGCTGGCCCTGAGCACGGTCGGCCCCCTCGCACGCACGGTGCTCGACAGCGCGCTGGTCTACGACGTCATCCGCGGCAGCATGCCCAGCGACCGCTTCGTGGCCGGAGAGTGCGGCTCCTTCGTGGAGGCCGCCGGCCGCGAGCCTGGCCGGCTGCGGATCGGCTGGTCGGTCAAGCCGGTGACCCTGGGCATCAAGCCCGACCCGATCCACGTGCGCGCCGTCCACGAGACTGCGCGGCTGCTCACCGATCTGGGGCACGACGTGCGCGAGATCGATCCGCACTACCCCGACCCGACCGCTGCCTTCGTGCCGCAGTTCTTCGGCGGGATCCGGGCCGGCGCGAACGGCGTGGAGCACTACGACCGGCTCGAGCGCCGCACGCGCGAGACCTATCGCCTCGGGTCCTGGGTGACGCCGCGCGTCGAGGAGTGGGCGGTGCGTGCGAGCGACCGGGTCTCGGTCAAGGCCAACCGGGTCTTCCAGGACGTCGATGTCCTCCTCACCCCCTCGATCGCCCATCGTCCACCGCGCGTGGGCGTCCTCGACGGTCGCGGCTCGCTCGCGGCCTCGCTGCTGGCGATGCCCGCCATCGCCTACGCCGCCCTGTGGAACGTCGCCGGCAACCCGGCTGCCTCCGTCCCGTGCGGCACCGCCGAGGACGGTCTCCCCGTCGGCATCCAGCTCGTCGGCCGCACCGACGACGAGGCGACGCTGCTGAGCCTGTCGGCCCAGCTCGAGCAGGCACGGCCCTGGCCGGTCGTGGCAGGGAGCGGCCCTGAAACTGGTGCGTGACCGCACGACGTCGCAAGCCCTACTGTGATCGCACCCTCGCGACCGTAGGAGTGTGCCCATGCACGCCGCCGACATCACCACCATCCTCGTGGAGCTCGCGCTGATCATGGTCCTGGCCAGGGCTGCGGGCTGGGTCTTCGTCCGCATCGGGCTGCCCGCGGTGGTGGGCGAGATCTGCGCCGGCATCCTGCTCGGCCCGAGCCTGCTGGGCCCGGAGTTCAGCGAGTACCTCTTCCCCCTGGACACCCGACCCTTCCTGACCCTGCTCGCCCAGATCGGGTTGATCCTCTTCATGTTCGTCGTGGGGCTCGAGCTCGACGTCTCGCTGATCAAGGGTCGCGGCAAGGTGGCGGTCTCGGTGTCGCTGGCATCGATCGTCCTACCGTTCAGCCTCGGCCTCGGCCTGGCCAGCTTCCTCGAGGACCAGAACATCCTGGGCGACTTCTGGCCGTTCGCCTTGTTCGTCGGAGCGGCGATGTCGGTCACGGCCTTCCCCGTCCTCGCCCGGATCCTCACCGACCGCAACATGCACCGCACCGAGACCGGGGGCCTCGCCCTCGCCTGTGCCGCCACGGACGACGTGCTCGCGTGGACCCTGCTCGCCGTGGTCATCGGCATCGCCGGTGGCGGCGGTGACCACGCCTCCTGGGTGGTGGCGCTGGCGATCCCGTTCGCGCTGTTCGCGCTGCTGGTGATCCGCCCCCAGCTCAACCGGCTCACCAAGGCCTACGAGGTCGCGGGGCGCCTCACCCCCGGGATCCTGTCGATCGTGCTGGTCGGGCTGCTGCTCTTCGCCGCGACGACGGAGTACCTCGGCGTCCACTTCATCTTCGGTGCGTTCCTGCTGGGCGCGATCATGCCGCACGAGCGGGCGGCCGCGATGCGGCACGAGATCCTGGTACGCCTCGAGCAGATCTCGGTCCTGCTGCTGCTCCCCGTCTTCTTCCTGGTCTCCGGGCTCAACGTCAACCTGCGCGGCCTCAGCTCGGAGAACCTCGTCCAGCTCGCCGCGATCCTCACCGTCGCCATCGGCGGCAAGTACGTCGGCGCCTACGTCGGCGCGCGGGTCGCCGGCGTCCCGCACTGGCAGGCCAACTCGCTGGGCATCTTGATGAACACCCGGGGCCTGACCGAGCTGGTCATCCTCAACGTGGGCCGCGAGCTCGGCCTGCTCGGCGACACGCTCTTCACGATGCTCGTCGTCATGGCCGTGGTCACGACGATCATGACCGGGCCGCTGCTGCACTTCGCCTATCCAGCGCGGCGGGTGGCCCGCGACATCGCCGAGGCCGAGCGTGCGGCGCTGGGCGACCAGGCCACCACGCGGGCGCTGGTCGTATCAGCCCCGGGGGAGGACAGCTCGGCGGCGCTCGACGTCGCGATCGCGATGGTCCGCGCCGAGCTCAATCCCGAGGTCGTGGTGGCCGCCCTCGAGCCCCAGCAGGCCACCAAGCTCGAGGTGGGCAGCGGTCTGACCGACGAGCTGGCCAAGATGACGGCCTCAATGGAGCGCCTCGAGACGCTGGTGCGGCGCGGCCAGGCACACGGCGTACCCGTCCGGATCCTCAACCACCCGAGTGCCGACGTCACCGCCGACGTGGTGGAGCTGGCCACCGTGCTGCGGCCCCAGGGGCTCGTCGTGGCGGCCGACAACCCGGGCGCCGCCGCGCTGGTCGTGGTCGTCGACTGCGTGACGGTGATGCTCGCCCCGGGTGCGCCGGCGCCGGCCGACCGGGCGCGGGTCGACGTCACCTGGACGCCCGACCCCGACGGTGACGCCGCGGTGGTGCTGGCCGCCCGGCTGGCCATCTGTTTCGGCGCTGGACTCCGGATCGTGGCGGGGCGCGAGCACCGGCGCTTCGAGCCGATGGTCGAGGCGCTGAGCGTCCGCGGTGTCGCGATGGTGGACGGGTCCGAGATCGGCCAGGCGTTGACGGTGGGTGTCGCGGGCGGTGAGGCCCACGTGGGCGTGCGTGCCGAGGTGGACGCCGAGCCGACCGACTGGAGCGCGGTCGACCTCGGCTCCGCCCCGGCGGCGGCAGCGCCCTAGGAGATGCCCGAGGAGCTGCCCTAGGAGATGCTCTGTCCCTCGGCGGACTGACCGCCGTGGGTGTTGAAGGCCAGCGTGCGGTGCCCGATGCGGACGCGAGTGCCGGGGGTGAGGACCTCCTCGCCGCCGGACGCCATGCGACGCCACTCGACGGCCTTGGGGCTGTTGACGAAGGTGCCGTTGGTCGAGGTGTTGTCGACGAGCACGACGTCCCAGCCGCGCAGCTCGAGGCGGGCGTGGACGCGCGAGACCATGTTGGAGGTGTCGATGATCGAGATGCCGCGACACTCACCGTGCCGCACCCGGTCGTCGGCGTCGGGGTCACGGCCGAGCAGGTAGTCGGTGTCGAGCTGGAAGACCGCCCCGTCGTCGAGCACGACGACGCCGAGCGGGGGGCGCTCGCCGTTCACCAGCACCGGTGTCTGCTGGACCATGTTGATCCCGCACACCGCACAGAACAGCACACGCGGGTCGTTGAAGTGCCGGTTCTTGCAGAAGACGCCCCGCACCTGCGAGACCACCCCGGAGGCGACCACGTCCCGCTGGTCGGCCACGATCGGCAGCGGCGTGACCGGCTCGTCGTCCTCGAGGTCGCTGAGCTTGACCGAGTCGAAGCTCGCGAACGCGTCGGGCATCGCGGCCAGGACCGGGCGGTCGCCGGTCGGCGTCGCCGGCGCGGGAGCCGGGGGTGCGGGCGAGGGGGCCGGGACGGGCTCGGGCATCGGCGGGGTGACCGGCGCCGGCGCCGGCGCCGGGACCGGGACCGGCGCCGGTACGGGCTCCGGGTCGGGGATCGACGCGACGTCGCCGACGACCTGGCTCATCGCCATGGTCGGTGTCTCGTCCACGCTCACCGAGAAGCCGCCGGCAGGGATCACTCCGGCGCGCAGGTCGTAGAGCGCCCCGAGCGGGGTGCTGCCCGCGTCGACGGTGGCAACCAGCTGCGCGACCGGCCACGGGACCAGGCGCTCCACCCAGGACAGGGATCCTGCGCCGCTGATGGTCTCGCCACCGACGGTCACGCTGGCGTCCCCCGACACGATCACCGCGAGCCCGCTGCCGTGCGGTGCGAGGGCGGCGAAGGCCGGCTCGTCGCCGGCACTCGAGGAGAGCTGGAGCGCGAAGCCACGCACGAGCTGGCGCCCGTCGCCTCCGTTGGCCGCAACCATCTGCGCCTGGTCGAGCAGTGGCGCGACGGCTGCCGGGTCGGTCGAGGCGACCAGCAGCACGACGCCGCCCAGCCGCGCGAGCGTGCCCGCGCCGGCGTGCGGTGCGAAGGACGTGGCGGCCCAGTCTGCCGCCGACTCCAGCGACTGCGCCGACGAGGGGGAGGGGGAGTGTGGGGTCACGTCAGACCAGCCTTCCGCCGAAGAACCGCCAACGGACGTTGAAGATCCGCATCGGTCCGTTGGTCCAGATCCAGATGGACACCCAGATCACGAGGAACATCACGAGGAACGTCGAGAGGGGTACGCCGGAGTCCAGGCCCGGCACGACGCCGAGCTCGAGCAGCACCCACACGAGCAGGCCCTCGTTGATCGCGTTGAGCAGGCCGAACAACGTCGGCCAGTCCTTCTCCCACCGCCACTGCATGAGGCCGTGGTAGACCAGCTCCCACAGGATGCCGAGCACCAGGACCGTTGCGAGCACGGTGTAGGTCATGGCGTAGTCAGGATCCCCGGGCAGCACCGGGGTGATCACCAGGGTGATCAGGCCGCCCATGACGACGAGCATGAAGATCCGGGTCTGGATCCGTCCGTTGAGGGTCGGCAGCATCGTCGCGCTCCTAGATCTGCTTGCCGGAGAACCACTTGAGCCACTGCGAGGTCGACCGGACCGTGCCGATCCGCTTGCCGAAGCCCCGCTTGGCGAGGTCGGCCTGGATCTCCTGGGCGGCGACCTGGAGCCCGAGGAAGGTGTCGACGCCGGGGAAGTAGCCGCCCAGGGTCGTCGCGCCCGAGGCGTAGAGCACGCCGTTGCCGGAGACGGTGCCCTTGAGCTCGAAGTTGCGGTCGACATCCAGTCGGCCGACCGGGTTGCGTCCCGCTCCGCCGTGGTCCAGGAGGTCCTTGAGCAGCCGGTGCTCGGCGATGTCGGCCTCGAGACCCGTGCAGTCGATGACGAAGTCGACCTCGAGCGGATAGACGCCCTGGGCCGTCTTGACCTGGTTGAGGATCCGACCCTGGTGGGGCGTCATGGAGCCGACCGTGCCGACAGCCAGCTGGTACCAGCCCTCCTGGCGGCCCTGCTTCATCTGCTTCTGCCAGTAGCGCCGGTAGGGGGTGTTGGTGCCGCCCATGACCTTGTACTTGGCGGCGCGCTCGGCCCCCTCGAGCTTGCGCATCTCTGCCTTGAGCTGACCGCCCCACACGGACTTGGGGTAGTTGAAGCCCTGGTAGGCCCAGCCGTCCGCACCCTTGCGCTTCATGAACGCGTGTGGCTTGGCCGAGCCGGCACCGTCGTTGGGGCCGTCGATGAACGTGCGGAAGAGATGGACGATCGTCGTCTGGGCGCCGTGCAGGAGCCGGTCGTCCATCAGCCTCTGCAGCACCCGGGAGGCGACGATCCCGCCACCGCGCACGAGCACCGTGCTGGGCGTGGTCATGAGCCGCTCGTAGACGTGCTCGTGGGACTCGTAGGCGTTGACCACGCGCTGGTAGTCGTTGTGCTCGGTGCGGTAGGCCTGGAGGTCGGGCAGGAACCGCAGGCCGGGGTAGCCGACGGCCAGGTGGACGTACTGCGAGCGGAAGGCCAGGCGCTTGGTCGCGGTGGCGCCCTCGGGAGGCGTCAGGATGGTGAAGTAGCCGCCACCGGCCCGTCGTCGTACGACGCGGACCAGGCCCTTCGCGAGCATCTCGTCGTAGCGGATGCGCTTGGCCTCGCGCTCGATCTGCTCGAAGACGAAGCCGGCCTTGGGGGTGTAGAAGTCGGCGAAGGTGGGCTCGACCAGGACCTGCCACAGGGTCGCGGGATTCTTGGACCGCCAGGCCTCGCTGACCGCGTAGGACGGGAAGCCCCAGATGTTGTCGGGGCGCGAGGCGGAGTCGGAGCGCAGCCGTTCGCCACGCGGGATCTGCGAGACGCGGGTGAGGTACTCGTAGGTCTCCCACGGGTGGTCGAGTGCGGAGAGGATGCGGATCTGGCTGGTGTCGACGCCGCCGATGCGCAGGTAGTCGGCGGTGACGAAGCTGCCGATGCCGCCCCCGACGGACACGAACGGCACGTCCACGATGGGGATCCCGGCCGACGCGACGAGCTCGTCGGTCCACCAGTCGGTGGCCAGCAACGCGTCGGTCAGGTCGCCTGCGGCGGGCTGGGAGGGCAGGTAGTTCTGGGCGCCCGGTGTGGGGAACACGGTGCCGGCGGACGGATCGATCACGGCCACCCCTTCGACGTCGCTGCCTGCGGTGACCGTACTCCAGTTGGGACCTGGTGGTAAGAGAGCAAAATTGGGCGGAGACCTGAGGGGCGTTTGGTGCCATGCTGACCTCGTGCACGGGATCGCCGACTACGAGTTCGTCCGGCCGCTCGGGGTGTCGAACTACGGGACCAACTACCTCGCGACCGCGCCCGCACGCCTCGGCATCGGTGGCGCACAGGTCGTCGTCAAGGTCATCTCCGGCCCGACCTCCGACGACGCGTTCCGCCGCGCGACGCGCGAGCTCAAGCACTTCAGCCTGGCTGAGTCCGACAAGCTCGTGGCGGTCTACGACGCCGGTCGGCAGGGTGGCGACTTCTTCTACGCGATGGAGTTCCTGCCCCTCGGCTCGCTGGAGCAGCCGTCGGGCGGCCTCGACCGTGCCCACGCGCTCCGGGCCGTGGCCGACGTCGCGCTGGCCGCGCACGCGCTGCACGAGCGGGGCATCGCGCACCGCGACATCAAGCCCGCCAACATCCTCATCGCCGAGGATGGCGGCCGTCTGGCAGACCTGGGTCTCTCGCAGCTGCTGTCGCCCGGCATGGTCGTGACCGGGATGGGCCAGATCGGCCTCGAGTACACCGACCCCGCGATCATGCTGGGGGCCCAGGCGTCCCGCGCCAGCGACATCTGGTCGCTGGGCGCGAGCCTCCACTTCGCCGCCACCGGGGTCGGCGTCTACGGCGACCTCCCGACGCGGGAGCCGTTGCTGCTGGTGCGCTCGATCCTCGCCTCCAGCCCCACGATCCGCCCCGAGGTCGCGCCCGGACTCGCCTCGTTGATCGCTGCGTGCGTCCACGCCGACCTGGCGATGCGACCCCCCACGGCGGCCGACGTGGCGACGCGGGTCGCGGCGCTGGGCCCCGAGGGCTGAGGGGCGGGCTGTCATGGAGCTGCACGAGAACCTCTACGCGCTGGGGCTGAGCTTCGGTCGTGACGTCTTCGACGACGCCGACGGGCTGCGGGCCGCGCTCGACGACTTCCTCGACGAGGGGGCCGCATCCACGGGCGACATCAACCTGCTCGTCGACGCCGTTCGACTCGGGTCCTTCGGTTGGATGCTGATGACCATCGACAGCGGGGCCGAGCCGTCCCGAGCGATCGAGTCGGCCGGTGACCTCCTCGCCCGCGACCGCGGCAGCGCCGACATCGCCGGCTCCCGGTGGGCGGTCGCGGTGCTCGGGTTCGCCGTGGGGAGGGTCACCGACACCGACGTACGTCGTTATCGCACGCAGGGTGCCGCGCCGCCGCCGCAGGGCCAGGCACCGCCGCCCACGAGCCCGGTGCCACCGACGATGTCTCCCTCCGGTCCGCCGCCGGCGGCTCCTGCGGGGATGCCGATGTCCCCGGCGATCCCGCCGCAGACCCCACCGTTCGGGATCGCGACGCCGGCCACGCAGTTCCCCCAGCAGCCGTCGGTGCCCCCGTCCATGGGGCAGTGGTCCAGTCCACCTCCGCCGGGACAGTCCGGTCCGGGCACGGGTGCCGGGAAGGGGGCAGGCAAGGGCAAGGGCCTGCTGCCCCTGCTGATCGGCGCCGGGATCGGGCTGGTGATCCTGGCGGTCGTCTTCGGCGTCGTGCGGTTCACCGGTGGTGACGACGAGCCGCGGGTCGGCCCTGGCGACGACCCGAGCTCCGGCCCCTCCAGCGACGGCCCCACCGACGGGCCGACGGACGGAACCACCGACGGGGTGACCGAGGGGCCGGACCTGGCCTTCGACGCGATCAACCAGCGCTACTCCGCCCTCGGCACCCGCGTCACGACGGGGCAGTCGGACTGCGTGGAAGGCTCGGCGCTGTCCGGGCAGGCCGAGGCGATCTCCTGCACGTTCCCGCGCGGCACGCTGGACCTCACGACCTACGACACCCTCGACGAGCTCCAGGCGGCCCGGTCGCGCGCGGTCAACACCGACGTGGGCGGGCGCTACGCGGAAGGCTCGTTCGGGGTGATCTTCAGCTTCGACACCGAGTCGACGAGCCCGACGCTCTACTGGGACAACGAAGGGTCCCTGCAGAGCGGTCTCTACGAGGGCGGCACCGCCGACGTCGAGGTCGACGAGCTGGCGGAGGTCTACGGCAGCGTGGGGAGCTTCGTCGACTACCCGTCGCGGATGAGCGACCCCGCTCTCGTCGAGTTCGCCCAGTTCTGGCTGCGACCCAACCAGTGCGACCGGATCCAGACGCTGTCGCCGGGGGAGCTGGAGGAGAGCCGGTGCAAGGCGCGCCGCCAGATCGTCGTCTACGTCGCCAAGATGGCCAGCAAGAAGGACCTGATCGAGTATCGCCAGGTCCGGCTGCGCGACTCCCGGCGCGACGGGCTGATCCTCAGCCCGCCCGACTGGATGTTCGGCACGGGTGCCGTCGAGGGTCGGGTGGCCGACTCCTACGCCGACGGCGACCGGGTCCTGCGCTACTGGGACCAGACCGCGTGCCTGTGCTACATGGAGGCCTACTACCCGACCAACGACCAGGACGCCCTCATCGCGTGGTGGGAGTCGCCGAAGCAGTAGCCCCGGGGCCGGCACCCGGGTCGAGCGAGGTCAGCGCGACCAGCGCCAAGGTGGTGTCGTCGCCGCCGATGGCGGCCGGCTCCTCCAGCCATCCGGGCAGCCGCTCCTCGATCCACGCGAAGCCGTGCTGGCGGGCGAAGCCGACCAGCTCCTCGCCGGTCTGGCGCCACCAGCCGTCGGCATCCACGCGTGAGGTGCTGAAGCCGTCGGTGCAGAGGTATCCGAGCACCAGGTCCTCGGCGCGTACGTCGAGTGCCCCGACGCGCAGCGAGGCTCCCGGGTCGCGCTGGCACAGCGACGTCGTACGACTCCCGTCGAGGTCGGGGTCCTCGGGGACGGGTCGCAGCGACGTGCCCGCAGAGGTCACGACGACGGCGTCGCCGTCACCGATCTGCAGGACGCCGAGCACGCGGTCGGTGGCGACCATGGCCAGGACCGTGCTGCCGTAGGGGCGGGTGACCAGGCCGGGGTCGGCCGGGTCGACCAGCGCGAGCTCGTCACCGGCGAAAGGCTGCTGGGCGACGTGGTCGTGCACGGCCCGGGTCCACCGCGAGATGAGCTCGGTGCCGACCTCGCGCAGCACCACCGGCGCGGTGGCCGGGTCGGTGAGGCGGGGCAGGGCAGCCGTGAGGAGCTCCGCCGAGATCCCTACGGCGAGCGCCGACCCGACGTGGCTGCGGAAGTGCAGCCGGTGACCGTGGCCGTCAGCCACCGCGACGACCGCCGTGTCGTCGGCGACCAGGACGGTGTGGGCGTCCTGGAGGGGCAGGCCGTCGCGGACGTGGACCGAGCCGATGTGGGTGCCGGACAGGGCCGTCCAGCGGCGGCTCATGCGAGCGTGCTCCAGATCGGGTCGCCCCCGGCGGCGGACGGCGGGGTGTAGGTCACGGGGGCGGATCCGATGACCGGTCGCGAGGCGCCACGGCTGGCGGCCTTGGAGGCCCAGACGATGTATTCCACCAGCTGCTGGGGGTTGTCGGCGCGCAGCAGGGGGACGTCCTCGTTGCCGATGAAGCGTCGCAGCGAGTGCATGTCGGCGTCACGGCCGACACCGAGCGCCAGGCGGATGGCGGCCGCACCCCACCGCTCGTCAAGGACCTGCTGCAGGCCGTCGGCGAAGCTGATGCCGGTGCTGTCGGTGGGGCGACCGTCGGAGACGAGGATGATCGCGGGCGGGTAGCCGCTGGCGTTGTCCATCTCGTGCAGGCTCTTCGACAGCACCGAGAGCGCGCTGCCCAGCTCGGTGAACCCCTGGGGCGTCGCGGGCAGCCGCTCCCAGTGGAACTGCTCGATCGGCGTCGGCTCCTCGACGACCCAGGTCGTCTCGGTGGCGAAGGCCAGGACTCGCACCAGCAGCTCGGCGTGGGGATTGGCGCGGGCCTCGTCGCGCAGGTGGGGCACGACCTCGGCCATCGCGTTGTTGAGGGCCTGGATGCGGCCGCCACGGAGCATGGAGCCGGAGACGTCGAGCACGAAGATGAAGTGCAGGGGCTTGCGCCCGAGGGCACCACCCAAGCGATCACTCATGCTCCACCTGCCTTCGATGCCGCGGCCGTGGCGAGGATATACCCTGTTGCCGCTCCCAGCGGGGGGCTTTCGTCGTCTCGTGATCCACGGCTGTGAGCGGAGGTGACCGGCGCCCATGAGCCTCTCCAACGGGACCGAGGTCGACCTGGGCCCGCTGGGTCGCGCCCACGTCACCGAGCTCCTCGGGCAGGGCGGCCAGGGGTTCGTCTTCGAGGTCCGGCTCGCCAACGGCGAGGCCCTCGCGCTCAAGTGGTACCGACCGGAGTGCGCCTCGGTCGAGCAGTTCCACGAGATGCAGCGCCTGGTCGAGTCCGGCTCGCCGCACGAGCGGTTCCTGTGGCCGATCAGCATGGCCCGGGTGGCCGACCAGCCGTCGTTCGGTTATGTCATGCGCCTGCGCGAGAGCCGCTTCCTCGAGCTCAGCTACCTCCTGTCCAACACCGACCGCGACGGCCACCCGCTCTCGGTCTCCTTCGCCTCGACCATCGCGATGTGTCGCCAGCTGAGCTACAGCTTCCTGCGGCTGCACGCGCGTGGCATGTGCTACCGCGACATCTCCTTCGGCAACGTCTTCTTCGAGCCCGAGCACGGCGACGTGCTGATCTGCGACAACGACAACGTCGGGGTCGACGACGGCACCAGCCGCGTGCTCGGGACGCCCTTCTTCATGGCGCCCGAGGTCGTGCGCGACCTGACCTACCAGACCCTCCCGAGCACCGACACCGACCGGCACTCGCTGGCCGTGCTGCTCTTCTACACGCTCTTCCTCGGGCACCCCTTCGAGGGCGGCCGCACCGACGCCGGCCTGCGCGACACCTCGTGGCTGCTCACCTACTTCGGCACCGAGCCGGTCTTCTGCATGGACCCGGCCCGCGACGACAACCGGCCGTCCGAGATCGTCCAGCAGTACTGGGCGATCTATCCCCGCTTCCTCCAGGACCTCTTCGTGCAGGCCTTCGTCGCCGGTGCCCGCCACCCCGGGCAACGGGTCACCGAGGGGCAGTGGATCAAGGCGATGGACCGGCTCCGCGACGGCATGGTCACCTGCCGCGGGTGTGGCGCGACCGGGTTCTGGGACCTCGCTGAGCCCGACCGGACGTGTCGCGCATGTGGCACCTCGCTCGCGCCGCCGTACGTCCTCAAGGTCGGCCGCCGCACCGTCGCGGTCAGCCCCCTGGCGACCCTGCGCACCGACCACCTGGCCTCGGGCGTCGACGACTCGGTCGTGGTGGGCCAGGTGCGCGCCCACCCCCAGGACGCCACCCGCTGGGGCCTCCACAACCTCTCGACGCGTCCCTGGGAGGCGACGTACGGCGCCGGGCAGGTCGTGCGGCTCGAGCCGGACCGCACCATGGAGATCTCCGACGGCATGCGCATCGCCGTCGAATCGGCGACGGTCCTGGCCACCCGCTGGCAGGGAGCATGAGCGCACTGCGCGTCGTGGTCGACGGCCGCACGATCCTGGTCGACCCGCCCCGGCTCCTGCGCATCGGTCGTGCCGTCGAGTCGGACGTCCTGCTGGCCGGAGACTCGGTCTCGCGGGTGCACGCCGAGCTGCGTCCCACCCGCGCCGGGTGGGTGCTGGTCGACGTCGCGAGCGCCCACGGCACCTTCGTCGACGGCGAGCGCGTCACCGAGCTCCGCCTCACCCGGGAGACCCAGGTGCGCTGCGGTCCCGAGGGCACCGGGAGCGTCTTCACGGTGACGCCCGAGGTGGCGTCGGGCGACGGGGTCGTGCCCGTGCAGCAGGAGCGCCCGACCGCGGTGCGCGCTCCCGGGCAGACGCCCCCGGACGCCGGCTTCGAGAACACGATGGTCGTCGCGCCGGCCGTCCGTCCGGGTCCGGCCCCGGGGGGCCCGGCTGCCCGCAGCGGTCCGGCGCTGCTGGTCTCGGCCGAGGGGCGCGAGCACCGCTTCTCGCACCCGACCGGGGTCACGATCGGGCGGCTGCCCGACTGCGCCGTGGTGCTGACCGACCCGGTCTGCTCGCGGCTGCACGGGCGGGTCGACGCGGTCCCCGAGGGGTGGATCTACACCAACGCCTCGCGCGAGGGCACCTTCGTCGGCGGTCGCAGGGTCGACCGGCTGGTCGTCAAGGAGCGGGTCGCGCTGCGGCTCGGTCACCCGGTCGCCGGCCCCGAGGTCTCGCTGGTCCCGATCCTCTCCGCCCAGGAGGAGGAGCGCCGACTGGCCCGTGCCCGGTGGGCTCGCCGCCTCGCGGTGATCGGCGGTGGCGCCGCGGTGCTCCTCGTGATCGTCGCGTCCGGGGTGACCGCCGCCGTGCTGCTCGACCGGTCCGACCCGGCCCGGGTCGTCCGCTCGTCCACCTCGTCGTCGACCCCGGGGCTGCTGACCGGCGAGGAGCTCGACAGCGCCAAGGTCGCCACGGTGCTGATCAGCGCTGAGTCCACCGACAGCGACGGCAACACGGTGTCGTGGTCGGGATCGGGGTCCATCATCAGCCCCGACGGGATGATCCTGACCAACGCCCACGTCGCGGAGCCCCAGGCCGACGGTCTTGCGCAGCAGTACGGCCCGACCGACGAGGCCAACCCCGACTACCTCGAGATCGCGCTCATCGGGGACGCGGACGACGCGGCCGCCGCCCCTGCCTTCCGCGCCCGCGTCGTCGTCAGCGACGGCTTCATGGACGCCTCGGTGATCCAGATCTACGCCACCATCGACGGCGGCCCGCTCGAGGGCGAGCTCGACCTGCCCACGATCGCCATCGGCTCCTCGGCCGACCTGAGCACCGGGGAGGACGTGACCGTCCTCGGCTTCCCCGGCATCTCCGGATCGGCCAGGGTCTCCGTCACCCGGGGCGTCATCTCGACCTTCCTCGACGACGATCGTCTCGGGCCCCGCTCCGAGATCGACACCGACGCCCGCATCGCACCCGGCAACTCCGGGGGAGCGGCGATCGACAACGAGGCGGAGATCGTCGGGATCCCGTCGGCCACCTTCTCCCAGCAGGGCTCATCGGTCGTCTCCGGCCGGATCCGGTCGATCGACGTCGTCAAGCCGCTCATCGCCGAGGCCGAGGCGCAGACCTCGGGCTCGCAGGACTGAAAGGTTCCTCTCGTGGGACTGCTGCTCCAGACTCCTCGCGCGCTCGTACGACGAGCCCTGCGGCCCGGCGCACCCAGCCCGCTCGCGGGGCGCACCGTCCTCGTCACGGGCGCCTCGTCCGGCATCGGTGAGGCCACCGCGCTGGCGGTCGCCGCGCGGGGCGGCCACGTGCTGCTCGTGGCCCGCCGCGCCGACGAGCTCGACCGGGTGCGGGCGGTGGTCGAGGCGCGTGGTGGCAGCGCGACGGCGTACGCCTGCGACCTGGTGGACGGCGACGCCGTCGACGCCCTCGTGGCGCAGGTGCTGGCGGAGCACGGTGCCGTCGACTACCTCGTCAACAACGCCGGCCGCTCGATCCGGCGCTCGCTGCACCTGTCCTACGACCGCTTCCACGACGTGGAGCGCACCACCGCGATCAACTACCTCGCACCGGTGCGGCTGACCCTCGGCCTGCTGCCGGCGATGCGCGCGCAGCGCTTCGGGCACGTGGTCAACATCCTCAGCTGGGGGGTGCAGATGAAGGCGCCCAAGTTCTCCGCCTACCTCGGCTCCAAGGCAGCGCTGGACACCTGGTCGCGGATCGCGGGACGCGAGACCTATGGCGACAACGTCACCTTCACCAACATGCGCTTCGCGCTGGTGCAGACGGCGATGACCGCGCCGACCGAGGCCTACGCCGGTCGCGGCGAGACCGCCGAGCAGGCGGCTGCTCGGGTGGTCCGGGCGCTGGAGGACAGACCCGTCACGGTCGACACGATCGCGGGCCAGGTGGGGGAGGTGCTCAACCTGGTCGCACCCCGGCTGAGCGACGCGCTCTTCCACCGCTTCGACAGGGCGTTCGGCGACTCGCGGGCGGCGTCAGGGGCGGCGTCCGGGGCGGCGTCCGGGGCGGCGTCACGGGTGGCCTCAGGCGAGCATCGTGACCGCAGCCGTGATGCCGGCCAGCACGATCAGCACGCGGAACAGCGTCGGCGGTAGGCGTCGCCCCACCCGGGCGCCGACGTAGCCGCCGACGACCGAGCCGGCCGCGAGGAGCGCGACCGCGCGCCAGTCGACCTCGGCCACGACGACGAAGATCAGCGCTGCGATCACGTTGCCCGAGAGGATCGCCAGCGTCTTCAGGCCGTTGACGACGCGCAGCTCGAGGTCGAGGCCGAAGCCGAGGACCGCCACCATCATCACGCCCGACCCGGCCCCGAAGTAGCCGCCGTAGACACCGACCAGGGTCGAGAAGCCGGTCGTCACGGGGGACATGCGCGTGCGCACGGCCGCCTCGTGGTCCTCGGGAAGGCGGCGACGGAGCGCCCGCGAGATGGTCGGCTGGGCGCCCACGAGCAGGCAGGTCCCGAGGATCAGCCACGGCACGACCGCCTCGAAGACGCCGGCGGGCAGGGCCAGGAGGAGCACCGCGCCGAGGACCGAGCCGATCGCGCACGTGGCGATGACGGTCGCGGTCACGCGCGGGTGCTCGCGCAGCTCCTCGCGGTAGCCGAACGACCCGCTGAGCCCGGCCGGGGTCATCCCGATCGTGTTGCTGACGTTGGCCACGACCGGCGGCAGGCCGACGGCGACGAGCACGGGGAAGCTGAGCAGGGAGGCCACCCCGACGGTCGAGGTGAGGATGCCGGCCCCGAGGCCCGCCGCAAGGACGGCGAGCTGCTCGAGACCGGTCACGGGTGCTCGCGCAGGAGCGCCACGTCGCTCACCATCGTGACGTGGGCGTGCATGGCCGTCGACGCGGCGGCGGGGTCGCCTGCGCGGATCGCCTCGGCGATCGCCTGGTGCCCGGCGAGCGAGTCGCGCGGACGACCGGGTTGGCTCAGCGACTCGATGCGCGTCTCCTTGATCAGGTCGGCGATCTCGCCCATGAGCCGGGCGAGCAGCAGCGAGTGGGCGGCGGCGGTCACCGCCCCGTGGAAGCGTTCGTCGCCCTCGACGCCGCGTCCACCGGACTCGATGTCGGCCCGCATGGCCGCGAGGGCATCGTCGATGCGCGCGAGGTCGTCGTCGGTGCGGCGGGTGGCTGCGAGCGCCGCGATCTTGGTCTCGAGCGCGTCGCGGGTCTCGATGACCTCGGGCAGCCGGTCGGCGTGGGAGCGGATGGCCTCCACGATGCGCGTCGTCCCGCCGGACCCGGTGAGCACGGTGCCGTCGCCGTGGCGCACGGCGACGATGCCGATGACCTCGAGCGCGACGAGCGCCTGGCTGAGGGTCGCGCGGCTGACCCCGAGCCGGGTGGCGAGCTCCCGCTCGGGCGGCAGGCGGTCCCCAGCACCGAGGTCGTTCTCGTCGATCCACCCCGTGATCTGCTCCGCCACCTGCTCGTAGAGGCGGGTGCGGTTCAGGCGCGAGGGGAAGACAGGGGAATCCGTCATGCGTCCATGCTATTGACTTTTCGGCCCATTGACCTATTGGCTAGGCCACTGGTCCAACAAGTGGCCCTGCTCACCAGGGTCGGTCTCGGGAGCAGGAGGAACGATGGGTCCGGAATGGGTGGCGATCATCGCCCTGGTGGCGTTGTTCGTGGTCGGCACAGTGCTGCCGATCAACATGGGAGCACTGGCCTACGTGGCCGCGTGGCTGGTCGGGATGTACTCCCTCGGCCTGGACGAGAAGGAGATCCTCGCCGGGGTGAGCGCCGACCTGGTCCTCACCCTCATCGGCGTGACCTATCTCTTCGCCATCGCCCGCAACAACGGCACGGTGGACGTGATCGTGAGGTCCGCGGTGCGCAGCGTCGGCGGTCGTGTGGCGCTGATCCCGTGGGTGATGTTCGCCGTCACGGCGCTGCTGACCTCGATCGGGGCCGCCAGCCCGGCCGCCTGCGCGATCATCGGTCCGATCGCTCTCGGCTTCGCCGGGCGCTACAAGATCAACCCGCTGATGATGGGCATGTTCGTCGTGCACGGCGCCCAGGGCGGCGGCTTCTCACCGATCAGCATCTACGGCACCATCACCAACTCCGTCATGGAGGACGCCGGCCTGCCGACCAGCGAGCTCACGGTCTTCCTCTCCAGCCTGGTCGTCAACACGATCATGGCCGCGATCCTCTTCGTGCTGCTCGGCGGTCGTGAGCTGATGTCACGTCGGATCGACGCTTCCGAGGAGGAGCACCTCACGGAGGACCTGCACCGCGGGGGTGCCAGCGTGCCCGCCCGGGGCACCGGAGCCACCGCACTGACCGGCACCCAGGCCCTCGGTGTGCGTCGTGACCAGGTCCTGACGCTGGTCGCCTTCGCGGCGGTCGCCCTCATCGCGTTGATCTTCGACAAGAACATCGGCTTCGTCGCGATCACCGCCGCGGTCGTCCTCGCGATGCTCTCGCCCCACGAGCACAAGGACGCCGTCAAGCAGATCGCCTGGCCGACGGTGCTGCTGGTCGCCGGCGTCAGCACGTACGCCGCCATCCTGACCGCGTCCGGCTCGCCTGAGTTCGTCGGCACCTGGGCCGCCGGCTTCAGCGTCGTCGCCCTCGGCGCCCTGGTGCTGTGCTACGTCGGCGGCGTGGTCTCCGCCTTCGCCTCCTCGACCGCGCTGCTGCCGATCATCATCCCGATCGCCGTGCCGCTGATCTCCGAGGGCGGGATCAACGCCGCGCTCTTCGTGGCTGCGCTGGCGGTGTCCTCGACCATCGTGGACGTGAGTCCGTTCTCCACCAACGGTGCCCTGATGCTGGCCAACAAGCCCGACACGATCACCGAGCCGGTCTACTACCAGCAGATCCTGACCTACAGCGTGATCGTCGTCCTCGTCGGACCGCTGCTGGTCTGGGCCGCGCTCGTCCTGCCCAGCTGGTAACCCCCGCGATGAACTCGAAGGTGACTCCATGACCGCACAGACCGGCCCCCTCGACGGTGTCCTCGTCGTCGACCTCTCCCGCGCGCTCGCCGGGCCGCACGCCACGATGATGCTCGGCGACCAGGGCGCGCGGGTGATCAAGGTGGAGACGCCCGACGGAGGCGACGACACCCGCGGCTGGGGCCCGCCGTTCGTCGGCGACCCGGGGGCGCGCGAGTCGACGTACTTCCTCTCGACCAACCGCAACAAGGAGTCCATCACCCTCGACCTCAAGGACGCCGGTGACCGCGAGCTGCTGCTGCGGCTCGTCGACCGGGCCGACGTGCTGGTGGAGAACTTCCGCACCGGTGTGCTCGAGCGGCTCGGTCTCGGCATCGCCTCCCTCCAGGAGCGCAACCCGCGCCTGGTGGTCCTCTCGATCACCGGCTTCGGGCACGACGGGCCGGAGGGCGGTCGCGCGGGCTACGACCAGATCGCCCAGGGGGAGGGCGGGCTGATGTCGCTCACCGGCTCGGGCCCCGACGACCCCCAGCGCGTGGGGGTGCCGATCGCCGACCTGCTCTCGGGCATGTACGGCGCCTACGGCGTCCTCGCCGCCCTGCACGAGCGCGAGCGCACCGGGCGGGGGACCGTCGTGCGCACGTCGCTGCTGGCCGCGGTCGTCGGCGTCCACGCCTTCCAGGGCACGCGGTGGACGGTGGCCGGCGAGGTCGGTCGCGCGCAGGGCAACCACCATCCCTCGATCGTCCCCTACGGCCTCTTCCGGTGCCGCGACGGCTCGGTGCAGATCGCGCTCGGCTCCGAGAGCCTGTGGCGCCGCTTCTGCGACGGTTTCGGGCTCGACCCGGCCACCCCCGGCCTGGCGACGAACCCGGAGCGGGTGGCCGCCCGGGAGCAGGTCATCGAGCTGGTCGAGGGTGTCTTCAGCGCCTGGGACGCCGAGCCGCTCCTGGCCCGGCTGGCCGAGGTCGGGGTGCCGGCCGGCAAGGTCCGCACGCTCGACGAGGTCTACAGCTGGGACCAGACGATCAGCCAGGGACTGCTCGTCGACGTCGAGCATCCGACGCTGGGCCCGGTCACCCTGCCCGGCCCGCCGCTGCGGTTCTTCGCGCCCAACGGTGACGAGGTGACGCGGCGCGACCACCTCTCGCCGCCGACGCTCGACCAGCACGGCGACTCGATCCGGGAGTGGCTCTCGTCGGAGACGGGCCGATGAGCCGTCGCTGGGGCGCCCAGGACCTGCTCGACCTGGTCCTCGACGACGGCTCCTTCACCTCGTGGGACACCGCCATCGACATCAGTGGCCACCCCGAGCACTACCGCCGCGAGCTGGAGGAGGCCGCGGCCAAGGCCGGCACCGACGAGTCGGTCCTCACCGGTCGGGGGAGGGTCCACGGCCGCCCGGTCGCCGTGGTGGCCAACGAGTTCCGCTTCCTGGCCGGGTCGATCGGCCGGGCGTCGGCCGACCGCATCGCGAGCGCCGTGCGGCGAGCGACCGCCGAGCGACTGCCCGTCCTGGCCACGACCAGCTCCGGTGGCACCCGCATGCAGGAGGGCACCCCGGCCTTCGTGCAGATGGTCGAGATCTCGCGGGCGCTGATGGCGCACCGGGCGGCCGGCCTGCCCTACCTGGTGCACCTGCGGCACCCGACCACCGGCGGCGTCTACGCCTCCTGGGGCTCGCTCGGGCACGTGACCGTCGCCGAGCCGGGGGCGCTGGTCGGCTTCCTCGGGCCGAAGGTCTACGAGGCGCTCAACGGCGAGGCGTTCCCCGAGGGCGTGCAGACCGCCGAGAACCTTGCGGCCAAGGGCGTCATCGACGCCGTCGTCTCGGCCGAGGACCTCCCGCTGCTCGTCGACCGCGCGCTCGGCGTGCTCGTCGACCCGCCGACGGTGGGGGCGTTGCCGCTGCGACCTCCGGTGCCGGCCCCGGCGTCTCGGCCCGTGTGGGAGTCGATCGAGGTCACGCGGCGGCCTGACCGGGCGGGAGTGCGCGACCTGCTGCGCCACGGCGCGACCGGCACGCTGCGGCTGCGCGGCACCGACGAGGGCGAGCGCGACGAGACGGTGATCGTGGCGCTCACGAGGATCGACGGGCAACCCTGCGTCCTGGTCGGCCAGGACCGCTCGCGCCAGTCCGCGACGCACCCGATGGGGCCGGCCGCCCTGCGCGAGGGGCGGCGCGCGATGCGTCTCGCCGAGGAGCTCGGCCTGCCGCTCGTCACCGTGATCGACACCCCCGGCGCGGAGCTCTCGCAACGCGCCGAGGAGGGCGCCATCGCAGGCGAGATCGCCCGCTGCATCGCCACCCTCACGACCATGACCGTGCCGACGCTGTCGGTGATCCTCGGCCAGGGCTGCGGCGGGGGAGCGCTCGCGCTGCTCCCGGCCCGCACCGTGATCGCCACCGAGCACGCCTGGCTCTCGCCGCTCCCGCCCGAGGGCGCGAGCGTGATCGTCCACGGCGACGTCAGCCACGCGGCCGAGATGGCCGCGTCACAGCGCGTCGGTGCGGCCGATCTGCTCGCGGGGGGCACCGTCCAGCACGTGGTCCCCGAGGTCGCCGGGGAGTCGTCCCGGGACCTCGCCGTCGCCGTCGCCGCCGAGATCGGGGAGCAGCTGCGCCGCATGACCGCCGTACGACGGAGTGCCTGATCGCCGAGCCGGCGCAATGGTGCAGCGGGGGCGCCGAGTCGGCGCGATGTTGCACGTCCGCGCCGAGCATCGTCGGCGCCTCGATCGCAGTGCTCGACCTGCTCGAAGGTTCAAGCGCGCTGCGTGACAAGCTGGCCGCCAACACGCACTTCTTCCGCAAGGCGATCACGCAAGCCGGTTTCGATATCAAACCTGGGGAGCATCCGCTCGTGCCCATCATGG
>NZ_JANNML010000040.1:0-6574 GCF_031397825.1 Nocardioides sp.
CCTCGATCCGCTTGGCGAGCTCGACCTCCATCTCGGCGTTGAGGAGGGGCACCTTGCCGATCTGCTTGAGGTAGTCCTTGACCGGGTCGGCGGTCGCACCGGCGACCATGACCTGCTGCTCGGGCTCGTCGGTGTCGTCGGCCGCGGAGACGATGAACGTCGCGGACTTCTCGTCCTCGACGATCGTCGGGTCGGTCTTGACGTCCTTCTCGAACTCCTCGTCGGGGATGTCGGGGAGGATCTTCTTGCCGTCGGGGCCGATCACCACGGCGGCGGTCTCGACCTCGACGACCGCCGCGGCGGTCTTCTTGGCCGCGGTCTTCTTCGCGGCGGTCTTGGCGGCGGTCTTGGCGGGCGCCTTCGCCGCGGCCTTCTTCGCCGGAGCGGCGGCCGGGGTCTCCTCGGCGGCGGGCTCCGCGGTCTTGGCAGCGGCCGCCTTCTTGGCCGGAGCCTTCTTGGCCGCGGTCGCGGTGGTCGTCTTGCGGGTGCTCGCCGCGGCGGCCACCCGGGCCGAGGCCGCGGGCAGTGCCACCGAGATGCCGAGGCCGCTCAGGTGGGCCAGGAGGGCCTTGAGGTGGCGCGGCTCGACGGCCGCGTCCTCACTGGCCCGCCTCACCTGCTCGGGGGTCACGCTCCCGGTCGGGGCAGCCTGCAGGAGCAGCGCCTCGACAGCGGGGTGGGACAGCACGTCAGCGGGGATCTTGCGCGCGTTCGAAGACACGAACACCTCTCGTCAAACTGGCATAGGGCGCGACTCAACCCGGTGTCGTCAAGAGCCGCGTCGTCATTCTGCCACGGGCGTGGTCAGTGAGGACACTCCGCCCCGGATGCGGCTCACCCGGAGGGCTGAGACGCCGGCCCGGCTCAGGTCGCCTCGGCCGCCTTGGCTTCCCGTGCCATGGCCTTCATCTCCTTCTTGTGCTCACGCACCTTCTGCAGGGAGGCAGGATCGACCACGTCGGCGACCGAGCGGTAGCCCTCGAGCGCGTAGTCCCCCGCGATCGCCTCCCAGCCCTCCGGTCGTACGTCGAGCTGCTTGGCCAGCAGCGACATGAAGATGCGCGCCTTCTGCTTGCCGAAGCCCGGCAGCTCCAGCAACCGGTTCATCAGGTCCTTGCCGTCGACGGCCTCCGTCCAGAGCCGCTCGGTCTCCCCGAAGTACTGACCGCAGACGAGTGCGGCGAGCTCCTGCATCCGCTCGGCCATCGAGCCGGGGAAGCGGTGCACCGCCGGCGGGGTGGCGCAGAGGGCGGCGAACTCCTGCGGATCGGCGGCCGCGATCGACTCGGGGTCCATCGAGCCGAAGCGGTCCAGCACCTTCGCCGGTCCACGGAAGGCGTGCTCCATGGGGTACTGCTGGTCCAGCATCATGCCCACGAGCAACGCGAACGGGTTGTCGGTGAGGACCTGGTCGGCGGCGTCGTCGCCGGTGATGTGGATGGCCATGGCGCCATCCTGCCCGATGCCCCGGCGTGCCGAGGGTCCCCCGTCGCGCAGGCGCCCGGGTGGAGGGGACTTCGTGCCCTGTCCCCTCGCCGCGTCGCGGCCGAGGCTGGAGACATGGCTCCTCGCAGCGTGATCCCCGACCGCCGGACCACGCCCCGGCCCAGGCCCCGGCCCAGGCCCGACGGCGTGTCCGCCTGGGAGAACGAGGGAGGGGACCTGGGTGCGCCCGTCGGCACCAGGGACCTTGGTCCCGACATCTCGGGACGTGCGGTGGTGGCACGGCACCTGGCTCGCGCCGAGGGTGGAGGAATGTCTGCCCTTCCTCCCCGGCCCTCGGGGCCCTCCACGTGAGCGCCGTCGCGGTTCAGGCCGAGCACGTGGCCACTCCCCGCCTGCGCAACCCGTGGACCATGCTCGCGATGGCCACCTTGGGCTTCGCGGTCAACTTCTGGGCATGGGCCCTGATCAGTCCGCTGGGACCCCTGTTCCGCGACACCGGCTCCCTGGGTCCGCTCACCGAGTCCGACGTGGCCCTCCTGGTCGCCATCCCCGTGGTGGTCGGGGCGCTCGGACGGATCCTGGTCGGAGGCCTGACCGACACCTATGGCGGGCGCCTCATGTTCCCCCTGGTCTCGGCCGTCACGATCCTCCCGGTCCTCTTCATCGCCTTCGTGGCGCTCGACTCCTACACGCTGCTGCTGGTCGGGGGGTTCTTCCTCGGCGTCGGCGGGACCGTGTTCGCGGTCGGGGTGCCCTTCGTCAACTCGTGGTTCCCGCCCGAGCGCCGCGGTCTCGCGATCGGCATCTTCGGTGCCGGGATGGGTGGCACCGCGATCAGCGCCCTCACCACCGTCAAGCTCTACGACGGCCTGGGCACCACGTCGCCGTTCATCATCACGGCCGCGGTCCTGGCCCTCTACGCGGTCGCCGCCTGGTTCGTCATGCGCGACGCTCCCGGCCGGACGGCTCCGACGACGTCGCTCCTGGTGCGTCTCGCGGCCAACGCCCGCCTCACCATCACGTGGCAGGCGAGCATCCTCTACTCCGTCGCGTTCGGCGGCTACGTCGCCTTCTCGGTCTACCTGCCGGCCTACCTCAAGACCGCGCACGACCTCACCGCGGCCGACGCGGCCAACCGGATGGCCGGCTTCGTCCTGGTGGCCGTCCTCATGCGTCCGGTCGGTGGCTGGCTCTCCGACCGCTTCGGAGCTGTCCCGGTGCTCGCCGTCGGCTACGGGATCGTCGTCGTGGGAGCCGGCCTCTCCGCCGCCACTCCGCCGCTCGACGGCCTCGGGACGGTCGCCTTCCTCGCGATGGCCGCCGCCCTCGGCAGCGGCAGCGGCGCGACCTTCGCGCTGATCGCCACGGTGACCGAGCCCTCCCGGGTCGGCGGGGTCAGCGGCCTCGTGGGCGCCGCCGGCGGTCTGGGCGGGTTCGTCCCACCGCTGGTCATGGGCTACGTCTACGGCCGCACCGACTCCTACGCCATCGGCCTGGTGATGCTCTCCGTCACCGCCGCGCTCGCGCTCGTCCTCACCCTCACCGTCGTACGCCGCACAGCCAACGCAAGGACCACCGCATGACGAAGGAACCGCCCGCCGCCCCTCGGACGGACGGCGGACTGGCTGACGCCTTGGTCCGCAGCCGCAGGTTCTTCACGAAGGGCACGGTCTCCGACGACCTCCGCACGCTCAGCCAGAAGGGCGGGCGCGAGGCCGACGACTTCTACCGCGACCGCTGGAGCCACGACAAGGTCGTGCGCTCGACCCACGGCGTGAACTGCACGGGGTCGTGCTCGTGGAAGGTCTACGTCAAGGACGGGATCATCACCTGGGAGACCCAGCAGACCGACTACCCCTCCGTCGGTCCCGACTCCCCCGAGTACGAGCCGCGCGGGTGTCCACGCGGCGCCGCGTTCTCCTGGTACACCTACTCCCCCACCCGCGTCAGGTACCCCTACGTGCGCGGGGTGCTGCTCCAGATGTTCCGCGAGGCCAAGGCCCAGCACGGCGGCGACCCCGTGAAGGCGTGGGAGCACATCGTCGAGAACCCGCAGCGCGCCAAGGCCTACAAGTCCGCTCGCGGCAAGGGCGGCCTGGTGCGAGCCACGTGGGACGAGGCGTCGGAGATCGTGGCGGCCGCCCACGTCCACACCATCAAGAAGTACGGACCCGACCGGGTCGCCGGCTTCTCCCCCATCCCCGCCATGTCCATGGTCTCGCACGCCTCCGGCGCCCGGTTCGTGAACCTGATCGGCGGCTCGATGCTGAGCTTCTACGACTGGTACGCCGACCTGCCCGTGGCGTCCCCGCAGGTGTTCGGCGACCAGACCGACGTGCCCGAGTCGGGCGACTGGTGGAACGCCGGCTACCTGATCATGTGGGGCTCGAACCTCCCCGTGACGCGCACGCCGGACGCGCACTGGATGACCGAGGCGCGCTACCGCGGGCAGAAGGTGATCGCGGTCGCCCCGGACTACGCCGACAACGTCAAGTTCGCCGACGAGTGGCTGGCGGCGAAGCCCGGGACCGACGCCGCGCTCGCCATGGCCATGGGCCACGTCGTGCTGCAGGAGTTCTTCGTCGACAAGGACACCCCCTACTTCACCGACTACGTCAAGAAGTTCACCGACCTCCCCCACCTGGTCAGGCTCGAGGTCTCGACCGACGGGACCTACACCGCCGGCAAGTTCCTCACCGCCTCGGACCTGCCGGGTCACGAGCAGGACGAGAACGCCGAGTTCAAGACCGTCCTGGTCGACGCCCGCACCGGTGAGGCGGTCGTGCCCCACGGCTCCCTCGGGCACCGCTACGGCGACGACGGCATCGGCACGTGGAACCTGGAGCTCGGCGACGTCGACCCTGCGCTGACCTTCCTCGCCGAGGACGCCGTGACCGCCACCGTGCGGATGCCCCGCTTCGACACCGCCGACGGTGCGGCCGCCGACCTGCCGCGCGGGGTCCCGGTCCGCACCGTGGCAGGTCACCTCGTGACGACGGTCTTCGACCTGCTCCTCGCCCAGTACGGCGTAGGCCGCTCCGTCGGCGGCACGCCCCTGCCCGGCACCTGGTCCACCGGGTACGACGACGCCTCGGCGCCGTACACCCCGGCCTGGCAGGAGGCCATCACGGGCGTGCCTGCCGCGACCGCGGCGCGGATCGGTCGCGAGTTCGCCGCCAACGCCGAGGAGTCGCGTGGACGCTCCATGATCGTCATGGGGGCCGGGACCAACCACTGGTTCCACTCCGACACCATCTACCGGGCCTTCCTGACCCTGACCAACCTCACGGGGTGCCAGGGAGTCAACGGCGGCGGCTGGGCGCACTACGTCGGTCAGGAGAAGGTCCGCCCGATCACCGGCTACACGCAGGTCGCCAACGCCCTCGACTGGGTCCGTCCGCCGCGCAACATGATCCAGACCGCGTTCTGGTACCTCCACACCAACCAGTTCCGCTACGACCACTTCGGCGCCGACACGCTCTCCGCCACCACCGGCAAGGGGCAGCTCGCGGGACGCTCCACCGCCGACGTCATCGCGCAGAGCGCCCGCATGGGCTGGATGCCGTCCTACCCCACCTTCGACCGCAACCCCCTGGACCTCGCCGACGAGGCGAGGGCTGCCGGCTCGCCGGTGGCCGACTACGTCGTGGACCAGCTCAAGTCCGGCGACCTGGACTTCGCGGGCGAGGATCCCGACGCCCCCCAGAACTACCCGCGCATCCTGTCGATCTGGCGCGCCAACCTGCTCGGCTCCTCGGGCAAGGGCAACGAGTACTTCCTCAAGCACCTCCTCGGCACCGACCACTCCGTGCGCGCGAGCGAGACACCCGAGGACCAGCGCCCCGTCGACGTGACCTGGCGCGACCAGGCACCGGAGGGCAAGCTCGACCTGCTCATGACGATCGACTTCCGTCAGACGAGCACCACGATCTTCTCCGACGTGGTCCTGCCCGCTGCCACCTGGTACGAGAAGCACGACCTGAACACCACCGACATGCACCCCTTCGTGCACTCCTTCAACCCCGCGATCGCCCCACCGTGGCAGACCCGGACCGACTGGGACGCCTGGCAGACCATCGCCAAGCGCTTCAGCGAGCTCGCCGAGACCCACCTCGGCGTGCGCCAGGACGTCGTCGCGGTGCCCCTCACGCACGACACCCCCGACGCGATGGCCAACCCCCACGGGGTGGTGCGCGACTGGAAGAAGGGCGAGTGCGAGCCCGTCCCCGGTGTCACCATGCCCAGGCTGGTCACCGTCGAGCGTGACTACGGGGCCGTCCACGAGAAGATGAACGCCCTCGGGCCCCTGGTCGACACCCTCGGTGCGACCACCAAGGGCGTCACCTTCGAGCTGGGCGAGCAGGTCGACTACCTCCGTCACAAGAACGGCACCGTGCGCGGCGGCGTGGCCGACGGACGGCCCACGCTCCAGCGCGACGTGCACGTGTGCGAGGCCATCCTGGCGATGTCCGGCACCACCAACGGCCACCTCGCCGTGCAGGGGTTCCGCACCCTGGAGAAGCGCACCGGCGTGGCGCTGGCCGACCTGGCCGCCGAGCACGAGGGCAAGCAGATCACCTTCGCCGACACCCAGGGTCCGCCGGTCCCGGTGATCACCTCCCCGGAGTGGTCGGGCACCGAGACGGGCGGGAGGCGCTACTCGCCGTTCACGATCAACGTGGAGCGCAAGAAGCCCTGGCACACGTTGACCGGGCGCATGCACTTCTACCTCGACCACGACTGGATGACCGAGCTGGGTGAGGGGTTGCCCGTCTACCGACCCCCGCTCAACATGGCTGCGCTCTTCGCGGAGCCCGAGCTGGGCTCCATCTCCGACGGGAAGGGCCCGGACGGCGCCGGTGGCGCCGAGGTCGAGGGACTGACGGTCCGCTACCTGACCCCGCACAACAAGTGGTCGATCCACTCGGAGTACCAGGACAACCTGTTCATGCTCTCGCTCTCACGCGGCGGGCAGAACATCTGGATGAGCGACCGCGACGCGGTCAAGGTCGGCATCAAGGACAACGACTGGATCGAGGCGGTCAACCGCAACGGCGTCGTCGTCGCCCGGGCGATCGTGTCCCACCGGATGCCCGAGGGGACGGTGTACATGTACCACGCCCAGGAC
>NZ_JANNML010000103.1:0-11635 GCF_031397825.1 Nocardioides sp.
ACGAGGTTGTTGCAGGAACCGTCGACCGTGCGCAGCCCGAACGAGAGCAGCGGGCTCGAGAGCTGGTTGGGACCGGTGCCGACCAGTGCGCCGCACGGACCCGTCGCCGACGTGGTGTTGGCGACATGCGCCTCGGCGATCTTGATCTGCTTGAGGATGTAGGCCAGGTCCGAGGGGGTGACGACGAAGCCCTGGCCCACCGTGGGCGCAGCCACTGCAGCCTCTGCCGACGTCGACGCCCCAGGAAGGACGAGGCTCACGACAACCGCGAGGCACGCGGCTGCCGCAACTCTGCTCTTGCGCACGGGCGGCGTAGCGCCCGTGAGTTTCTTGACGATGCGGCGCATGACTAGCCCATCTCGTTGGCGGCCGGAGCCGGAGGGTGTACGAAGTGGGGATCACCATCCGCTCGACACCTTGGGAACTCCTTGGAGCCCTGGCGAGGGGCGCCAGAGGATGGTCGAGGGTTTCCCCGCTACCGCGGTGCGGCTCCTCCGGGCGAGAGTCCTCCTCAGCGACAACCAGGTCGCTCGCTGTCCGCTCTCGGGACGGTGTCGGACTCAGGACCCACAAGGTCCGAGGAGGAACACGTAGATGTTGAGCAAGACCAGGATCGGTGCGGCGGCCTTCGTCGTCGCCTTCGGCGGCGCTGCCGCCGTCCCCGGGGTGTCGGCCACCGCTGCCCCCGCCCCCCAGGCCGGCGACACCCAGGCCCCGCTCGTGCAGGCCGCGGAGGCCATCGACGGGCGCTACATCGTGGTCTTCGACCGCGACACCACGCGGGCCGAGGCCACCGACTCGCGTGCGGACGCTCGCAAGGACGGCGCGGAGATCAAGCGCGTCTACACCAACATCGGCGGCTATGCCGCTGCTCTCTCCGACGCCGAGCTGGCCGAGGTCCGCAGCGACCCTGACGTCGCGTTCGTCCAGGAGGACGGTCGCGTCAGCATCGAGGCCACGCAGACCGGCGCCACGTGGGGCCTGGACCGCAGCGACCAGCGTGCTCGCCCGACCAACGGGACCTACAACTACTCCCTCACCGGCTCCGGCGTCCGGGTCTTCGTCATCGACACCGGCATCAACGGATCGCACAGCGAGTTCACCGGTCGCGTCGCCGCGGGCGCCACCGCGATCAACGACGGCCGCGGCACCACCGACTGCAACGGCCACGGCACCCACGTGGCGGGCACCGTCGGCGGCACCCGCTACGGCATCGCCAAGAGCGTCACGCTCGTCCCCGTGCGCGTCCTCGACTGCCAGGGCAGCGGTGCCAACTCCGGCGTCATCGCCGGCATGGACTGGGTGGCCGGCCAGACCGGCGGCGCCCGCGTCGCCAACATGAGCCTCGGTGGTCCCGCCGACGCCGCCACGGACGCCGCCGTCCAGCGCATGGTCTCCGCCGGCGTCACCGTCGTCGTCGCCGCCGGCAACGAGAACCAGAACGCGTGCAACGTCTCCCCGTCGCGGGCGACCAACGCGATCACGGTCGGGGCCACGACCAGCACCGACGCGCGCTCGAGCTTCAGCAACTACGGCTCGTGCGTGGACATCTTCGCGCCCGGCAGCTCCATCACCTCGGCGTGGATCGGGTCCACGACGGCCACCAACACGATCTCGGGCACGTCGATGGCCTCCCCGCACGTCGCGGGTGCCGCGGCGCTGATCCTCCAGGCGTCGCCGTCGGCCTCGCCTGCGACGGTGGCCAGCACGCTGATCGCCAACAGCACCACCGGCGTCGTCACCGGCGCCAACGGCTCGCCCAACCGGTTGCTCTTCACCAACCCCTGATCGGTGACCTGATCGGTGACCTGATCCATCCCCCGCGCACCGCCCGCCCCCTCCCCCGGGGCGGGCGGTGTCGCGTCCGGGAGGGGGGATGTGTCCCGGCTCTCACCCGGACCACCCAGCCCTACCCACATCTGGCGATTCAGGCGCGGGACAATGCTCATAACCTCGTGACCATGGCTCACACTCTCACTGCCGAGGACCGAGAGATCCTCGCCTTCGAGCGGCACTGGTGGAAGTTCCCGGAGGCCAAGGAGACCCAGACCCGTGAGCGGTTCGGCCTGACGATGGCCCACTACTACAACCGCCTCAACTGGATCATCGAGCAGCCCGAGGCGCTCGAGCTGGACCCTCTCGTCGTACGACGACTGCGGCGTCAGCGCGCCGGTCGGGTGGCTTCGCGCCTGCGCGACTGACCCGGTCCGCTACTCCCCGGCCGGATCCAGGATCCGGAGCCGGTCGGGTGAGAACCCGTGGGTCATGCCCCACACCACGGCCTGCGAGCGCCGGGTGACGTCGATCTTGCGGTAGGCGGTGCGGACGTAGGTCTTCACCGAGTTGATGCTCAGGTAGGACCGGTCGGCGATCTCCTGGTTGGAGAGTCCCTGGGTGATCAGGGCGATCACCTCGGCCTCGCGGGCGCTCAGCCCGTGCTCACGGCCCGGCCAGGAGCCAGCCTCCCGAGCCTCGGCGACCGGGGGCCCCGGACGCACGACATCGCCTCCGCACACGGCCTCGACGGCCGCGACGACCTCCTCCGCCGTGAAGGCTTTCGAGACGTAACCTCGGGCTCCCTTGGCGATCGAGCGGTCGACGAGCTCGGGCTGCACGTTCCAGCTGTAGATGACGACCTTGGCCCGCCCGCCGTGCACGAGGTCCTCGAGGTCGACGCCGTCGCCCTGCACCTGGCCGAAGGTGTCGTAGAGGATGACGTCGACGTCCTGGGACACCGACATCCCGGCGTCGAGCTCGACGACCGAGACCCGTTCGGAGAAGGCGTCGAGCATCGCCGCCACGCCCGCGACCACGATCTCGTAGTCGTTGACGATCGCCAGCCTGATGGGTGTCGCTCGCTCTGCCATGGGGACAGGATATTTCACCCGGGCGGAGGAAGCGTCATCCGACCCCGATTCGTAGGTTGACCTGGTGCGGGAACCCCTGATGACGGCCGCCGACTGGCGTGCCCACCCCGCCTACGGAACCGTGCCGAGGATCGACCTCCTCGACCCTGGGCAGGCCTGGTCGCGCCTGGTCGTCGTCTCCGCCCACCCCGACGACGAGAGCCTCGGCGCCGGCGGGCTCATCGCGGCCGCGCACGCCGACGGCCTGCGGGTGTACGTCGTCCTCCTCACCGCCGGCGAGGCGTCGCACCAGGGCGCACCGGGATCGAGCCGCCACGCCCTCGCCACGCTCCGGCTGGCCGAGATGGAGAACGCCCTGGCCCGGCTCGCCCCGGACACCCCGCTGGTGTTCCTGGGCGCGCTCGACGGCCAGGTCGCCGAGGCTGAGCGGGCGATCGCGGACTCCCTCACCGACCTGCTCGGCGATGCCGAGCACACGCTGCTCGTCGCCCCCTGGAGCCGTGACGGCCACCCCGACCACGATGCCGCCGGCCGGGCCGCACGGGTGGCGGCCGAGCGGTCGGGGGCCCACCTGCTGGAGTACCCGGTGTGGTTCTGGCAGCGGCACACCGCAGACGAGGCGCCGTGGGAGCAGATGGTCTGCCTTCCGCTCAGCGAAGAGTTCCGCGAGACCAAGGCCGCCGCCATCGAGTGCCACGCCAGCCAGGTCCGACCCTCGTCGGACAGCCCGGGCACCGACGCCCTCCTGCCCGACCGGATGCTGTCGCACTTCGCCGGGACCCACGAGCACTTCGTCTGGACCCCGGCGAGCCTCCCGACCACCGAGCCGACCGACGGATAGAACAGCAGTGGCCCCGCACTGTATGAGAGTGCGGGGCCTCATCTGTCCCTACGAGGTCGTGCCCGCCGCGTAGGCGTCGATCTCAGCGCGCACCGACGCCTTGACGTCGTCGGGGGCGAAGGACACATCGATGGCGGTGCGGGCCAGGTCGGCCACCCCGTGCTCGTCGAGCCCCAGCAGGTCTGCGGCGATGGCGTACTCACGGTTGAGGTCGGTCGAGAACATCGGCGGGTCGTCGGAGTTGATCGTGACGACCACGCCGGCGTCGACGAACGCCTTGAGCGGGTGCTCGGCCAGCGTCGCGACCGCCCGGGTCGCGATGTTGGACGAGGGACAGACCTCGAGGGGGATCCGGTGCTCGGCCAGGTGCGCCAGCAGCGCCGGGTCGGCGGCCGCAGACGTGCCGTGACCGATCCGCTCGGCCCCGAGGAGCCGGATCGCGTGCCAGATCGTCTCGGGGCCGGTGGTCTCCCCCGCGTGCGGCACCGAGCGGAGCCCGGCGGCGCGGGCGGCATCGAAGTGCGGCTGGAACTGCGGGCGCGGCACCCCGATCTCGGGCCCGCCGAGGCCGAAGCCGACCAGCCCCTCGGTCCGGTGGTCCAGCGCGTAGCGCAACGTGTCGTCGGCAGCGGGCAGCCCCGACTCACCGGGGATGTCGTAGATCCAGCGCAGGACCAGCCCGAAGTCGCGCTCGGCCGCGTGGCGCGCGTCCTCCAGGACCTCGGTGTAGGCCTCGATGGGGATGCCTGCGGCGACCGACGTGTACGGCGTACACGTCAGCTCGGCGTAGCGCAGCGACTGACCTTGCGCCATCTCACGAGCGATCTCGTAGGTGAGGTAACGCAGGTCCTCCGGGGTGCGGATCAGGTCGACCACCGCGAGGTAGACCTCCACGAAGTGGGCGAAGTCGCGGAACTCGTAGAACGAGCGCAGCTCGTCGAGGTCGGACGGCACCCGACCGGGGTGACGCGCGGCCAGCTCGCTGACGATCCGCGGCGACGCGGACCCGACGTGGTGCACGTGCAGCTCGGCTTTGGGCAGACCGGCGATGAAGTCGTTCAGGCTCATCCTGAGGATGCTGCCAGGCCCTCGCCCGAGCGCGGCCACCAGGTCGACCCGGTCCTGGGAGGCGAAGGTCCTTCCCCGACAGGTCTAAGGTGACCTCTCGTGACTGACCGACTGGTGTGGATCGACTGCGAGATGACCGGACTCGACCTGGGAGCGGACGCCCTGATCGAGGTGGCGGCGCTCGTCACGGACTTCGACCTCAACGTGCTCGGCGACGGCATCGACCTGATCATCAAGCCTCCTGCCGAGGCGCTGGAGCAGATGATCGACTTCGTCCGCGACATGCACGAGAAGTCCGGGCTGCTCGAGGAGCTCGCGGGAGGGATCACCCTCGCGGAGGCCGAGGAGCAGGTGCTCGCCTACGTCAAGGAGCACTGCCCCGACGGCTCCCGACCGCCCCTCGCCGGCAACACCGTCGGCACCGACCGGCTCTTCATCTCCCGTGACATGGCCGACCTCGATGCCTTCCTGCACTACCGGATCGTCGACGTGTCCTCCATCAAGGAGCTCTCGCGCCGCTGGTTCCCCAAGGCTTACTACGCCGCTCCGGCCAAGCGCGGCAACCACCGTGCCCTCGCCGACATCCAGGAGAGCATCGAGGAGCTGCGCTACTACCGCGAGGCTGTCTTCGTGCCCTCCCCCGGACCCGAGTCGACCGCCGCTCGCGCCATCGCCGAGGTCCATGGCGGAGCCCTCACCGGCATCTCGGACCCCGATTCGAGGACCGGCGCCTGATCGGACTACACTCCTCTTCGTTCTGGGCTCTGCCCGGATCGACCTGGTGGGTATAGCTCAGCTGGTAGAGCGCCGCCTTGTGGTGGCGGATGTCGCGGGTTCAAGTCCCGTTACTCACCCCAGGCGTGACCGAGCCCCTGACTCGCGGAAGCGGGTCAGGGGCTCGATGCGTCTCGGACTCAGCTGCGGTGACGGCCGTCGGCGCCGGTCTTGACGTCCGGGTCGATGCGGTCGGCCTCGCGCAGGTGGTCCTCTCGCTGCGCCTCCTCGGCGGCGAGCACCTTCGTGAGCTCGACGACCTCCTCGTCTGCCTTGCGCGCCTCCACGTGGGCGAGCTCGGCGCGCGCCTCTGCGTGCTGCAACCGCTCCGCAGCGGTGCGCACGTCGGGCGTGGCAGCGACCGCCTCGAAGCGCAGCTGGCCGGCCTGCTCACGACGCAGCTCCCGGTCGCGCTGGCGCTTCTTCAGCAGTGCCGTCACCAGTGCCAGCACACTCAGCACCACGACGCCGGCGACGATGATCCAGACCAGGGTCTCGGTCTCCATGAAGTCCTCCTCAGGTTCGGCGACCCGGTACCCGCATTGCCGCACCAGCACGCGATGACTCCGGCCCTGGGACCGGCGAACCTGAACAAGTTCTTCACACGCTTCTGGTTCGGCTCGGCTCGGTGAGGACTAGGTTCCTGGACAGATCAGGGTCCGCGAGGTGTCGACGTGAGGCGTGTCGACCGTGGCCGAAGAAGGAGTCCGCCCATGGCGAAGTCGTCACCTGAGAGCCTGCTCTCACAGCTCGCCGAGCGATGCATCAGTCCGCCGGATGTCGCCACCCTCCTGACCCGATCGCTGCCGCTGGTCCTCGAGGTGACCAGCGCCGGCTCGGCGTACGTCCTGCGTGGTCAGGTCGAGGACGTGCAGGTGGTGGCCCACGCGGGCGCCCGGCTCCCCACGGGAGCCCTGTCCAGCGACATCGCGGACGAGCACCCGGGGTGGCGCGACCTCCCGGTTCCCCGCAGCTGGCGCGACGGTGGCGTCGCCACAGCATGGGCGCGCAGGCTCTCAGGGCACCCCGGGCCGCTCGTGCTCGTGCTCACCTACGACCGTGACGCGACGCGCGGTGACCTTCTCGACGTGGTGGGCGCGCTGCTCGAGACGGCCGTGAGGGGAGCACAGTCGGCTGCCGATCTCGCTGACCTGACGCAACGCGTCGACAACGCCCAGCACCTCGCCAACATGGGCGACTACGACTGGCACATCGCCAGCGACACGAACAGGTGGTCCGACCAGCTCTACCGCATCTACGGTCACGAGCCGCAGTCCTTCAACGCCAGCTATGAGCGCTTCATCTCCCACATCCACCCCGACGACCGCGAGCGGATCATGGCGATCCACCAGCAGGCCTACGCCTCAGGGGAGCCCTACCAGATGATCGAGCGGGTCCAGCGGCCCACCGGGGAGACGCGCTACCTCTCCTCCAACGGCCAGGTGCTCATGGACGCGACGGGGACGCCGGTGCGCATGCGTGGGACCTGCATCGACATCACCGACCTGGTCCTCTCCGAGCAGGAGGTCGAGCGGGTCAGCGCCCGGTTCGAAGCCCTGGTGGAGTCGAGCGGAGACGCGATCATGGTGCTCGAGGGTCGCCTGGTCGTGCAGTCCAACGACCGTAGCCGCGCCCTCCTGGGCGGTGACCCGGTGGGGCAACCCCTCGACAGGTTCGTGCACGTCGACGCAGACGAGAGCCTGGGGGTCCCGGGGCGCAGGCTCGACGGCCAGGAGCTCACGCTGGATGTCTTCACGAGCGAGCTGAATCCAGGGGTCGACGATGACCTCGTCGCGGTCTTCGTGCGCGACGCCGCACCCCGGCTCGCGAGTGAGGCGCTGGCGGTCAGCCTGGGAGAGGCCCAGGTGCGCCGGCGACAGGCAGTGGAGATCAACGACAACATCATCCAGGGCCTGACCGCGTCCGTGTACTGCCTCGAGGACTCGAACGTGAGCGCTGCCGCGGAGTACGTCCAGCTCACCCTCTCCTCTGCCCGGGCCATGATGAACGATCTCCTCGAGCCCCTGGACGGTGAGGATCTCCAGCCCGGGGACCTCGTGCGACAGAGCGCCACCACCCTTCGTGGCCGGACAGGAGCCGCCGCCGGGCCGGATCCGACGCCGGTCGTGGTCGCACCGGTGACGAGCGATCGGAGGGTCCTGATCGTCGATGACTCCGAGGACATGCGGATGCTGGTCCGGCTCTTCCTCGATCGCAAGGAGGGAGTCCAGGTGGTCGGTGAGGCAGCCACGGGACGCGAAGGCATCAGGCTGGCCCACGAGCTGCAGCCCGATCTCGTCCTCCTCGACCTCGCCATGCCCGAGATGGACGGGCTGGAGGCACTGCCACAGATCTTCACCGAAGCCCCGACGGCCAAGGTGATCGTGCTGTCCGGCTTCGACCACCGCCTGGGCGACCAGGCACTGGCCCTCGGCGCGTCCCTCTTCGTGCAGAAGGGTGGAGGGTTGGACGAGCTGATGCGTGCCATCGACAAGACCCTGCCCATGGGGTTGCCACCCCAGCGCGTGGCTGGCTGATCAGTCCTCCACCAGTCGCTCCCAGTCCGTGACCACGGGCACCAGCGTGCCCTCCGCCCACCGCGTCAGCTGGTCGTGGTGGTGGGGGTCGCGGGGGTCTCCGGCGGCACCCAGCGGCACGATCCAGGCACTGGCGCTCCGGTCGGCGAGGTCCCAGACGTAGCGCGCGACCGCGCCGCGGTAGACGTCGTCGGACACGCCGGGCAGCGAGCCGGTGCAGCGCACGCAGTCCTGGTCGCCACTCATGCCCGGACGCGGCACGGGTGGCGCCTCGAGACGGCCCGGAGCGAGGTCGAAGGCGTGCAGCGGCGCGAAGACGTGGGTGTCGCCCCAGGTCCGCCCGGGATCGGCGGCGATCTCGGCATCGGCCTCCGCCAGGGCTGCGCGGGCGTGCGCCGCCACATCGATCCCGTACGGCGACCCGTGGGCGGCCAAGTGGGCCAGCGCGAGACCGATGCGGGTCGTCACGTCGAGCGAGGATCCGAGGACCGGATCGTGGCGCGGCTCGTGCAACGGCGCGAGGACGGGCTCCGCTGCCACGCGTCGCACGAGTGAGGAGCGGTAGGCGGCGAAGCGGGCGGCCTGAGCCGAGTCAGCGGTCATCCGGCCGTCCCATCCGTCGAAGGCGCCGGGCACCAGCGCGACGAGCGGCGCGACCGTGGCCAGCCACGCGTCGTCGTGGATCGCGGCGAAGTCGTCGGGGCCCAGTCCGGTGCGAGAGCCGAGCAGGGCAGTGATGCGGTCGGCCCGGTAGGGCGGGGCGAAGGCCGAGCCGACGAGGTCGCTCTCGGGCCCGCGACGCTCGTTGGCGGTCACGACCTGACCGTGCGGGCCGGGGTCGACCCGGTGGACGTCGGCCAGCCAGCCGGTCCACGCCGTCGTCGGGTCCTCCGCCGCCACGATGCCGCGACGATTCCCCTCCGAGCGCAGCGGCACGCGGCCCGCCAGCCGGTAGCGCACGCCACCGTGCACGTCGGCGACCACCACGTTGTTGACGGGCTCGACCCACAGGTCCATGGCCCGGTCGACGTCGTCCACGGTGCGGGCCCGCAGCAGCGGGAGCAGGGCGTCGAAGCCGAGGTCGCCCAGCACCGTGGAGGCCGCTCGCAGGCTCAGTCCGTCCTCGAAGACCGGCCCGCGCGGCGTCACGACCACCTCGACGTCGACCGGGTCGGCGTCGCGGACGGCCACGGTCTCGACCCACCGCTCGACCACGTCGTAGGGCACGGGCTCGGCGTAGACGTCCTGGTAGTCGGCGCTGGCGTTGGTGATCGCCCACGCCACCTCGCCCGCGTGCGCGAAGTGCGGGATGCCGGGCACCCCGGGGAAGGCCAGGCCCAGCACGTCGAAGGCGTCGTCGGGGTCCTCGCAGGCCAGCCGCACCTGCTGGTAGACCCCCGGCGACTCGAGCACCCGGTGCGGGTCGCCGCCGATCAGCGGCAGCCCCGAGGCCGTGCGGTCGCCGCCGACCGCCCAGGCGTTGCTCCCGCTGGAGGCCGGCCCCTCGTAGGACAGCAGCGCCGCATCCGGCCCCAGCACGTCGCGAGCCCGCTGCGCCCAGAGCTTGGCACCGAGGTTGGCGAAGAGCAGGTGCTGCACGAGGAAGACCGCGAGCGGCGTCCACTCCTCCCACGGCTCCGGCTCGACGCCGAGGGCGACCAGCTCTGGCACGTCCGCGTGCAGGCCGGCGTTGACCCCGTCGACGTACGACGCCACGAAGGCGCGTGCCTCGGGTCCCAGGTGGTCATGGGCCCGGCGAGCGGTGCGGGCGATGAGCGTGCGGCGGGCCAGCCGGTCCCAGCCGAGGGCGCTGGCGCCCATGATCTCGGCACTGGTGCCGGTCGCGCGACGCCGTTGCCACTCCAGCTGCCACGCCCGGTCGCGGGCCGTGACCTCGCCCTGGCCGCGGGCAACGTCGAGCGCGGTGGTGCCGCGCACATGGGGGATGCCCCACGCGTCCCGGAAGATCGAGGCCATGCCCGAAGACTAGGCGGACGTCAGCCGAGCGGCTGACCGAACGAGCCCCTCTGGAAGTCCTGGTAGGCCTGGAGCACCTCGGCCTTGGTGTTCATGACGAAGGGACCGGCCCAGGCGAGCGGCTCGCGGATCGGGCGGCCGCCGACCACGATGACGTCGAGCTGGGGCGAGCGGCTCTCCTGGTCCTTGTCGGCCGTGACGGTGAGGTAGTCCCCGGCGCCGAGGACTGCCGACTGGCCGGTGTGGATGGGCTGGCCGTCGATGCCCACGGTGCCGGAGCCGGCCAGCACGTAGACGAGGGCGTTGAAGTCGACGTCCCAGGGCAGGTCGAGGCGGGCGCCGGGCTCGATGCTGGCGTGCACGAGCGACATCGGCGTGAAGGTCGCGCCGGGGCCGTCATGGCCGTCGACGTTGCCGGCGATGACGCGCACGAGCGATCCGGCGTCGGCCGAGGTCAGGAGCTGGACCTCGCCGGAGCGGATGTCCTGGTACTGGGGGGCGTTCATCTTGGCGTCGCGCGGCAGGTTGACCCAGAGCTGGATGCCGTGGAAGAGGCCGCCGGACTGCACGAGCCACTCGGGCGGGGCCTCGATGTGGAGCAGGCCGGAGCCAGCGGTCATCCACTGGGTGTCGCCGTTGGTGATCGTGCCGCCACCGCCGTGGGAGTCCTGGTGGTCGAAGGTCCCGTCGATGATGTAGGTGACGGTCTCGAAGCCGCGGTGGGGGTGCCAGGAGGTGCCCTTGGGCTCGCCCGGCGCATACTCCACCTCGCCCATCTGGTCCATCATGATGAAGGGGTCGAGGTGCTGGAGGTCGATGCCGGCGAACGCCCGGCGCACCGGGAAGCCCTCGCCCTCGAAGCCCTGCGGGGCGGTGCTGATCTGCCACACCGGCCGGGGCTGGTCGCCCAGCCCGGGCGAGCGCAGGCGATCGAGGACGGTCAGGTCGTCAACGGTGATTGCGGGCACGGCGCCCACCTCCTTCGAAGTCGTGGACCCAACAGTAGTTGAATGTTGAATATTCCTAGGTGACCACCGGCAGCCGCACGCGGAACGTCGTACCGCTGCCGGGCTCGCCGCTGGTGAAGTCGATGCGCCCGCCGTGCTGCTCGACGATGGCGCGGGTGATCGAGAGCCCGAGGCCGCTGCCGGGGATGGCCTGCTTCTGGGCCAGGGTGGAGCGGAAGAAGCGGGTGAACAGCCGGTCCTGCTCCTGTGCCGGCACCCCGATGCCGGTGTCGCTCACCACGATCTCGGCCTCGTCGCCGTCGACGGCGAGCGAGAGCCGGATCACACCTCCGTCGGGGGTGAACATCACGGCGTTGCTGAGCAGGTTGAGCACGACCCGCTCGATCATGTCCCGCTCCCCCAGCAGCGGCACCGGATCCTCCGGCAGTGCCAGTCGTACGTCGAGGTCGCGGGCGCTCCAGCCGGGCGCCACGACGTCGTAGGAGGCGCGCACCGCCGCGGCGAGGTCGAAGACGCGGTCGTGGTGGACGAAACCGTCGCTGTCGACCCGCGAGAGGGTGAGCAGGTCGTCGATCAGGCCGAGCAGCCGCGTGGTGTTCTCCG
>NZ_JANNML010000108.1:0-6414 GCF_031397825.1 Nocardioides sp.
CGGCGCGTGTGCTCGGCCCGGTCGTCGGATCGATCGTGTTCTGGTTCCTGATCGCCGGGCTGGGATCGTTCTTCGGCCAGGCGACATCGGGAGCAGATCCGCTGATCCCCGACTTCATCATGACCAACACACAGTCCAGCCTCATCCGATTCATCATGCTCGGACTCGGCCTCATGCTCCTGATGATCTTCCGACCACAGGGGATCTTCGGCGACCGAAGGGAGATCGCGATCGATGGACGCTGACGCGCAGTCGACGAGCCAGAGCACCACTGCCACCACGAGGTCCGCGGTCGACCTCGGCGCGGTGCCCGCCGTCCCAGGAGCAGCCAAGCCCGACGCGCTCATCGTCGGGGACAACATCACCCGCAAGTTCGGCGGCCTCACGGCCGTCGACGTGGACCACATCGAGATCCAGCGGGGAGTCATCACCGCGCTGATCGGGCCCAACGGCGCCGGCAAGACCACGTTGTTCAACCTGCTCACGGGCTTCGACGTGCCGGACTCCGGCTCGTGGAGCCTCAACGGGGGCTCGCTCGCGGGCGTCGCCTCCTACAAGGTCGCCCGCCGCGGCATGGTCCGCACCTTCCAGCTGACCAAGGTCCTGTCCAAGCTCACCGTCATGGACAACATGCTCCTCGGTGCCACCGGCCAGCGTGGGGAGAAGCTCCTCTCGGCGCTCCTGCCCTTCCGCTGGCGCGCCCAGGAGGAGGCCAACGCCGAGCGCGCCAACCATCTCCTGGCGCGCTTCAAGCTCGATGCCAAGCGTGAGGACTTCGCCGGTTCGCTCTCGGGAGGACAGCGCAAGCTCCTCGAGATGGCCCGCGCGCTCATGGTGGACCCGGAGCTGATCATGCTCGACGAGCCGATGGCCGGGGTCAACCCGGCGCTGAAGCAGTCGCTGCTGGGTCACGTGAAGTCACTGCGCGACGAGGGCCGCACGGTGCTCTTCGTCGAGCACGACATGGACATGGTCCGCGACATCTCCGACTGGGTCATCGTGATGGCCCAGGGCAAGATCGTGGCCGAGGGGACGCCCCAGGCCGTCATGCAGGACCCCGCCGTCATCGACGCCTACCTCGGTGCCCACCACGACACCGACCTGCGCGACATGGACGAGGCAGCCATCGAGGCCGTGGCCGAGGCCGAGCTCGAGGCAGAGACGCACGGAGAGGCGACCCCATGAGCGAGTCCACCACGACCACCCCGGAGCGGGAGGTCCACCTGGCGGCCGCCGGCGACGCCATCTTGCGAGCCGACGCGCTCATCGGTGGCTACCTGCCGGGCGTCGACATCCTCAACGGCGCGGACCTCTACTGCAACAAGGGCGAGCTGGTGGGCATCATCGGCCCCAACGGCGCCGGGAAGTCGACCCTGCTCAAGGCGCTCTTCGGCCTGGTCAAGGTCCGCACCGGCTCGGTGGTGCTGGACGGTGAGGACATCACCAACATGCGCGCCGACGAGCTGGTCACCAAGGGCATCGGCTTCGTCCCGCAGTCCAACAACGTCTTCCCGAGCCTGACCATCGAGGAGAACCTCGAGATGGGCTGCTACCAGACGCCGCAGAAGTTCCCCGAGCGGTTCACCTTCGTGACCGACATCTTCCCCAGGCTGGGGGAGCGCCGCAAGCAGCGCGCCGGTTCCCTGTCGGGCGGGGAGCGGCAGATGGTGGCCATGGGCCGCGCCCTGATGATGGCGCCCTCGGTGCTGCTGCTCGACGAGCCCTCGGCCGGTCTGTCGCCGGTGCTGCAGGACGAGGTCTTCGTGCAGACCCGCAACATCAACCGTGCGGGCGTCTCGGTGATCATGGTCGAGCAGAACGCACGACGTTGCCTGCAGATCTGCGACCGGGGCTACGTGCTCGACCACGGCCGCAACGCCTACACCGGCACTGGTCAGTCGCTCGGCAGCGACCCCAAGGTCATCCAGCTCTACCTCGGCACGCTGGGCGCCAGCTAGGCAGTGCATCGCAGACGGGCCCCGGGACCAGCCATGGTCCCGGGGCCCGTCTGCGTCCCGTGGCATCGGACGCCGGGACCGCCCAGGGGCCCCGGCAGCGGGTCGTGGGTCCCTGGGCGCGCAGGGGCGCTGGCAGCGGCACACGACTGCCGGGGGACGGGCGGCGCCGTACGCGCGGAGACGGGGAGACATGCCCAACGGCACCGGGCCCGAGACCTTGCGGTCTCGGGCCCGGCGGGGTCCTGCGGTCGGGGCCGTGGCCCCGTCAGCGGTGGATCAGATCTGGCCGCTGATGAAGTCGACAGCCTCGATGGTGTTGTCGGCCTTGTACTCGTAGATGCCGATCGAGGCAGCGGTCGGGCTGCCCGTCTCGCCGAGCTCGATGGGACCGGAGACACCGTCGTAGTCGATGTCGGCACCCTCGTCGAGGAGCGCGACGCAGTCGGCGAACGTCGTGCACTTCTCGCCACCGATGGTGACGTCCACGATCGCGGCACCGACGGACTCACCGTCGTCGGCGCCGGCCGCCACGGCCGCGAGGGCCGAGGTGATCACGGCGTCGTAGGACTCGGCCGCGTAGGCGAAGGAGTCCAGGTCCGGGTTGAGGTCCAGGAGACGCTTCTGGAACTCGCCGCCGGTGTCGGCACCGGGGATGGTGCCCTTGGTGCCCTCGAGCGCGCCCGCGGGCAGCGGCGTGCTGCCACCCTCGCTGTAGTCGGCGGTGTTGCCGTCGACGAAGTAGGTCGGGATGTCCTGCGGGCCGGCGCCGGCGGTGATGAGCTGCGGCACGATGGTCGCGGTCTCCTCGAAGCCGATCAGGACCAGGGAGTCGCCACCGGCAGCGGCGATCTCGTCGACCTGCGAGTCGAAGGACTGGGCGTTCTCGCCGTAGAACACGGTGGCGGCGACGCTGGAACCGGCGTTCTCCAGGTTGGTCGCCACCTGCTCGGCGAGGGTCTCGCCGTAGGCGTCCTGGCGAGCCAGGATCGCGACGTTGGAGCGGCCGTCCTCGATGAGGAGGTTGGCCATCACGGCACCCTGGAGGATGTCCGAGGGAGCCGTGCGGAAGTAGAGGTCCGGCGAGTCGTAGGGCGGCTCGTCGAAGGCAGTCGAGGTGTTGGCCGGGGAGAACATGACGGCACCGGCGGCCTGGATGGCGTCGATGACGGTGAGCGAGACGCCCGAGGACGCCGCACCGATGATCACGTCGGAGCCGGCGGCGAGGAGCTCGTCGGTCTCGGCGGGGGCGATGCCCGAGTCAGCGTCTCCGGAGTCGCCGCGGACGTGGACGACGTCCGCACCGTTGACGCCACCGGCCTCGTTGATCTCCTGGACGGCCAGGTCGACACCCGCGAACTCCGGGGGGCCGAGGAAGGCGAGGCTGCCGGTCTCGGGCAGCAGCGAGCCGAAGGTCAGGACGCCGTCGCCGGTCTCGGCGGGCGGCGCGCTCGACTCGGTCGTGTCGGACGACTCGTCAGCGCTGGGCTCGGTGTCGCCATCATCGCCGCCACAGGCGGAGAGGGCCAGCATGCCGGTCACCGCAACTACTGCCAGTCGGGTACGTGTGGATCTGAGGTTCATGCGTCCTCCGTGTCTTACCGGCCCCATCGTGGAGCCAGGGGATTTGCTGCAACGTAATGCCCCCAGGGGCGGCTGAGGACGGAATGGAGGATCGTGCGTGGTTTGTGGCCGATTCGTTATCTGGGTCACAGCGCCTCAGGAGAGCTGCGCGACCGCCCAGACGAGCCCCGGCGCGACCAGGAGGGCGGGCAGCAGGTCGGCGACGGGGATCTCCCGGATCTTGAGCAGGCGGAGGGCGACCCCCACGAGGAGCAGACCACCGGTCGCGGTGATGGCGGCCAGCTCGGCCTCCGGCAGCACGTCACCGAGCCCCATGCCCACCAGCGTCAGGCTGCCCTGCACGACCAGCACGGTGAGTGCCGAGGCGGCGACGCCCCACCCGAAGGACGCGGCGAAGGCGATCGCCGCGAACCCGTCCAGGGTGGCCTTCAGGAAGAGCTGGTCGGCGCCGTTGCCGAGCCCGTCGTTGAGCGACCCGAGGATGGTCAGCGGGCCGGTGCAGAAGATCAGCGACGAGACGACGAAGCCCTCGACGAACCGCTGCCGCTCGACGGAGTCGCTCGTGGCCGAGAGCCGTCGCTGGAGCCAGCGCCCGAGGGACTCCACCCGGTCCTCGAGGTGGAGCAGCGAGCCCAGGATCCCGCCCAGGAGCAGCGAGCCCAGGACGATCAGCATCGGGGCGCTGTCGCCCACCTTGGCGGCGAGGTCCGCGTCGCGCACCGCCAGGGCCGACGTGGCCGCGATCAGGAGCGTGACCAGGCCCAGGGCATCCGTGACGAGGTCACGGGTCCGGACCGGCAGCCGGTTGCCCAGCAGCCGGCCGAGGAGGGCGCCGACCAGCACGGTGGCGACGTTGACGGCGGTGCCGACTCCGGGGATCACGAGGCTCCTCTGTCATGGCGGGCGGGCTGAGCGTAGTCTTCACCAGGGCCGTGCGCGTGGTGGGCATGGAGTGCGGTCCCTGTGGTGCTCAGCTCTGGAAGGTGGGGAACGCGTGAGCCGTTCGATGGTGACGTTGCGGTGTGCCGAGGTCGGCGACGCGCCTGTCCTCGCCGAGCTCTGGGCCGACGCCGTACGACGCGCGGACCACCAGGACCAGGTGGCCGACCTCGAGCTCGTGATCAAGGCCGCCACGGCCTCGCCGGAGCAGCGGCTGCTCGTCGCGGACTACGACGGCCAGCTCGCCGGAGCCGTCTTCCTGCGGGTGTGCACGCTGACCCCGATCAACCTCGAGCAGACCGTCCAGGCGATCTCGCCCCACGTCTTCCCGCAGTTCCGTCGCCACGGCATCGGGCGCCTGCTCATGGAGAGCGCGGTCGCCTTCGCCGAGGAGCTCGGCATCGGCCACGTCGCCACGGCGGCCACCTCCGGGTCGCGCGACGCCAACCGGTTCATGGCCCGCCTCGCCCTGGGGCCGCACGCCACGGTCCGGATCGCGCCGACCCAGGTGGTGCGCGCCAAGCTGACCGCGCAACGACCGGCGCTCCCGACGACGAGCGGTCGTCAGCTCACGCGGGTGCTCGCCGCGCGCCGCTCGATGCGGCGCGCCCAGTCGCCGACCGCCTGAGCCGAGCCGGCCGCTATCTCGCGAGGCGCTCCGCGGGGATCAGCGCGCAGGTGATCCGGGCGGTGCAGACCCGCTTGCCGCGCTCGTCGCTGATCACGACCTCGAAGCACGCGCTGGTGCGCCCGAGGTGTACCGGCGTGGCCACCCCCGTGACCAGGCCCGACGTCGCCGAGCGGTGATGGGTGGCGTTGATGTCGATCCCGACCGCCACCCGGTCCGGGTGGGCGTGCAGTGCCGACCCGATGGAGCCCAGGGACTCCGCCAGGACCACCGACGCGCCGCCGTGGAGCAGCCCGTAGGGCTGGGTGTTGCCCTCGACCGGCATCGTGGCGACGATCCGCTCGGGCGTCACCTCCACGACCTCGATGCCCATCTTGTCGCCCAGGGCGCCGTTGGGCATGGCGGCGAGGAACTCCTCGAGGGACGCGCTGGCCGGCTGGTCGTCAGTCATGCGCCCATTGTGGCCGACCGGTCGCGTGGGGCCGTCGGTGGTGGCGGCTAGAGTCGGCGGGTGCCCGAGGCCTCCACGACAACCCGCCCTCGTCTGCTGCTGCTCGACGGACACTCGTTGGCCTACCGCGCGTTCTTCGCGCTGCCGGTCGAGAACTTCTCCACGACGACCGGCCAGCACACCAACGCCGTCTACGGCTTCACCTCGATGCTCATCAACGTGCTGCGCGACGAGCAGCCGACCCACCTGGCGGTCGCGTTCGACGTGTCACGCCAGACCTTCCGTCTCGAGCAGTACGCCGAGTACAAGGCCAAGCGCAACAAGACGCCGGGGGAGTTCAGCAGCCAGCTGCCGCTGATCGAGGAGGTCCTCGACGCCCTGCGCATCCCCTTCCTGAAGAAGGACGGCTTCGAGGCCGACGACATCATCGCGACCCTCGTGACCCAGGCCCTCGCCGACGACATGGACGTGCTCGTCCTGACCGGTGACCGTGACGCACTCCAGCTCGTCACCGAGCACTCCACCGTCCTCTACCCCATGCGCGGCGTCTCCGACCTCGCGCGGATGACGCCCCAGGCCGTCGAGACCAAGTACGGCGTGCCCCCGCACCGCTACCCCGAGCTCGCCGCGATCGTCGGGGAGACCTCCGACAACCTGCCGGGTGTCCCGGGCGTGGGCCAGGGCTTCGCGGCCAAGTGGATCAACCAGTTCGACGGCCTCGACAACGTCATCGCCCACGCCGACCAGATCACCGGCAAGAAGGGTGAGGCGCTGCGCGAGCACCTCGGCGACGTCATGCGCAACCGCCACCTCAACGCCCTCGTGCGCGACCTCGACCTCGAGCTGGTGCCCGCCGA
>NZ_JANNML010000121.1:0-25596 GCF_031397825.1 Nocardioides sp.
AAGAGCGGCTCGAGCACCGGGTTGCCGGTCTGGGCGCGCGTGCCCATCCTGGCGAGCCGCGCGCGCATGCTGCGCGCGGAGGGGGGCTGCTGGTCGGAGCCGGCCGTGGCCGCTTCGGGCGCGCGGACACGCGTCGGCGGGCCCGTGCGTTCCTCGGTCACCTGGTGAGTCTAGTCCGGCTCACACGACCATCAGTGCGGTCAGCGGAAGCCCGCCGATCGCGGCCCGGCCGGGAAGGAACGAGAGCTCCATCAGCATGGCCGCCGCAGTGGCCGATCCGCCGCACCGCTCGATGAGCTGCACGGTCGCCGCAACCGTCCCGCCGGTGGCCAGCACGTCGTCGATGACCAGCACCCGGTCACCCGCGGCGATGGCGTCCTCGTGGAGCTCCAGCGTCGCCTCGCCGTACTCAAGGGCGTAGGAGACGCCGTGCGTGGCCCGCGGGAGCTTGCCGGCCTTGCGCACCGGCACGAAGCCGACGCCCAGCGCCATCGCGACGGGGGCGGCGAAGATGAAGCCGCGCGCCTCCATGCCGACCACCTTGTCGACCACCACGGCACCATCGGCGTCACGGCCGGCCGCTGCCAGGGCGGCGACCACCGCCGCGAAACCGGAGGGGTCCGCGAGCAGCGGCGTGATGTCCTTGAAGACGATGCCGGGCTCGGGGAAGTCCGCGACGTCGACCACCAGGCGGGCGAGCGCCTCCCGGGCCTCGTCACTCACCGGAGCACTCACCGGCTGGGCTCACTTCTTGCCGCGCTTGGACTTCGTCTGTCGCACGGGCTGGACCCGACCTGACGCGTTGCTCTGCTTGACCGGGCCGCGAACAGCCGGCGCCACGCGACCGCGGTCGCTGGCCTCGGGCTGCCGTGGCGGGGCCACGGCGGCCCGGCTGACCGGGCGGTCCTGCTCGTCGTCCTCGTCGTCCTCGTCGTCGGGTCCGGCCGCGACCGGCATGTCCTCGACGAACGCCGGGACGGAGGCGTAGCGATCGGCCTGCGCCTTGGCGCGGGCCTTGGCGCGGCGCTCCTGGAGGACGATCTCGCTCTCGCCGGACTTGAGGTGCACGAGCACCCGCGGGGCGAGGAAGATCGAGGAGTAGACGCCGACCGCCATCCCGACGAACTGCGCGAGCGCGAGGTCCTGCAGCGAGCTCGCGCCGAGCTGGACGGCGCTGACGTAGAGGATCGCGCCGATCGGGATGAGTGCCACGATGCCGGTGTTGACCGAGCGGACCAGGGTCTGGTTGACGGCGAGGTTGGCCGCGTCGCTGTAGGACTGGCCGCTCTGGAGACGCTCGTGGGTGTTCTCCCGGACCTTGTCGAAGACGACGACGGTGTCGTAGAGGGAGAAGCCCAGGATCGCGAGCAGACCCGTCACGGCCGACGGCGTGACCTGGAAGCCGGAAAGGGCATAGATCCCGATGGTGATCATGATGTCGTGCGCCAGGGCGACGAACGCGGCGACCGACATCTTCCACTCGCGGAAGTAGACCCAGATGAAGAGCATGACCAGCACCAGGAAGACCAGCACACCGATCCCGGCCCGCTGGGCGACCTCCTGGCCCCAGCTCGCCCCGATCTCGTCCTGCGAGAGGTCGGCCACGTCGAAGTCGACGACCGTCTGCATGGCCGCGACGACCTGGTCGCTCTCGGCCTGGTCGAGGTCCTCGACCTGCAGGATGATCGAGTCGTCGCCCGCGGTGGTGGCGGTCGGGGACGCGGCGCCCTCGACGCCGGTGCCGGCGACGGCCTCGCGGAGCGCGTCAGCGGTGTCCTGCGTGGCCAGCGACGTGCTCACGGGCACGCGGTACTGCGTGCCGCCGGTGAACTCGATGCCGAAGTTGAGCGGCTTGATGAAGACGATCGCGATGGCGGCCAGGACCAGGAACCCCGAGATGGAGTACCACAGCGCCTTGCGCCCGACGAAGTCGATCGTGCGTCGGCCCGCGTAGAGCTCGTTGCCGATCCGTGAGAACTTGCCCATCAGGCTCTCCCCTCCACGCGGACGTCCATGCCCAGGGTCTCGGTGCTGAGGCCGGAGAACCGACCACCGCCGTTGAAGAAGCGGAACTGTCCCAGCCACGACACCAACGGCTTGGTGAACCAGAAGAGCACCGCGAGGTCGATCAGGGTGGACAGGCCGAGCGCGAAGCCGAAGCCCTTGACCGCACCCGTTGCGAAGAAGTAGAGCACGAACGCCGACAGCAGCGAGACCACGTTGGCGGCCAGACGGGTGACCTTGGCCCGCTTCCATCCGCTCTCGACAGCGACGCGCATGGTCTTGCCCTCACGCATCTCGTCACGGATGCGCTCGAAGAAGATGATGAAGGAGTCGGCCGTGATGCCGACCGCGATGATCAGGCCGGCGATGCCAGGCAGGGTCAGCGTGAAACCGGCCGAGACGCCGAGCAGCAGCACCATCGAGTAGGTGATCACGGCAGCGATCGCGAGCGAGCCCAGCACCACCAGGCCGAGGCCGCGGTAGTAGAGCAGGCAGTAGAGCATCACGAGCCCGAGACCGAAGCCGCCGGCGACGAGACCGGCCTGCAGCTGGTTGCCAGCGAGCGAGGGACCGATGGTCTCGACCGTGACATCGTCCTGGAAGGCGATCGGCAGGGCGCCGAACTTCAGGCTCGTGGCGAGGCTGTTGGCCGACTCCTCGTTGAAGTTGCCGCTGATCTCGGCCTGGCCGTTGGGGATCCGGCCGTTCATCGTCGGGGCCGAGATGACCTGCCCGTCGAGGACGATCGCGAACTGCTGGCCCGTGGACACGAGCGTGTTGGACACCTTCGAGAACACGTCCTCACCGACACCACCGATGTCGATGTTGACGACCCAGTTGACCTCGTTCTGCGGGATGCCGGCCGAGGCGGAGTCGAGGTCGGTGCCCTCGATGACGCTCTTGGAGAGCAGGTACTTGACGACCTGGCCGTTCTCGTCGGGCTGCTCGCAGGTGATGAGCGGCTTGTTGGGGTCGTCGACGACGACCGGCGGCGAGCCGTCGGTCGGGCACTGGAAGGCGTTGAAGGCGTCGATGGAGGCCTGGTCGGGGTTGTTCATCCAGGCGAGCTCCTCGTCGAGGCGCTCCGCCTCGAGCTCGGGGTCACCCTGGGGCACGACGGCCGCGGACTCGGTCGGCGAGGGCGACGACGAGCCGGACGGCTCGGTGCTCGCGGACTCGCTGGGGGCGTCGGTGGGGGCGTCGCTGGGGGAAGCGCCCTCGGTCGGCGTCGGGGACGTGGTCTCGCCCGACTTCGTCAGGTAGCCGAGGGGCGGGCGGTTGGCCGTGCCGGTGCCGTTGCCGGCCCCGTTTCCGGCCCCGGTGCCCGCTCCGCCGGTCGCCCCGCCCGTGGCACCCTCCTGCGGGATGAACTGGTTGGGGTCGAACTGCTGGTTGGGGTCGACCGTGCCGGTGCCGCAGGGCGCGAAGTCGGAGCACGCGACCAGGCGGAAGCGCAGCTGCGCCTGGCGCTGGACGGTGTCGATCAGGTCGCGGCGACTGTCACCGGGGATCTCGGCGACGATGAAGCGGCCGCTCTGCGTGGTGACCTCGGCCTCGACGACGCCGGAGCCGTTGACGCGCTGGTCGATGATCTTGCGTGCCTCGTCGAGGCTGCCCGAGCTGGGGCTGCCGACTGCGGTCAGCGTGATGCGGGTGCCGCCCTGGAGGTCGAGGCCGAGCTCGGGCTTCCAGGTCCCGGAGAGGGCCACCAGCCCGTAGGAGATGGCCACGCCCATGAGGAACACCAGCAGGGTGCGCCCGGGGCGGGCGGTCTTGCGTGCCATGTCAGTTCTCCTCCGGCTCGGTCTCGCCGAGCTGCGGTTGTACGACGGTGCCGACGGCGCCACGGGCGACGTGGATGACCACGCCCGGAGCGATCTCGACTCCCACGCGGTCGTCGTTCAGCTCGCGCAGCGTGCCGAACACACCGGAGGTGAGCATGACCTCGTCCCCCACGGACAACGCGCCCTGCATGCGCGAGAGTTCCCGCGAGCGTCGGGAGGCCGGTCGGATGACCAGGAGCCAGAAGAGGAGGGCGATGCCGACGAGCGGCAAGAGCTGGACAAGCTCTGGGGGCACAACATGACCTTCCACGTGACTGATGGGGGGCGCGACGCACACCCCGAGGGGGGTAGACCGACCGCGACGGGAGAGTCTAACCGCGAGGGTCCGTCGTGCGACGAATCAGTCCTCGAACAGCGTGGCTTCGGCGTCCGTCGCCAGGCTCGACTCGGGCGGCACCAGGCCGAGGTGGCGCCATGCACCGGCGGTCGCCACCCGCCCACGGGGGGTGCGGGCGAGGAAGCCGTTGCGCACGAGGAAGGGCTCGGCGACCTCCTCGACGGTCTCGCGCTCCTCACCGACGGCCACGGCGAGGGTGGAGATGCCGACCGGTCCCCCACCGAAGCGGCGGCACAGCACGTCGAGGACGGCGCGGTCGAGGCGGTCGAGGCCGAGCTCGTCGACCTCGTAGAGCTCGAGGGCAGCCTGGGCGATGTCACGGCTGACCACGCCATCGGCCCGCACCTGGGCGAAGTCGCGGACCCGGCGCAGGAGCCGGTTGGCGATGCGGGGGGTGCCACGGGAGCGCGAGGCGATCTCGGCGGAGCCCTCCTCGGTCAGCTCGACGCCGAGCAGCCCGGCCGAGCGGTGCACGATCCGGTCGAGCTCGTGGGCCTCGTAGAACTCGAGGTGGGCGGTGAACCCGAAGCGGTCGCGCAGCGGCCCGGGCAGCAGCCCGGCACGGGTGGTCGCCCCGACGAGCGTGAACGGCGGGATCTCCAGCGGGATGGCCGTAGCACCGGGTCCCTTGCCGATGATCACGTCGACCCGGAAGTCCTCCATGGCCATGTAGAGCATCTCCTCGGCCGGGCGGGACATGCGGTGGATCTCGTCGACGAACAGCACGTCGCCGTCGTTCATGCCGGACAGGATCGCGGCGAGGTCGCCCGCGTGGGTGATCGCCGGACCGCTCGTGAGGCGCAGGGGCGTCGACATCTCGTGGGCGATGATCATCGCCAGCGTCGTCTTGCCCAGACCCGGCGGCCCGGAGAGCAGGACGTGGTCGGGTGCCCGTCCTCGGCGCCGGGCGGCCTCGAGGACCAGGCCGAGCTGCTCGCGCACCCGGGTCTGCCCGACGACCTCGTCGAGGGAGCGTGGGCGCAGCGCGGCCTCGATGGCGCGCTCGTCCCCCTCGGCCTCCGCGTCGGTCAGCGAGCGCAGGTGCTGCTCCTCGACCATGTCCAGGTCGTCCTCGTGCACCGGCTCAGGCCTTGCTCAGCGAGCGGAGGGCAGCGCGCAGCAGCGCACCCACATCGGGGCTGTCGCCGGCCTGGGGCGCCACGCTCTCGACGGCGTTGTCGGCGTCCTTGGTCGACCAGCCGAGCCCGAGCAGGCCCTGGGTGACCTGGTCGCGCCACACCGGGATCGCCGAGACGGGGGCGTTGCTGCGCCCACCGACGGGCAGGCCGATGCGGTCCTTGAGCTCCAAGATGATGCGCTGGGCGCCCTTCTGGCCGATGCCGGGGACCCGGGTGAGGGTCTTGACGTCGTCGGAGGCCACAGCCCGGCGCAGGTCGTCGGGGCTCAGCACCGCGAGCATCGCCTGGGCGAGCTTGGGACCGACGCCGGAGGCGGTCTGCACCAGCTCGAAGGCGGCCTTCTCGTCGTCGTCCACGAAGCCGAAGAGGGTCAGCGAGTCCTCGCGCACGACCATGCTGGTGGGCAGGGTCGCGAGGTGACCCGGTCGCAGCGTCGCGAGCGTGCCGGGGGTGCACAACAGCTCGAGGCCGACTCCCCCGACCTCGAGGACAGCACTGGTGAGGGTCAGCGCGGCGACCTCGCCACGCACGAACGCGATCATGCTCTGCTCCTGGAGTCGGTGCGGGCGGACGTCGTACGACGCGAGGCCGCGAGCGCCGCGTCGATGCGGGCCTGCGCGCCACCGCGCCAGATGTGGGTGATCGCCAACGCGAGGGCGTCGGCGGCGTCGGCCGGCTTGGGGGGCGCATCGAGGCGCAGGATCCGCGTCACCATGGCACCGACCTGGGCCTTGTCGGCGCGACCGTTGCCGGAGACGGCCGCCTTGACCTCGCTGGGCGTGTGCAGGGCGACCGGCAGTCCGCGGCGGGCCGCGCACACCAGAGCGATGCCGCTGGCCTGTGCGGTGCCCATGATCGTGCTGACGTCGGAGCGGGCGAAGACCCGCTCCACAGCCACCGCATCGGGCTGGTGCTCATCGAGCCAGGCGTCGATGCCGCGCTCGATCGTGACCAGCCGCTCGGCGATCGGGAGGGTGCTGGTGGTGCGGATGACGTTGACGTCGATGAGGGTCAGCGGACGACCCACCATGCCCTCGACGACGCCCATGCCCATGCGGGTCAGTCCGGGGTCGATCCCCAGCACGCGCATCAAGCCGGTCATGGCAACGCCTCTCGTCCGAACACCTGTTCGGAGGTCCACGCTATCCGGCCTGCGGGACCCGCAGGCCCGCGACACGCCCGGTCAGTCGTCGAGCTCGGCCATGACCTCGTCGGAGACGTCGAAGTTGGCGAAGATGTTCTGCACGTCGTCGAGGTCCTCCAGCACGTCGACCAGGCGAAACATCTTGCCGGCGGCCTGGGCGTCGAGCTCGACCTGCATGTCCGGCACGAAGGAGGCGTCGGCGGAGTCGTAGTCGATGCCCGCCGCCTGGAGCGCGGTGCGCACGCCGACCAGGTCGGTGGCCTCCGAGATCAGCTCGAAGGCCTCCCCGAGGTCGTTGACGTCGTCGGCGCCGGCCTCGAGGGTCGCCTCGAGCAGGTCGTCCTCGCTGATCTCCTTGCCCTCCTGCGACCGCGGCACCACGACGACGCCCTTGCGGTTGAAGAGGAACGAGACCGAGCCGGGGTCGGCCAGCGAGCCGCCGTTGCGGCTCATCGCGGTCCGGACCTCCATGGCGGCACGGTTCTTGTTGTCCGTGAGGCACTCGATGAGCATCGCGACACCGGAGGGGCCGTAGCCCTCGTACATGATCGTCTGGTAGTCGGCGCCACCCGTCTCCGCACCGGAGCCGCGCTTGACCGCGCGGTCGATGTTGTCGTTGGGGACCGAGGACTTCTTGGCCTTCTGGATGGCGTCGTAGAGCGTCGGGTTGCCCGTGATGTCACCGCCGCCCATGCGGGCCGCGACCTCGATGTTCTTGATGAGCTTGGCGAACATCTTGCCGCGCTTGGCGTCGACGATCGCCTTCTTGTGCTTGGTGGTCGCCCATTTGGAGTGGCCAGACATGCGTCCCTCTTCTTCTTCGACTCAGGAGGTGCTGTTCGTGGTGGTGCCGGCAGTGTGGTCGCGCACGAGGTCGACGAAGAGCTGGTGGATCCGCGTGTCGCCACCGACCTCCGGGTGGAACGACGTCGCCATCAGTGGCCCCTGCCGGACCGCGACGATCCTACTCGCGCCCTCGGCCACCTCGACCTGCCCGAGGACCTCGACGCCCGGTCCGACCGACTCGACCCAGGGTGCGCGGATGAAGACGGCGTGCACCGGTCCGTCGACACCGCTGATGGAGAGCTCCCCCTCGAAGGAGTCGACCTGGCGACCGAAGGCGTTGCGCCGCACGGTGATGTCGAGCCCTCCGAGGGTCTCCTGGCCGACCGCGCCGTCCTCGATGCGGTCCGCGAGCAGGATCATGCCCGCACAGGTCCCGAAGGTCGGCATGCCGCGCTTGATCCGGTCACGCAGAGGGTCCAGCAGCTCAAAGGTGCGCGCCAGCTTGGCCATCGTGGTCGACTCGCCGCCGGGGACGACGAGCCCGTCGACGGCGTCGAGCTCGGCCGGCCGACGCACGCCGATCGCCTCGACGCCGAGCGACTCGAGCATCCGCAGGTGCTCGCGCACGTCGCCCTGGAGGGCGAAGACGCCGATGGTGGGTGCGGTCACCCCCCTAGTTTAGGAGCGCCCCTCGGCGGCCCGACGCACGGCATCCAGACGCCGTTGCCACGGGTCGACCGGCTCGGTCACCGCCCCGGCGTTGGTCAACCGGAGCAGCGCCCCGTCCTCGGCGGTGGGCCATTGCTCGGCACCGACGTGGGCGGGGTCTCCGGTGGTGACGAACGACGCCCAGTAGTCGCTGACGACGTCGGCCATCCCGGGTGCGTCCTGCTCCGCCCCCAGGGGCAGCACCCCGTCGAAGACGTAGGGCAGCTCGCTGGCGTGGGGCGCTCCCCCGACCCGGGCGAACGCCTCCGGGGTGACGACCTCGAAGCGGTAGCGCCACGTCGGCGCGCGAGCAGCATGCGACTCGGCGAGGAACCTGGCAGGCTCGGTGAAGACGGCGTCGGCCATCAGGTGCCGTCGTACGGCGTCGGGGGTGGTGTAGGCGCGCACCAGGCTCCGCTCGCCGGCGGCGCTCAGGAGCGCGCGGGCGTCGTCGGCGAGGCCCAGCGGCTCGAGGAGGTCGGCCTCGAGGTCGAGGTCGGTGCTGCCGACGAGGTAGGGCACGGCCTGCTCCTCGGCTGCCTCGAAGACCTCCGCCACCGGCGCGGTCACGAGGGCGCCGTCGACGACCGGCACCTGGCCGGCGAAGACGTCGAGGCGCCACCTCATGACCGCGGTCGCGTCGAGCGAGCGCAGCGCCACGGCGTCGAGGGCACCGGCCTCCGTGGCCAGACGTCGACCCTCGGCGGTCGCCGTGGCGAGGCTCTGCGTCGGCTCGCGTCCCAGGCCCGACTGGGAGATCGCCTGGGCGAACAGGCCGTCGGTCATCGGCGACGCCATCAGGGTGTTGACCGAGAGCCCTCCGGCGGAACCCCCGCCCACGGTCACGCGGTCGGGGTCGCCGCCGAAGTCGGCGATGTTGTCCTGGACCCACTCCAGCGCGGCCACCTGGTCGAGCAGCCCGGCGTTGGCGGACTCGGGCTCGAGGGCGGGGTGGGCGAGGAACCCCAGGCGGCCGAGCCGGTAGTTGAGCGTGACCAGCACGACGCCACGGCGGACGAACGCCGCGCCGTCGGCGGCCTCGGTGCGCCCCGAGCCCATGACGAACCCACCTCCGTGGATCCACACCAGCACCGGCAGGTCCCCGTCCGCCTCCACGGGCCGCTCGACGTTGAGGAAGAGGCAGTCCTCGCTGGAGGGATGCGTGGTGGTGGAGGGGGCGTGCAGGCAGTCCGCGCCGAAGTCGGTCGCGGCCCGCACCCCGGCCCACGGCACTGCCGCCTGCGGCGCCCGCCAGCGCAGGTCGCCCACGGGCGGTGCGGCGTAGGGGATGCCGCGCCACGACCGCACGCTCTCGTGGTCGAGCCCCTCGAGGAGGCCGGCCCCGGTCTCGACGACCAGCGCGGACCCGCCCGGCCGAGGGGTCGGCTGCACGGGTTCGTCGAGCAGGCTGCAGCCCGTGAGCGCGAGCATGGCCGCAGCTGCGGCGAGCACCCCTCGTCGACGTCCCACGCGGTGAACCTAGTCGGGGGTGGGGTGGTGGGGGGCGGTTCTGGGTGGGTGCCGCTTCATCAAGGTATGCAGACGAAGCGCCACCTCCCACGGTCGAGCGGACGGCCGGCGGGTCACTTCCCACGGCGACACGCCACTCACCACGGGGTGCACGCCGTGGGGAGTGGCGTGTCGTCGACGTACCTTGATGGAGCGGGCGCCCGGGCAGAGGGGTGACGTCGCGGCGTGCTGCGTAGACCCGGCGGCTCCCTCACACGCAGCTGATCGAGCCCAGCACCGGGACGAGCACCAGGACGACGGAGATCCGGATCTGCTGGTTGGCGAGGAGCGTCCCCGACCCGCGCCAGGACGTGGCCGATGAGAGGTAGGAGCGGATCTCGACCTTGAAGTCGTAGGTGCCCAGGGCGAGCCCGCCGAAGCCGAAGTCCGCCGTCGCGGTGTAGGTCGTCGAGACCGCGGAGCCCGTGACCTGCCGCGTGGAGACGACGGAGTTGTCGGCTCGTCTCAGCACCACCTCGTAGTCGTAGAGACTGCTCTTCTCCGGCCAGGTGATCGTCGCGCTCGGGCTCGAGATGGAGCACGTCGTGCTGTCAGGTGCCGCGACCGTGTGCGCGGCAAGGCCGGTCCCCGAGACGACCACGCCATCGGTCCACGGAGCCGCCGACACAGGAGACGGCAACAACGCCGCAGCGCCGACGACCGCCATCGCGAGCACCCGGGACGCGTGTCGACCGGCGGAGGCCGGTGCGGCCCGGCGCCTCGCACGCGTCGGTGGTGGACGTGGCGGGGACGGCGGGCTGTCAGCGCGGCCGCGGAGGAGCACGGAGGCCAGGAACGCGCCGTAGACGCCGAGCAGCAGCGTGCCGAGCCGCCCCGACATCCAGCCGATCACGTAGCCGAGCCACGGCACGCTGGCGATCAGCCGGTCAGCCTCGCTGACGGTGTGGACCTCACGGTCCGCCGAGCGGTTGGCGTCGCCGCGCAGGGTCAGCTGCCGCTGCTCCCCCTGGGAGGAGAGGCTCACGACCCGGTGGGTGACCCGCGTGCCGCCGGTGTCCACGACGGACACGACGTCCCCGACCCGCAGGTCGGCGGCGGGGACGGAGCGGACCAGAGCCAGGGCGCCGGTGTCGATGGCCGGCGCCATGGAGCCGGACCGGAAGACGAGGGGACGCACGTCGAGCACGAGGCCGCCCAGCACCACGAGCAGCCCGAGCGAGCCCAGTAGTGCGCCGACCGTCAGCACCAGCTCGCGGACCCCGCGCGCCAGCCGGGGACTCACGAGACGTCCGAGGTGCCGGTGACGGTGAACGTCGCGTTGGTCGTCTTCCCCTGCAGGCTGGTCGGGGCAGCGCCGTCGAAGGTGACCTGGAAGCAGAGGGTCTGCGTGCCCGCGGCCACCAACGGGCCCTGGCGCGTCGACACGAGCGCGGTCGACGGGGTGGCGGTCAGCGCGACCGCGTTGACGAGGGTGCTGCCGCCGGTGCAGGTGGCGCTGTTGCCGCTGCCCGACCTGGTGCCTCCGGCCGACACGGTCAGCTTCAACGAGCCGGCGGTGTTGAAGGCTGCTGCGTCACCGCCGGTCAGCCCCCCGACCATCGTCCACTTCAGCGGCGCGGTCCCGTTGTTCTTGAGCGTGAGCACCTCGGCCGAGGTGTTGCCGGGGACCATCACCGACATCCCGAGCGTCGTGGTGCTCACCGAGACGTCGGTGTTGTTGACCTGGAGGTCGAGGGTCCCGGCGGTGAACGTGGTCCCGGCGATGACGACGTCGTCGGTCCAGAAGGCGAAGGTGCCCGTCGTCCCGAGGACGCCGACCAGCCCGAGCCCGAGCAGCGCCCGCAGGCGCGCGGACCCCGACGACGCCGTACGACGGGGCGCGCGGCCGGGCCGGGGGGCGCGGCGGGCCGCGTGGCTAGACATGGACGCCCCGCCGATCCGGAGCGACCGGACCAGCCGGAGCAGCCGGAGCAGCCGGACCAGCCGGACCAGCCGGACCAGCGGCGTCGACCCGGGCAGCAGGTGGCGCCACACGCCCCCGTCGCGCACGCCACGCACCGAGCAGCTGGAACGCGGCATAACCCAGGAGCCCGAGCCCGACCAGCCGGGCGCCCTGGTTGCGCTGGGCGACCGAGAGCAGGTTGCTGACCCGACCGATGTGCGGCACGTCGTACCAGACCTCACCGCGGAGCTGGACCGGTCGCACCCAGAGCTCGTCGGCGGCCCCGTTGGCGTCGCCGCGCGTGCGCAGCACCACCTCACCACCGGCTCCGACACCCTTCCCGACCACACGGTGGGTGACGACCACGGGCTCGCCCGAGCGCACCTGGTAGGTCACGACGTCCCCCGTCCGCACGTCGGAGGCGTCGACCGGCCGGACGACGACCAGCGTGCCCGGGGGCAGGTGGGGGGCCATGGAGCCGGTCAGCACGACATAGGGCGTCGCGCCGGCGACCCGGGGCACCACGACCGTGAGCACGACGAGGCCGACGCCCAGGAGGATGACGGTCCAGGCGAGCACGCGACGCAGCCGCCGACGACCCGCGCGCTGCGGGGCCGCCTCGTGCTGCGGTGCGTGCCTCATGTCAGGTCCTCGTCCGGTCAGGCCTCAGCTCAGGGGTGGTTGTCGGTCTGGGTGAGCGTGACCGCGATGTTCTCGAGGTTCACCGTCAGGTCCTGGGAGTCGTTGTCCTCGACGCCGTAGGGGAAGTCCGCGGTGAAGACCGCCGTGAGCGTGTAGGTGCCGTCGTAGAACGTCTCGGGAACACCGGCGGCGACAGGTTCAGCCACCACCGGGGGAAGCCCGACCGGTGCACCGTCGAGGGTGAACGTCGTGTCGAGGACCAGCTCGTCCTCGAGACCGTTGTCGTCGAGGGTGAGCAGGTCCTGGTCAACGTCGAGCGTGGCCTCGAAGTGGTCGCCCTCGGCGACGATGTCGTAGGTGCAGGTGCGAGTCAGCGTGTCTCCCGGCACGATCTCCCGGGCACCGAGGAGCCCACCCGCGCCGCCGTCGCCGTCCAACGTCCAGTCGGGGCAGGCGTCGACGGCGATGTCGAGGCCGCCTGAGGTGAGGTCGGGCGTGGTGATCGTGTCGCCGTCGGTCCAGAACGCGAGCGTCCCGGCACCCCCGGTCAGCAGGGCGACCGCAGCGGCCGCTGCCAGTGCACCCTTCGTGGTCTTGTGCATGGTCCCTCCCAGGATCGTCGAGGCACGTGGTCCCCCCTCGCCCTCCCCTGGGACAACGGCAGCTGCGCGCGTCACATGAGGGATTTCGGCCCCGAAATCGCCAGCACCCCGTGGTCACGGATGACCACGGGGTGCTGGCGGGACGAGCCCAGAAGAGCTACCAGCCGCGCTCGGCGAGGCGGTGGGGCTGCGGGATCTCGTCGACGTTGATGCCCACCATGGCCTCGCCCAGGCCGCGCGAGACCTTGGCGACGACGTCGGGGTCGTCGTAGAACGTGGTGGCCTTGACGATGGCCTCGGCACGCTCGGCGGGGTTGCCGGACTTGAAGATCCCCGAGCCCACGAAGACGCCCTCGGCGCCGAGCTGCATCATCATCGCCGCGTCGGCCGGGGTCGCGATGCCACCGGCGGTGAACAGCACGACCGGGAGCTTGCCGCGCTCGGCGACCTCGACGACCAGGTCGTAGGGGGCCTGCAGCTCCTTGGCCGCGACGTAGAGCTCGTCGTGCTCCATCGAGGACAGGCGGCGCAGCTCGGCACCGATGGTGCGCATGTGCATGACCGCGTTGGAGACGTCGCCCGTGCCGGCCTCGCCCTTGGAGCGGATCATCGCCGCGCCCTCGTTGATGCGACGCAGCGCCTCACCGAGGTTGGTCGCGCCGCACACGAAGGGTGCGGTGAACTTCCACTTGTCGATGTGGTTGGTGTAGTCGGCCGGGGTCAGCACCTCGGACTCGTCGATGTAGTCGACACCGAGGCTCTGGAGCACCTGGGCCTCGGCGAAGTGGCCGATGCGGGCCTTGGCCATGACCGGGATCGAGACGGCCTCGATGATCGAGTCGATCATGTCGGGGTCGCTCATCCGCGACACGCCGCCCTGGGCGCGGATGTCGGCCGGGACCCGCTCGAGGGCCATGACGGCGACCGCGCCGGCGTCCTCCGCGATCTTGGCCTGCTCGGCCGTGACGACGTCCATGATCACGCCGCCCTTGAGCATCTCGGCCATGCCTCGCTTCACGCGCGAGGTGCCGGTGGTGGAGCCGTTGTCAGCAGTGGAGGGTGAGGTCTCAGACATGCCTGAATTGTACGGCGGTCACGTAGCGGGAGCCGCTTCGGGACCGTCGTCGCCCGACCCCCCGGACTGGACCAGGGCATCCGCGGCCAAGGCCTGGCGGCGGACCTTCATCACCCGGAAGATCACGGTGTAGGTGTTGGCGAACGCGAGGACCCACAGCGTGAGGTACATCAGGATCGGCAGGTTGAGGATCGCGCCCAACCCGGTCATGACCAGGATCGCCACCAGCCGGTCGGCGCGCTCGGCCAGACCGCCCTTGGCGTCCATGCCCAGCGACTCGGCGCGAGCCCGCGAGTAGGAGGTCACGGACCCCATGACGAGGCAGTAGAGCGTGAGGCAGAGGTAGAGGTAGTAGTCGCCGGGACCGGCGAAGTAGAGCGCCAGGCCGCCGAAGATCGCGCCGTCGCCGATCCGGTCGAGCGTGGAGTCCCAGAACGCACCGAACTTCGAGCTGCGGCCCATCTGACGAGCCATCTGGCCGTCGACGAGGTCGCTGAAGACGAAAGCGGTGATCACCAGCACACCGATCAGCAGCTCGCCCATCGGGAAGAAGACCAGCGCGCCGGCCGAGACCCCGATCGTCCCCACGAACGTCACGGTGTCCGGGCTGATGCCCAGCCTGATGAAGAGGTTGACGAACGGCGCGAGCATGACGCCCTGCCAGAAACCCTTGAACCTGTCGAGCATGGTCGGAGGCTAGTCGCTGCCGGCCCCCGGGCCGCAACCCGGAGGCGTACAGTCACCGACAGGGGCCACTCAGGCAACCCATATCGAGAGATTCCCGCATGAGCGACAAGTCGCCGCGACAAGGAATGACGAAGAAGACCGGCAAGTCCATCAAGGAGAAGCGCGCCGAGAAGCGCGACTCGGCCAACGGCTCCGGGTCCGGCTCCATGGAGAAGCTCACCGAGAAGAAGCGCTGAGCACCCCGGTGCCACACCCGGGGCCGCTCCTGAGCCTGGGGGTGGTGGGGACCTCGGCGAAGGAGAACGAGCGTCGGCTCCCGCTCCACCCCGAGCACCTCGCGGGACTCGACGCCGACGTGCGCGCCCGCATCACCCTCGAGACCGGTTACGGCACCCGCTTCGGGTACGACGACCGCGAGCTCGCCGACGTCGTCGCCGGCTTCCTGCCACGCGACGAGCTGCTGGCCGGCTCCGACGTCGTGCTGCTGCCCAAGCCGCAGCTCGCCGACGTCGAGGCGCTGTCCCCCGGCCAGGTGCTGTGGGGCTGGCCGCACTGCGTCCAGGACACCGCGGTCACCCAAGCGGCGATCGACCGGCGCCTGACCCTCATCGCCTTCGAGGCGATGAACCACTGGACCCGTGACGGCTCGGTGGGCCTGCACGTCTTCCACAAGAACAACGAGCTCGCCGGCTACTGCTCGGTCCTGCAGGCCATGCAGCTGGCCGGGATCACCGGGGACTACGGACGACGGTTGAGCGCGATCGTCATCGGCTTCGGCGCGACGGCACGTGGCGCGGTCACGGCGCTCAACGCGCACGGCGTGCACGAGGTCGCGGTCCTGACGACGCGGCAGGTCACCGCGGTGGCCTCACCGATCCACTCGGTGCGGATCCGCACGATCGACCACGACGCCGACGGACTGGCCATGAGCGTGATCACCGAGCGCGGTCGCGAGCCGCTGGCGGCGTACCTCGCCGAGAACGACATCATCGTCAACTGCACCCTGCAGGACACGGCGGCACCGCTGACCTACCTGCAGACCACCGATCTCGAGGCGTTCCGCCGCGGCAGCCTCGTCGTGGACGTGTCCTGCGACCTCGGCATGGGCTTCGAGTGGGCCAGGCCCACGGGGTTCGACGAGCCGACGTTCCCGGTGGGCGAGCACGGCCAGGTCAGCTACTACGCCGTCGACCACAGCCCGTCCTACCTCTGGGGCTCGGCGACGTGGGACAACAGCTCGGCGACGGTGCCGTTCATCCGCACCGTGCTCGAGGGTCCGGCCGCGTGGGACGCCGACGAGACCATCCACCGCGCCATCGAGATCCGCGAGGGCGCGATCGTCAACCCGGCGATCCTCGCCTTCCAGGGACGTGAGTCGACCTCGCCGTACGAGCCGATCCTGGCCTGACCGCCGAGCCCGGCCCGATGTGGCAGGGTGCGCTCGTGAGGAAGCGCACGCCTGTCTCGGGCCACCACCTGTCCCTGCTCCGCGTCACCGCCGTCACCGCCGTCACCGCGCTCACCGCGGGACTGCTCGGGGGCTGCTCCGCCGAGCCGGACTCCGACGCCGCCCTCGACGCGGTCTCGGCGATCGCACCGCCCGGACCGGACTGGACCCCGGGCGGCGACGGCCTGCTCGACTTCGACGACGGGGCCGGGGCTCCCCGCAAGACGGGCGCCGGCGTGTGGGTGCCGGTCTCCCCCGCCGACGTCCCCGAGTCCTACGTCACGACCTGGTCGGCGCCGGTCCCCGACGGAGAGGACGCCACGTGGTGCGCCGAGGCCGCGGCCTGGCTCGTCGAGGTCGGCCCCGACCTGCCCGGTGAGCCGCTGGAGGCCTTCGAGGACCAGGAGCCACCCACCCTCGAGGCGGCCACCCAGGACTGCGGGGCGCGGCTCGCGCAGGTGCGTGAGGAGGCCACGGGCACCACCTCCACGACCACGTTCGGATCGTGGCCCAACACCGAGTCCGACGGCTACCAGTTCGGCCACTACCTCGAGGTCCGCGGTGAGGACGCCGAGGTCACGCTGATCGTGACGTTCGTGGCGCAGCCCGCCGCCGACTGAGGGACGTCAGCGGTCCCAGGCGTCTGCGAGCAGCGACCGGGTGTCGGTGAGGAGCTCGGGGAGCGTCTTGGTGCGACCGATGATCGGCATGAAGTTCTGGTCGCCGGTCCAACGGGGCACGACGTGCTGGTGCAGGTGGGCTGCGATGCCGGCGCCGGCGACGGCGCCCTGGTTCATCCCGATGTTGAAGCCGCCCGCGCCGGAGACCGAGCGGATGACGCGCATCGCCTGACGGGTGAGGTCGGCGATCTCGGCGGCCTCCTCGTCGGTGGTCTCGGCGTAGTCGGCGAGGTGGCGGTAGGGGCAGACCATCAGGTGCCCCGGCGCGTAGGGGTAGAGGTTGAGCACGGCGAAGGCGAGGCGCCCGCGACGCACGACCAGCCCCGCGGCGTCGTCCAGTGACGGGATCCGGCAGAAGGGGCACTCCCCCGACGTGGCGTCGGCCGGCTTGTTCTCACCGCGGATGTAGGCCAGCCGGTGTGGGGTCCAGAGCCGGTCGAGGTCGTCGGGCTCGCCGACGCCGTCCTGCTGCAGCCCGGGCACGGTCTCGTCACTCACGCCTGCGCCACCTCGGGTCCCTCGTCGGCCGACCCCGAGAGCCCGAAGAGCTCCTCGATCGGCAGGTCCGGGTCGAGGTCGAGGCCGAGACGTCGGGCGTGGCCGTCGAGCAGGTGCCACACCGAGCGGCTGAGGATGTCGGAGAGCTGGGCGGCCGAGGGCTCCCGCTGCTCGCGCGAGGCCCACCGTCGTACGGCGCCGAAGACCGCACCCACCAGGGCGTAGGCCAGCGGGTCGATGGCCGCCTTCTCCCCGTCGTCGAGCTGCACGTCGAGCATGGTCACGGCCGTCTCGAGGATCTCGACGAGCACGCCCGCGACCTGGTGGATGCCGTTCTGGAGCGGGCCGGGGCCGCCCGTGGAGTCGTACTCAGCGAGCCGGTGCAGGGCCGGGTGCTCGACGGCCCAGTCGACGTAGGTCGAGATGATCCGGTGGATGATCTCGTTGACCGTGCCGTCGAGGCTGACCTGCGGCACCAGCAGGGCGGTGACGTGCACCAGGATCTCGGCCTGGATCGCCCGGTCGAGGTCGGCGCGGTCGGAGAAGTGGCGGTAGACGACCGTGCGGTTGAGCCCGGCCTCGTCGGCGATCTGCTGGACGTGGAACTCCGCGCCAGGCTCGGCGGCCTCCACGACCGCGATCGCGGCGTCGAGGATCTGCTGGCGGCGCTGCTCGTTGTGCCGGTCCCAGCGCGCCTGACGTCCGTCCACCCTTGCGCCGACCACCCAGCTCAACTCCGCTTCTCGAACCACTCCTTGGCTGAAGGGTAACGGCGACGGGCCGGACGACGAGCACCCTGGCGCGCGACGCGCACCATCTCCTCGACGTCGACGATCTTGGCGCGGGCGCGACCGCGGCCGGCACCGCGGCGCCGCTCCTCCGCGTCGATGGCCTGCCAGCCCGCGACGTCGACCACGTCGGGGCAGCGTCCGCGCACGACCTCGGCGATGGACGCGCGCGTCCCGACCGGCGTCACGGTCGCGCCGGAGTCGAGGTCGTCGAGGATCCGGGTGACGGTCTCCTGGGCGCAGGTCTTGTTGGTCCCGATGAAGCCGCTGGGGCCGCGCTTGGCCCACCCGACGACGTAGACCCCCGGCCGCACGCGCCCCCGGTCGCTCGGCACCACGCCGGTCGCGGGGTCGTGGGGCAGGTCGGCGACGGGCTCGCCGCGGTAGCCCACCGAGCGCAGCACCAGGTTGGTCTCGAGGACCTGACGCTCCCCCGTGGGTACGGCGCGCAGCTCACCGTGGGCGTCGGGCTCGAGCCGGTTGGTCACGACCTCGACCCCGGTGACCCCGTGCTCGTCGCCGACGATGCGGGTGGGTGAGGTGAGGAAGCGCAGCTCGATCGTGGGCAGGCCGGGCCGCTGCGGGCGGGCCGCCAGCTCGGCGAGCAGTCGGCTCCGCTCGTCGCCGGCAACGGTGCCGGCTCCCGCGTCGGCCTCCTCGGGAGCCAGCCCGGTCACGGTCACGTTGACCCCGCGCAGCCCCACGAGCCCGATCAGCTCGGGCACGGTGAACGCGGCCTGGGCCGCACCACGGCGCCCGAGCACGACGACCTCGCGCACGCGGCTGCGGTGCAGGATCGACCACGGCACGGCGGCGATGTCGGTGCGCTCGAGCTCGGCGGGGTCGGCGGTGAGGATGCGGGCCACGTCGAGGGCGACGTTGCCGTTGCCGACGATCACCACGCGTCCCGAGGCCATGCGGTCGGGCCGGTCGAGACCGAGGTCGAGGTCCTGCTTGTCGGGGTGGCCGTTGTACCAGCCGACCACGTCGGTGGCGGAGACCGAGCCGGTGAGCTCCTCGCCCTCGATGCCGAGCGAGCGGTCCGAGGACGCGCCGACGGCGTAGACCACGCCGTCGTACTGAGCACTGAGCTCCTCCAGGCTGAGGTCGCGGCCGACCTCGACGCCGAGGAAGTAGCGGAAGCCGGGCTGCTGCTCGATCGCGCGGAAGAGCTGGTCGACCTGCTTGGTGTGCTGGTGGTCGGGGGCGACCCCGGCACGGACCAGACCGTAGGGCGTGGGCAGCCGGTCGTAGACGTCGACGCTGACCTCGGGGTGCTTCAGCAGCTCGTCGGCGGTGTAGAGACCGGCCGGCCCGGCGCCGACCACGGCGACCCGGAAGGGCCCGGGTCGGGTGAGCCGGCGCTGGGGCGGCACGATGGCGAGGGGCGCCCGACCGGTGTGTGGGAACACCTCGTAGTAGTCGGCGTTGAGCTTGAGGAAGGGCAGCTGCGCCTCGCTCAGCGCCGTGTGGGGCACGACCGCGTCGGCCGGGCACGCCGTCGCGCAGGCACCGCAGTCCACGCAGGAGTTGGCGTCGACGTACAACATCTCGGCCTCGGCGAAACCGGGCTCACCCGGCGCCGGGTGGATGCAGTTGACCGGGCAGGCGACGACGCACGAGGCGTCGGCGCAGCACGACTGCGTGACGACGTAGGGCACGGACTCAGGCCGCGGCCGAGGCCGGCTCGCTGCGGAAGCGCGAGGAGCGGCCGTCGATGCGCATGAGCGCCCACACGCGGCGCGAGACCGGGTTCATCATCCCGGTGTCCTCGGCCAGCATCCGCACGTCGCCGAAGAGGTCGCGCAGCATCTTGCGGGACTCGGGCAGGTCCCAGTAGATGTCCTTGACCACGCTGCGCGGGATGCCCATGTCCTTGCGGGCCTTCGCGGTGGGCTTGAGGATCTCGTCGCAGAGCCAGCGCATGATCAGCGGCACGGCGACCGAGAGGATCGCGCGGTCGACGCGACCGAGCTTGGGGGCCTGGTGCTCGAGGTACTGGTGGGCGAAGCCGATGTGGCGCGCCTCCTCCGCGACGTGGATCTGCATGATCCGCTGCAGCAGCGGGTGCATGTCGTCGCCGGCGCGCAGGACCGTCTTCTGCACGTGGTCGATCGGCTCCTCGCCGGCGAGGACGCCGAAGAAGAAGCCGAACGGCAGCCACTTGGCGGCCAGCGGGAGGAACGGCGCCAGGAAGCGGAAGAGCCGCGAGCCGCCGCCCACGTCCTGGCCCGACCGGTTGACGAACTCCTGGAACATCTGGGTGTGGTGGCACTCCTCGGTCGCCTCGTGCGTGGAGTAGCGGAACTCCGGCGAGCCGTTGGGCAGGTTGAAGGAGAAGTTCATCAACCCGGCGATGAGGATCTGCTCGAACTGCAGGCCCACCTTGCAGATCTGCGCCTGACGGTAGAGACCGATGCGGATCTGCTCGTCTCGCGGCAGCCCCCGATACCACGCGTGGCGCCCGAGCACGTCCGCCTCCGGGAGGATCCAACGCTCGTCGTGCGGGTCGATCGCGTAGGCCGGGTTGTCCCAGTCGATGTCGAGGAAGGCGTCGAAGTGCTGGTGCACCGACGCCTCCGACAGGGTCTGGAGCGTGTCCTGGTAGCTCTGCACAGCAGTCATGTGCGTTCACCTCTCACCGTTGGTTGGTCAACGGCAAGAGGTTAGTGCGACAGCGCGTCACATGTAAAGGGTTAGCGCGACATGGCGTCGCATTAATACCGGTGGAACCACCGTCCGAGGTCGGCGGAGATGCCCGGGCACGTGACGTTCTGGTCGCGACCGGCCTCGACCCACTGCCCCATCACCGCCTCCCCGCCCTGGATCACCCAGTCGGCCCCGCAGCGCCCCAGCGCCTCCTCCCGCGAGGTCTGCCCGGCCGCGCGCCACTCGGGCACCCCGAGGGCGAGGTCGCCGACGACGCCCTCCCACAGGTAGGGCGTGGAGTAGACGCCGATGTCGTAGCCCGCGTCGCGGTAGCCCCGCGCCAGCCCCTCGACCACCGCGCCGTTGGCGACCGGGTCGCTGCTCCACTCGAAGTCCGGCACGGGCTCCACGTCGATCCAGACGATCGGCGTCTCGAAGCCCGCGGTCTGCATCGAGGCGATGTTGAAGCGGGCCTGCTGGTAGCCGACGTTGCGCAGCGCACCCAGGCCGTCGGACCCGTCGTACGGGCCCTCGGTGGCGAAGCGTCGCAGCTCGGGCGCCTCGGGATAGCTCGCGACGGCGTAGGCCGAGACGAGCACGTCGTTCTCGCGCGCCCAGGCGACCTGCTCACCCAGGCAGGGGTTGGCGTAGAAGCCGGGGCCGTTGGTGAGCCCGATGACGACGTAGCGCGCCTCCGGTATCGGCAACGGCAGGCCGAGCGTGCGCTTCTGCGGGATGCCCATCCCGACGGGGCACTGCGGCCAGCTGATGTCGCCCCCGAGGACGGGACCGGACTCGGGCGCGATCTCCGGCAGGGGTACGGCGGTCGCGGCCTGCTCGGCGAGGTCGGCCAGCTCGTTGCGCGGCGTGGGCGACGGCTTCGGCACGGGCTTGCGCGAGGCCGGCTGCGGCGCGGGCGGCTCGCTCGCCGCGCTCGTCGCGGGGCCCTCGGCGTCCCCCGACCCTGCCGTGCCGCCGCACCCGGCCAGGACGGCCGCGCCCACCAGTGCGGCGAGGCTCAGCAGGGCCCGGCGCACGTCAGTCCTGGTCGACGAGACGTGCCGGGAAGCCGCCGGTCGCGACGGGCGACCAGCGCTCGGGCGTGACGCGGATCAGCGACTTGCCCTGGTCGCGCATCGCCTGGCGGTACTCGTCCCAGTCGGGGTGCTCCCCCGAGATGCTGCGGAAGTAGTCGACCAGCGGCTCGACGGCCGCGGGCATGTCGATGACCTCGCAGCTGCCCTCGACCTGCACCCAGGCGTCGTTGAACTCGTCCGAGAGCACCAGCACCGTCGCCTTGCCGGTGCGACGCGCGTTGGCTGCCTTGGCCCGCTCCGGGTAGGTGGAGATGACGATCCGACCCTCGTCGTCGACGCCACCGGTCACCGGCGAGGACTGCGGCTGGCCGTCCTTGCGCTCGGTGATGAGCACCATCTGGTGGCGGGGTCGGACGAACTCCAGCAGCTGCTCGAGCTCGACGTCGGTCGTGGTCGCGATAGTCCGTGCCATGCCCCCACCTCACCACACCGGTGGTGAGGTGGGGGCCGTTGGTCGAGCCCCGTCGCGACCTAGACCTGCTCGCGCGTCGCGACCGCTGCGGCGACCCGGGCGATGGCGTCGTCGATCGGCACGCCGTTCTCCTGGTGACCGTCGCGGTAGCGGAAGGAGACGGCTCCGGCCTCGATGTCGTCGGCGCCGGCGATGATCATGAACGGCACCTTCTGAAGCTGCGCGTTGCGGATCTTCTTCTGCATCCGGTCATCCGAGTCGTCGACCTCGACGCGCAGGCCCTGGGCCTTCATCCGGCGCGCCACGTCGTGGAGGTAGTCCGCGGCGAACTCGGCGACCGGGATCGCCTGCACCTGGACCGGCGCGAGCCAGGGGGGGAAAGCACCGGCGTAGTGCTCGACCAGCACGCCGAAGAACCGCTCGAGCGAGCCGAACTTCGCCGAGTGGATCATCACCGGCTGCTGGCGCGAGCCGTCGGAGGCGTTGAACTGCAGGTCGAAGCCCTTGGGCTGGTTGAAGTCGTACTGGATCGTCGACATCTGCCAGGTGCGCCCGATGGCGTCGCGACACTGCACGGAGATCTTGGGGCCGTAGAACGCCGCGCCGCCCGGGTCGGGCACGAGCTCGAGGCCGGACTCGATGGCCGCCTGCTCGAGCACCGACGTCGCGGTGGCCCAGTCCTCGTCGGAGCCGACGAACTTGTCGGGCTTGGAGTCGTCACGGGTCGACAGCTCGAGGTAGAAGTCGTCGAGCCCGAAGTCCTTGAGCAGCCCCAGCACGAAGTCGAGCAGGTGCTTGATCTCGGCCGGCGCCTGCTCGGGGGTGACGTAGGAGTGCGAGTCGTCCTGGGTCAACCCGCGCACGCGGGTCAGGCCGTGGATGACACCGGACTTCTCGTAGCGGTAGACCGAGCCGAACTCGAAGAACCGCAGCGGCAGCTCACGGTAGGACCGCCCGCGCGAGGAGAAGATCAGGTTGTGCATCGGGCAGTTCATGGCCTTGAGGTAGTAGTTGGCGCCCTCGAACTCCATCGGCGGGAACATGGTGTCCGCGTAGTAGGGCAGGTGCCCCGAGGTGTGGAACAGCCCCTCCTTGGAGATGTGGGGGGTCCCGACGTAGTCGAAGCCCTCCTCGATGTGGCGCTGGCGGACGTAGTCCTCCATGACCCGCTTGATGACGCCGCCCTTGGGGTGGAAGACCACCAGGCCGGAGCCGATCTCGTCGGGGAAGCTGAAGAGGTCGAGCTCGCGGCCGAGCTTGCGGTGGTCGCGACGCTCGGCCTCCTCGATGCGGTGCAGGTGCGCCTCGAGCTCCTCCTTGGAGGGCCACGCGGTGCCGTAGAGGCGCTGGAGCATCTTGTTCTTCTCGTCGCCGCGCCAGTAGGCCGCGGCGGAGCGCATCAGCTTGAAGGCCGGGATGCGCTTGGTGGTGGGCAGGTGCGGGCCGCGGCACAGGTCGCTCCACGCGACCTCGCCGTTGCGGCGCACGTTGTCGTAGATGGTGAGCTCGCCCGCGCCGACCTCGACACTCGCACCCTCGGCGGCACCCTCCGACGTGCCCGACCCCTTGAGCCCGATCAGCTCGATCTTGTAGGGCTCGTCCTGGAGCTCGGTGAGGGCGTCGCCGTCGGTGGTGACCCGTCGGGAGAAGCGCTGCCCCTCCTTGATGATCTTGCGCATCCGGGTCTCGATCTTCTCGAGGTCCGCAGGGGTGAAGGGGACCTCGACGTCGAAGTCGTAGTAGAAGCCGTTCTCCACCGGCGGTCCGATTCCGAGCTTGGCGTCGGGGAAGATCTCCTGGACGGCCTGGGCCATGACGTGCGCGGTCGAGTGGCGCAGGATGTCGAGCCCGTCCTGGCTGTCGATCGCGACCCCGGCGACCTCGTCGCCGTCGGCCAGCTCGTAGGACAGGTCGGAAAGCTGGTCACCGATCCGGGCAGCGATGATCTCCGGCTCACTGGCGAAGAGCTCCCAGGCCTTGGTGCCCGTCGTGGTGGTCCGCTCCTCACGCTCACCGGCGTGGATGCGGACGACCTTGATCTCGGACACGGTGGGACTCCCTTGGTTGCTGTGGCCGGGGTGGATGGCCCCGACCCGTCGATCGTATCGATCCCGGGCCATGGATTTTCCTGGGGCGTCCTTGCGCCTTGAGCGAGGCCGCTACCCGCCGCCGACCCGTGCCCTAGGGTCGGCGCGTGACCAAGACGTTCCTCCTCGGCGTGGGCTGCCAGAAGGGCGGGACGACCTGGCTCTACGACTACCTCATGGGGTCGCCGTCGTTCGCCCACGGCTATCGCAAGGAGTACCACGTCTTCGACGCCCTCGACCTCCCCTCGGAGCAGGGCGTGCGCAACCGGCTGCTCGCCAAGGCCCAGGCGGCGAGCGCCGACCCGTCGCCGGGTGACCGGTCGGCCGCGAGGGCGTCGCACCGGCTCAGCATGTACCTCGACCCCGAGCTCTACGTGGACTACTTCACCGGCCTGCTGCACCGCTCCCCCGAGACCCGCCTCGTCGCCGACATGACCCCGGCCTACGGGATGCTCTCGGCCGACCGCTTCCGCTCGATCCGCGACGGCTTCGCCGCGCGCGGCGTGCGGACGCTGCCGGTGTTCCTGATGCGCGACCCCGTCGAGCGGATCTGGTCGCAGGTGCGCATGCACGCCCGCTTGTACGACGAGCACGCGGCGGCCTCACAGGAGTCCGCCGCCTTCCTGCTCGAGCACCACGCCACGCCCGCCTATGCGCGGCGCACCCGCTACGACCAGACCCTCGCCACGCTCGACGAGGTCTTCGCGCCCGACGAGGTGTTCCACGGCTTCTACGAGCAGCTCTTCACCGAGGCGACGACCCGCCGGCTCTGCGAGCAGGCGGGCATCGACTTCGTGGCCCCCGACGTCGACAAGCGCGTCCATGCCTCCCCCACGACCGACGTCGTCCCGGAGAGCACCGTGCAGCTGGTCGCCGAGCACTACCGCGAGGTCTACGTCGCGGTGCAGCAGCGCTTCCCCGAGGTCGCGCTGCGTGACCTGTGGCCCAGCAGCCGCCACGTGCTGGCCCCGGACGCCTGAGGCTCGGTGGGGGACCGCGGGTCGGTCGGACCGGAACGCCTGCCGTCCGCGGTCCGGCCTGCTTCATCCCGTGCGCCAGCAAGCCGTCTGGGATCCCGCTGTCCGTTGTTGTCTGCGACGAGGGCGCGTGGCCCTCGCGGGCCACGGCCACGACGTCATCAAGGCGTTCATGGGATCTGCGACGCTCAGCTCACCACGCGATAGCGGGCCAGCATTCCCGCTGCAATGTGGTCATTCACGTGGCAGTGGAACAGCCACGTCCATTCTGTAGAGCGTGCTGAGACAACGAGATTCCACTTGCCGTTATAGCGGTTTGAGGAACCACCTCACTAGAGAAAGTGCTGCCTTAAAAACCTAGCAGGCAAAAGTTTGCATGTTGGAAGCACTTCGCTTCGCTCAGTGACCGGCTTCGCCGGTTGAAAGTTAAGAAGACACCCAAAAGAAGTAGTTACGTTAATTAATTTCTACTTCTAAGAATACAACGCGCCGCCGGAGGTGGTGCGTGCGTCCTACGGGACGCGAGGAGAAGTCCCAGAAGATTGTACTTCTTAAGGAAACACCAAATAAATGTCAGGAAT
>NZ_JANNML010000235.1:0-12722 GCF_031397825.1 Nocardioides sp.
TGGTACGGCCAGCCGTTCTCCAAGCCGCTGGCCCGCACCCGCGAGGTCGTCGACATCATCCGCCGGGTCCTCGCCCGCGAGGACAAGGTCACCAACGCCGGCCCGCACTACCCCCTGCCCTACGACGGGCCGGGTGCCACCGGGCTCGGCAAGCCGCTCAAGCCGATCGTGCACCCGCTGCGCTCCGACATCCCGATCTGGCTCGGCGCCGAGGGCCCCAAGAACGTCGCGCAGACCGCCGAGATCGCCGACGGCTGGATCCCGATCTTCTACACGCCCAAGTCGGCCGGGATGTACCAGCCGTGGCTCGACGAGGGCTTCGCCCGCGAGGGTGCCCGCCGCACCCGCGCCGACTTCGAGATCGCTGCCACCTGCCACGTCCAGGTCGTCGCCGACGCCGCCGAGAAGCAGGCCGTGATCGACGGCATGAAGCCGGTCGTCGCGCTCTACATGGGCGGCATGGGCGCCAAGGAGCAGAACTTCCACAAGATGGTCTTCGAACGGATGGGCTACGGCGACACCGCAGACCGCGTCCAGGAGCTCTTCCTCGGCGGGAAGAAGGACGAGGCGACCGCCCTCATCCCCGACGAGCTGGTCGACGACATGCACATCATCGGCACGGCCGGTGAGGTCAAGGAGCGGGCCGCGCAGTGGGCGGAGACCGGTGTGACCACGCTGCTGCTCTCGTGCCGCTCGGCCGCCGAGGTGCACGCGATCGCGGAGATCCTGGCCTAGCCCTAGGCTGACGGCGTGGTCGAGCGCAACGTCCTGGGTGGCGAGCTGGAGGAGTGCGGCACCGAGCCCATGACGGGCTTCTTCCGCGACGGGTGCTGCAACACCGGCCCCGAGGACCAGGGCAGCCACACCATCTGTGCCGTGGCGACGGCGGAGTTCCTCGAGCACCAGCGCAGCATCGGCAACGACCTGTCGACCCCGATGCCGCTCTACCGCTTCCCCGGCCTCCAGCCCGGTGACCGCTGGTGCGTCACCGCCATCAACTGGGCGCGCGCCCACGCCGACGGTGTGGCCGCCCCGGTCGTGCTGGCCGCCACCAACGAGGCGGTGCTCCGCCTGGTGCCGCTCGCGACTCTCCAGCAGCACGCGGTCGACGTGCCGGAGGACCTCAGCGGCCTCGACCTGTAGAGCGGCCGGTGCCCGGACGTCATCCGGATGGTGGTAGCGACTCCTCGGCTCGCATGACGTTACGAGGACATGCTTGAGTTGGGCGGTGAAGAACATCGTCGACGTCGACTACCTCGTCGTCGGAGCCGGGGCCAGCGGCATGGCCTTCACCGACGCCCTGATCGACCACGGCGGCGCCCGCGTCGCGATGGTCGACCGGCGTGCGGAGGTGGGGGGTCACTGGCGTGGGGCCTACCCCTTCGTCCGACTGCACCAGGCGTCCTCGTTCTACGGCGTCGCCTCGACGGTGCTCGGCGGCGGCCGGATCCAGCAGGACGGGCCGGAGGCGGGGCTGCACCAGCGCGCCGACCAGACCGAGATCTGCGCCTACTACGACGAGGTCCTCGCCACCCGCATGGTCGGCCCGGGCCGCGTCGAGGTCTTCACCGGCTGTGACTACACCGGTGGTCGCGGTTTCGTCTCGCTCGGGACCGGCGAGCGCTTCGAGGTCCCCGAGCACTGCCGCGTCGTGGACGCGCGCTACCTCGCCCCCGAGATCCCGGCCGAGACACCGCCGCGCTTCGGGGTCGCCGACGGCGCCCGCGTCATCCCCGTCAACGAGCTGGTCGGGTGGCAGGAGTCGCCGAGCCAGCACGTCGTGGTCGGCTCCGGCAAGACCGCCACGGACGCGGTCGTGTGGCTGCTGGGTCGGGGGGTCGACCCAGACGCGATCTGCTGGGTGCGGCCACGCGACCCGTGGATGCTCAACCGCGCGCTGGTCCAGCCCGACCCTGCGACCTACCTGGGCATGGTCGCCGAGATGATGCGTCTCTCCGCCGACGCGGACAGGCTGGACGGGCTGTTCCTCGACCTGGAGGACGCCGGGATCATGCTGCGCGTCGACCCCACGGTCACGCCCTCGATGGCCAAGGCGCCGACGCTCGGCACGTGGGAGCTCGACCTGCTCCGCACCGTCGAGGACGTCGTACGAGCCGGGCACGTCGGCAGCGTGCGTCGCGGTCGCCTCGACCTGGCCGAGGGCTCCGTGGTGATCGCCGACGACGCGCTGGTCGTCAACTGCGCCGCCGACGGGCTGAAGAACCCGCCGCGGCTGCCGATCTGGTCGCCCGAGGCGATCACGCTGCAGCCGATCCGGGCCGGCTTCCCGTGCTTCGGCGCGGCACTGGCGGGCTACGTCGAGGCGACGCGCGACGACGACGCCGAGAAGAACCGGCTCTGCCCGCCGTCGTCCTACGGCAACTCGCTCGTCGACTGGGCGCGGATGAACGTGCTGGGCATGCGCGCCTCCGCGGCCTTCGGCGCCGAGCCGGACATCAAGGCCTGGGCCGACACCGTGGCTCTCAACCCCGCTCGCGTCGCACCGGACCAGCCCGGCTCCGCCGCGCTCGACGCCGCGCGCGCGGCCCTGGCGGAGCACACCGGTCCCGGACTGGCACGGCTGGCCGTGCTCGGTGGCCTCGAGGCTCCCGCGTAGGCTCGCGACCTCCGGCAGTGGTTGAGGGACAGCACCGAGGAAGGGGCAGCGACATGGTGGCGAGCAGGTCCGCGCGCGAGCGCAAGGCCCGGTCCGAGGCGGGGCCGCTGGCGACGGTGAGGATCGACGTCGACGGCAGCCAGCAGTTCGTCTACAAGATCAGCTGCACCGAGTGCGTGGCCAAGGCGCCGGCGAAGTGGTCGGCCTACCGCGCCGGCGAGGACAACGGCTACATGGCCGCGATGGACCGCTGGACCTTCCACCTCGTCGAGAAGCACCCCGGCGCCGAGGCTCCCTGCCTCGACTACCTCGACGCCGCCCAGCAGCGACTGCACGAGCGGCGCGAGGGTGCCGCCGACGCGTGAGCGGCGAGCCCGAGCCCACCGATGACGGGCGCTACCTGGTGATCGACGGCCGCAGGTGGCGGGCCACCGACCCGGCCATCCCGGAGGCGCGACGTCAGGAGCTGACCGACATCCTGATGGCCTGGCGCCGCGACGTGCGCCGCACCCGCGGCACCGATGAGGAGCGCACCTCCCGAGACGGCGTCCAGGCGGCGAAGGTCGCCCTCGGGGAGCGCGGCCAGCCGCCCTGGTGGGAGCAGACCGACGCCGAGCGGCGCGAGCGGTGGAGCGTCGAGGTGCCTCGACCCTGAGGTCGGGGCGGACGGGTCGTTGCCCATTCCTAGAACACGTTCTAGTGTGCTCCGCGTGACCGACACCGACACGATGCGCACCGGCACCCACAACGGCAACCTGATGGTGGCGGCGCTGAAGCGCCACCGCGACAAGGACGTCATGTACCTCGGCGACACCACGCTCAAGGGTGGGGAGGTCGCCGACCAGATGAGCCGCTACGTGCAGGCCTTCGAGGCGCTGGCAGCGGGCACCGGCACGTCGGCGGCGCTGTTGGCGCTCAACCGGCCGGAGGTGCTCTTCATCCTGGGCGCCGGTCAGACGCAGGGCTTCCGGCGCACCTCGCTGCACCCGCTCGGCTCGGCCGACGACCACGCCTACGTCATCAACGACGCCGGCATCACGGCGCTGATCATCGACCCCTACTTCACCGAGCGGGCGCTCGCGCTCCTGGAGAAGTGCCCGGGCCTGACCCAGGTGCTGACGATCGGGCCGGTGCCCGACGAGCTCGCCCACATCGGCACGGACCTCGTCGCCGCCGCCGCGTCGTACGACGCCGTGCCCCTGACCGCCAAGGTCCTGCCGCCCGACCACATCGTCTCGATCACCTACACCGGCGGCACCACCGGCAAGCCCAAGGGTGTGATCGGCACGTCGGCGGCGATGGCGACGATGACCCAGGTGCAGCTGGCCGAGTGGGAGTGGCCGGAGAATCCGCGCTTCCTGATGTGCACGCCGCTGTCGCACGCGGGTGCGGCGTTCTTCGTGCCCACGGTGATCAAGGGCGGGTCGCTCTACGTGCTCTCGCGCTTCGACCCCGCGGAGGTGCTGCGCACGATCGAGGAGCAGAAGATCACCGCGACCATGCTGGTGCCGTCGATGCTCTACGCGTTGATGGACCACCCCGACTCGCACACCCGCGACCTGTCCTCGCTCGAGACCGTCTACTACGGCGCCTCGGCGATCAACCCGGTGCGGCTCAAGGAGGCGATCGACCGCTTCGGGCCGATCTTCGCGCAGTACTACGGCCAGTCCGAGGCGCCGATGGTGATCACCTACCTGGCGAAGGGCGACCACGTGGGCGGAGGCGACGCGCGGCTGTCCTCGTGCGGTCGCCCGAGCGCGTTCATCCGCACGGCGCTGCTCGGCGAGGACGGCCAGCCGGTGCCGGTGGGGGAGCCGGGGGAGATCTGCGTGTCGGGGTCGCTGCTCGCGGGTGGCTACTGGAACCTGCCCGACGAGACCGCCGAGACGTTCCGCGACGGCTGGATGCACACCGGGGACGTGGCGCGCGAGGACGAGGACGGGTTCTGGTACATCGTCGACCGCACCAAGGACATGATCGTCACGGGCGGCTTCAACGTCTTCCCCCGCGAGGTCGAGGACGTCGTCGCGGAGCACCCGGCGATCGCCCAGGTCGGCGTCATCGGCACGCCTGACGAGAAGTGGGGCGAGGCGGTGACCGCGATCGTCGTGCTCCGGCCGGGCGCCGAGCTCACCGACGAGGTGGACGCCGAGATCAAGCAGATGGTCAAGGACCGCAAGGGCGCGGTGCAGGCCCCCAAGCAGATCATCGCGACCGACGCGCTGCCGCTGACGGGACTCGGCAAGCCGGACAAGAAGGCCCTGCGCGCGACCTACTGGACCGGCGAGCGCTCGGTGGGTTGATGCTCAGCTGTTGGTGAACCGGGGGGCGCGCTTCTCCGCGAACGCCCGGGGCCCCTCCTTCGCGTCGTTCGAGGCGAAGACCGCGGCGCCGACGCGGGCGTCGTCCTGCCAGCAGTCGTCCTCGTGCTTGCCCTCGGAGTCGCGCATGGTCCTGAGGATGGCCTGGACGGCGATCGGGCCGTTGGCGGCGATCAGGTCCGCGATCTCGTGGGCCTTCTCCAGGGCCGTGCCGTCGGGGACGACGTGGCCGATCAGGCCGACCTCCTTGGCCTCGGGCGCCTTCATCTGGCGTCCGGTCAGCAGCAGCTCGGCAGCCACGGTGTAGGGCATCTGACGGATCAGCCGCACGGCCGAGCCCCCCATCGGGTAGAGGCTCCACCGGGCCTCGGCCACCCCGAAGCGCGCGGACTCACCGGCGACGCGGATGTCGGTGCCCTGGAGGATCTCGGTGCCGCCGGCGATCGCCGGACCCTCGACCGCCGCGATGAGCGGCTTGGTCAGCCGGAAGCCCTTGAGCAGTCCCTTGATGACCGACGGGTCGTACTCACCCGACTCGAAGCTCTCCGACGGCGGCTTCTTGGACATCGACTTGAGGTCCGCGCCGGCGCAGAAGTAGCCGCCCGCACCGGTGAGGATGCAGACCCGGATCGAGTCGTCGGAGTTCACCCGGTCCCAGGCCGCGCTCATGATCTCGAGCATCTCGCCGGAGAGCGCGTTGCGCGACTCCGGGCGGTTCATCGTCACCACGAGCTTGTGGCCGACCTGCTCGACGAGGCAGTGGGGTGCGTCGGGAGAGGCGTCGAGGGGGGTATCGGTGCTGGTCATGGCGTGAGGCTAGCGAAAAACAAGAACGTGTTCTAGTCTCGCGTCGTGGCCCACAATATCGCTGACCTCTTCGAACACGCCGTCGACGCCGCGCCCGAGAAGCCCGCCCTGAAGGTGGGGGACCGGACGGTCACCTACGCCGAGCTGGAGCGCGACGCCAACCGGCTCGCGCACTACCTCCAGGCCCAGGGCGTCCAGCCGGGCGACCATGTCGCTGTCTACGCCAAGAATAGCGTGGAGCACGTGGTCGCCGTGCTGGCGGTCGTCAAGATCCGCGCCGTCAACATCAACGTCAACTACCGCTACGTCGAGGGCGAGCTCAACTACCTCTTCGACAACGCCGACGTCGTGGCACTGATCCACGAGCGCAGCTACGCCCCGCTGGTGGCGGCCTGCGCGCCCAAGCACGAGAAGCTGACGACCTTCGTCGTCATCCCCGACATCCTCGAGCCCGACAGCCAGGCCGACGTGTCGTCGTACGACGGGGTGCTGCTCGCCGACGCCGTCGCCGACCAGAGCGACGAGCGCGACTTCGGGCCGCGCAGCAACGACGACCTGCACATCATCTACACCGGCGGCACGACCGGCTTCCCCAAGGGCGTCATGTGGCGCCACGAGGACTTCTGGCGGGTGCTCGGCGGCGGCATCGACTTCTACACCGGCGAGCCGCTCTCCGAGATGGACCAGTCCGAGCAGGCCAAGCTCGACGGTCGCATGACGACCTTCCCACTCAGCCCGCTGATGCACGGCGGCGCCCAGGCCGGGCTCCTCATGCACCTCTTCGCCGGGCACCTGACGGTCCTCGAGCCGAAGTTCGACGCGCAGCGCACCTGGGAGACCATCGAGCGCGAGGGCGTCCAGCTGATCTTCATGACCGGTGACGCGATGGCCCGCCCGCTGATCGAGGAGTTCGAGCGCAAGGCAGCGACCGGCACGCCCTACGACGGGTCGAGCCTCTTCGCGATCTCCAGCAGTGCGGCGATCTTCAGCCCACCGGTGAAGAAGCGGTGGATGGCCGCCTTCCCCAACTCGATCTTCACCGACTCCGTCGGCGCCTCGGAGACCGGCTTCCAGGGCATGGGCATGCAGGACAAGGACTCGATCAGCAGCGACGGCCCGGTCGTCGGGCTGGGCCCGGCCAGCGTCGTCATCGGCGACGACGGCCACGTGCTCGACCTGGCGACCAACGTCGGCAAGATCGGCCGCCTCGGTCGGGGCGGCTCGGTGCCCGTGGGCTACTACAAGGACCCGGAGAAGTCGGCCAAGACGTTCCTCCAGATCGACGGTGAGCGCTACTCCGTGCCGGGCGACTTCGCGCGCATCGAGACCGACGGCCGGGTGACCCTGCTCGGCCGCGGCTCCAACTGCGTCAACACCGGCGGCGAGAAGGTCTACCCCGAGGAGGTCGAGATGGCGATCAAGGGCCACCCCGGCGTCTACGACTGCCTCGTGGTCGGGCTGCCCGACGAGAAGTACGGCCAGACCGTCGCGGCCGTCGTCCAGCCCCGGGAGGGCCACGACGTCACGCTCGAGTCGCTGCGGGAGTTCCTCCGCGGTTCGCTCTCGGGCTACAAGCTGCCGCGGGCGCTGACGATCGTCCACGAGATCCCGCGCAACGCCACCGGCAAGGCTCAGTACCCCAGGGCCAAGGAGCTGGCGCTCGCCGGCCAGACCGCAGGAGCAGGTGCCTGATGCGCAGTCCGCTGTGTGATGCCTTCGGCATCGAGTACCCGATCTTCGCCTTCACCCCCTCCGAGCACGTCGCGGCCGCGGTCTCGCGCGCCGGGGGCCTCGGGGTGCTCGGCTGCGTGCGCTTCAACGACACCGAGGAGCTCGAGCGGGTCCTGACCTGGCTCGACGACAACACCGACGGCAAGCCCTACGGCGTCGACATCGTGATGCCCATGAAGATCCCGACCGAGGGCACGTCGGTCGACCTCAAGGCGATGATCCCCGACGAGCACATCTCGTTCGTGGAGCGCACCCTGCTCCAGCTCGGTGTGCCTCCGCTGCCCGAGGGTGAGGGCCGCGACGGCGTGCTCGGCTGGCTGCACTCGATCGCCCGCTCGCACCTCGACGTCGCGCTCAAGCACCGGCCGGTCTTCATCGCCAACGCCCTGGGCTCGCCGCCCAAGGACGTCATCGACAAGTGCCACGAGCACGGCATCAAGATCGGAGCCCTGGCCGGCGCCGCCAAGCACGCGCTCAGCCACGTCGCCAACGGCGTGGACATCATCATCGCGCAGGGCTACGAGGCCGGCGGGCACACCGGCGAGGTGGCCAGCATGGTGCTGACCCCCGACGTTGTCGACGCCGTGGGGCCCGACGTGCCCGTCCTCGGCGCGGGCGGCATCGGCTCCGGTCGCCAGATCGCCGCCTCGATGGCCCTCGGCGCGCAGGGCGTGTGGATGGGCTCGCTGTGGCTCGGCACCGAGGAGTACCGCGGCATGGGCAACAACAACAGCGAGGCCTGGGAGACCGCCTTCACCCGGGCCACCAGCAGCGACACCGTGCGCACCCGCGTCTACACCGGCAAGCCGGCGCGACTGCTCAAGACCAAGTGGACCGAGGCCTGGGCCGAGGACGGTGCGCCGTCGCCGCTTCCGATGCCCCTGCAGAACCTGCTGGTCGCCGAGGCGCACAACCGGATCACCGCGGCCAACGACCCCGACGTCATCTCGATGCCCGTGGGGCAGATCGTCGGGCGGATGAACGAGGTGCGGCCCGTGGCCGAGGTGATGGCCGACCTGGTCAGCGAGTTCGAGGAGACCGTCCGCAAGTTGGACAAGATCTCCGGGTGACATGACGCGGAGGGCGCTGGGTCGTTGAGGTCGTCATGGTGACGACCGACACTGCCACTGGCACAGCCACTACCTCCGCGACGCCGGCCCGCGCCACCGCCGTACGACGCCTGCTCGTCGCCGCCGTCAGCCTTGCCGCCTGCTTCTCGGGGCTGTCCGTCGCGGGGTTGCTGAGCGCGGAGTCGTCGCCGTTCCCGCCCAGCGTCCCGGAGGCGACCTGCGGGCCCGGTGCCCGCCCGGAGACCGACGTCCAGGGCCGGGTCCCCACCCGCGACTACGACAACGGTCGCGTCCGTCGGGGTTATCAGTGCAACACCCGACAGGTCTCCCACGAGGGCGCCACCGGTGGCTTCAAGGTGCTGCGTTACACGGACAGGACCGGCCGCACCTGCGCCTACTACGACTCCACCCGGCTCTTCCCGCTCGACGCTCCCTTCCAGGTGCAGTCCGGCTTCGGGGTCGTCGTGCTCGACATGACCGACCCGGCCAAGCCCCGTCGCACGGCGACCCTCACGTCGCCGGCCATGCTGAGCCCGCACGAGTCGCTGCTGATCAACGACCGCCGTGGCCTGATGGGAGCCGTGCTCGGCAACGCCTCGACCAACGCCGGCATCCTCGACCTCTACGACGTGCGCACCGACTGCCGGCGCCCGCGCCTGCTCTCGTCGACCCCGGCCGCAGTGCTGGGCCACGAGAGCGGCTGGTCGCCCGACGGGAGGACGTTCTACGCCTCCAGCACGGTCGGACAGACGCTGGTCGCGATCGACGTCACCGACCCGACCCTGCCGCGTCCCGTCTTCACCCAGCTCGGTGTCAACTTCCACGGGATGCGGCTCTCGCCCGACGGTCGCACGATGTATGCCGCCAACATCGGCAACGACGTCTCCGACGGCACCTTCCCCGGACAGGGCCTGCGCATCATCGACGTCAGCGAGATCCAGGACCGCGAGCCGAACCCCTCGATCTCCGTGCTGTCTGACCTGGTGTGGCGCGAGGCGTCCATCCCGCAGGTGTCCCAGCCGTTCCGACGCGGCAAGCGCGACTACCTGCTCCAGGTCGACGAGTTCGCCAACTTCGGCCTCACCGACTTCGCCGGCGCGGAGGTCGGGGCCGCGCGGATCATCGACGTCACCGACCCGCGTCGGCCGGTCGTCGTCTCCAACCTGCGCCTCGCGGTCCACCAGCCGGCCGCTCGCCGCCGGGCCTTCAACGACCCGGGGGCCAGCAGCCCCGTCGGCGGCTACGCGGGGCACTACTGCTCGGCGCCCTACCAGCAGGACCCGTTGGTCGTCGCGTGCTCGATGATCGGCTCGGGCCTGAGGATCTTCGACATCCGCGACCTCAAGCACCCGCGCGAGCTGGGCTACTTCAACCAGCCCGTCCAGAGCGCGATCCCGATCAAGACCGGAGCCAACGCCCTGTCGCAGCCGGCGTGGGACGTCAAGCGTCGCTCGGTCTGGTACACCGACGGCAACTCCGGCTTCTACGTCGTCAAGCTGACCAACGGCACGGGGCGGCTGCTCCAGCGCTGAGTCACTGGTAGGGCGTGGTGCGGGCGACCGCGAGCGCGCGCCTGAGGTCGAAGGGCTGGCTCTGCTGGTGCAGCCAGGGGCGCCCGGTCCAGACGAAGCCGTCCACGTGCTCGGCGGCGAGCGCGCGCACCCGGCCCGACAGGCCCCACGCGGCGGCGGTGACGTCGGCGGTCGGGGGGATGCCCAACGTGACGCAGCGCCGGCCGGTCGGGGTGCGGCACGTCGCGGCGTCGTCGAAGGGTTGGCCCTGCGGGCGGGCCTCCCACTGCGCGTGGGTGAAGGGGCGACCGTTCTGCGTGGTGTCGACGACGAAGTGCTTGCCCGGGAGACCCCGGTCGGCCAGCCCCGCGACCACCTCGGCGCCATAGGTGATCTGCGACGACGTCGCGTCGTAGTGCGTGGTGTTGAGCGCGAAGCCGCGGACGTGCTCGACGCCCAGGTCGACGAGGAGCTGCACGGCGTCCTCGACGCGGAGCCAGTCGGCCGCGCCCGCGTCGAGGTAGACGTGGGTGTGCGGGAGCGCGGCGAACGTGCGCGCCGCCCAGGCGACCAGTCGCGCCGGGACCTTCGACCCGCCGGGCGCGCACCGGGCGAACGGCCCGTCGGGCTGCAGCACCATCAGCGTGTGGGTGTCGCCCAGGGCGCCCGCGAAGCGGGTGATCCAGCGGCGGTAGCTGGCCTTCTCGGCCTTCGTCGGCAGCCGCGTGCAGGCCTCCTGCTCCCAGGGCATCATCCGGAAGACGGTCATCGGCACCAGCACCTCGGGGTCGCCCCCGGTCGCCGACGCCACGTAGTCGCGCACCCTGCCCGCGATCTCGTCGTCGCCGATCCAGTCGCCGAACCACTTGCTCTTCGGCTGCAGCGCGATCCTGGCCAGGAGCGCCTTGCGCTGCCCGGTTGCGCGCTCGTAGGGCTCCCACGCCAGCTCGGCGTCCCCGCGGTAGACGCCCCACGTCCGGCCCGCCAGCGGGTTGTCCGTCGTGACGGGCGTTACCGTGGTCGCGGAGCTGGTCGTGCCCACCGTCATGCTCGGGGCGACCGTGGCCAGGGCAGCCAGCAGCATCACGAGGAGGCTCAGGCGGCGCGGCACGCGACCAAGGTAAAGAACGCGTCCTGGTCCGCGCATGGGTCGATCGGGTGGTGTCGCGTGGTCATCGCGGACCGTTCGCTCACGTCGCTGGTCGAGCAGCGAGGAGCGCCGGCGACGAACGCCCGTCGAGTCCCGGTGCGGTGCCTGGAGGCCGTTCGGCGGAAGTCGTTCCTGGGGTGGTCAGACGTTTGGCCATCTGACAGGGGTCTCTCCCTGGTCGGTGGCCGAGCCGACAGGGCCACCAGGCCCGAGGGTGGCGACACCCGGTGGGGTCTCGACGAACGCCCGTCGAGTCCCGGTGGGGTGCCTGGGAGGCCGTTCGGCGGAGGTCGTTCCTGGTGTGGTCAAACGTTTGGCCATCCGATAGGGGTCTCTCCCAGAATGGTGGTCGAGCCGCGAGGGCCGCCAGGGCCGAACACCCGTCGAGACCCGGTGGGGTGCCTGCGACCGTCGGCACGTCGGACGGTGGGGTCTCGACGTCTCGTCGCTTGCGCTTCTCGGGCTCGACCCACGACAGCCTTTCGGTGGTTGAGCAGCGAGGAGCGCCGGCGACGAACGATGCTCCTATAGAGGTCAAGCCATGCGAGTGGTGTCTGGGCGGTGGTGGTGGCTGGTGTAGTCCTCGATGTCGGCGAGGAGGGCTGGTAGGACTTCGCGGACGATGTTGCGTTTGAGGCAGCGGATGATTTCTTTCTTCGTGAGGCCTTGCTGGGTGCGTCGCTCGCGGTAGGCCACGGTCGCGGGGTGGGCCTTGAGCCGGACCACGACGATGGTGTGCAGGGCGTTGTTGCCTGCCCTGTCACCTCCTCGGTTCAGGCGGTGGCGGTCGGTGCGGCCACTGCTGGCTGGTAGTGGCGCAGCTCCGCACAGGTGCGCGAAAGCGGCCTCTGAACGCAGACGTTCGGGGTTGTCGCCGGCGGTGATGAGCAGTTGGGCTGCGACCTGGATCCCGATGCCGTGCAGCGACAGCAGTCGCGGCGCGAGGTCCTGGACCAGCGGGCCCATGAGGTGATCAAGGGTGGTGATCTCCTCGGTGAGGTCGGTGATGCGACGCGCGATCGCGCGTAACGCGGCGCGGGTGGCGTGGGTGGGGTCGGTGATGCGGCCGGGGTCGATGCGGAACCTCGCGCAACGTGTCGTGACAGCGTGGATCGTGAGTCCCTCGAGTGGGGTGCGAACCTCTTGAGGTGCTGAGGTGATCAGCCCGTGGAGCTGGTTCAGGGCCGCCGAGCGGGCCTTGATGGCCCCGCGGCGGGCGACTTTCAGCGCGCGCAGGGCCTCGACTGGCCCGGTGCGGGTCTTCGGGATCCCGGTGGCGGTGCCGGCCAGCACCGCTCGCGCGGCGCTGATGGCATCGATGGGGTCGGACTTGCCGTGAGTGCGACGTGTGCGCCGGTCGGGTCGATCGATCTCGATGACCTGGATGCCGTGTGCGGCCAGGCTGCGGGCCAGGCCGGCGCCGTAGGTCCCGGTACCCTCGACACCCACCGCGGTGACCGCACCGAAGCTCGAGAGCCACACCAGCAGGTGGGCGTAGCCCTGGGTAGTGGCGGG
>NZ_JANNML010000045.1:0-21224 GCF_031397825.1 Nocardioides sp.
ACGACACGCGCTCGCGCACCTTGCGTGCCGAGACGAGCCCGACGAGCAGGAGCAAGGCGAAGCCGATCGTGGCCAGCAGGACGTCGGGTATGACGAAGATCATCACCTTCGTCTGGGCCAGGAAGCCGGTCTGCGAGGTGAGCGCGTAGCCCCAGGTCAGGAGTAGCGCGTGCGCGCTCAGCAGGCTGATCAGGTACCTCCCGCCCATGGCGTGCCACCGAGCCAGACGGTCCGATCCGAGTCCGTGCTCGATCCACGGGGCGCGGCTCATGAGGAGCAGCACCACCGCGACGGTGTAGCCGCCGTAGAGCCCGGTCAGGCGCCCGGCAGCGGTGAGCCAGTCCCCGACGCCGACCATGCCCGTGGCGTCGTGCCACCACAGGACGGTGGTGGCGACGGCACCGGTGACCACCGCGATTAGCAGGGAGCGCTCCGAGACCGTCCGGGGGCGGCGGTGGCCTGCCTGCGGAGTGCTGGGGCGCCGGGTGGCGGTCGTGATGGTGGACATGGATTCTCCGGTCAGAGGATGGCGAGAGCTGGTGCGTTGATCCGATGGTGCGCGCCGCAAGGTGCCGACAACCTGAACGCCTTCATCGCCGCTGGACCGGTCGGCTCGCACCGACCGGTCAGGTGACGTGCAGGTGGTGCGTGGGAACGTCGACCATGCGATCCACGCCCGTCCTGCCCGCCATGCTGCGAGACTCGGAGGGAAGGGGTGAACGCCATGTTGATCGGCATCTGTGAGGACGACCCCGCCATCCGGCGCCTAGTCACCCAAGCGATGGGTTTCGCGGGCCACGAGGTCCTCACCGCCCACGACGGTGGCGAGGCCCTGCGCCAGTTCGGGTCCGGCAGCGCCGTGGACGTCCTCATCATGGACATCGGACTCCCCGACTCCGACGGTCGAGACGTCACCCAGGCCCTGCGCTCAGCCGGCCAGTCAGCGCCCGTCCTGTTCCTCACCGCACTGGGCACCGTCCACGACAAGCTCTCGGGCTTCAGCGCCGGCGGCGACGACTACCTTCCCAAGCCGTTCGACGTCAAGGAGCTCATCGCCCGCGTGGAGGCGCTCGCGAAGCGCGGACGCCCGGCCGTCACCGCCGAGGTCTCGGGCCTCGTGCTCGACCCGGCTCGGCACGGGGTCCGTTCCGAGCAGGGCGAGATCCTGTTGACCCCGACCGAGTACCGCATGCTCGCAGCCCTCACCTCCCGACCGGGAGAGGTCGTGAGACGCCGCGCCGTCGTCGCGGCAGCCTGGCCAGACGGTGCCGTGGTCAACGAGAACACCATCGACTCCTTCGTCCGGCGCATCCGGGCCAAGCTCGACACCATCGGCTCGCCCGTCACGATCGAGACCGTCCGCGGTGTCGGGTTCCGCCTGACGTGAAGCGCTCCCGCACCGGCATGACCAGCTCGTTCCGCGGCCAGATCGTCATCCTGACCGCGTGCGTGACGGCCTTCGCGATGATCGCGCTCACCATCGTGCTCCAGCTGATCCTCGCCGACCTCAGCAGGACCAATGTGGACACCGTTCTCGAGGATCGCGCCGATGCGGTGGTCAGCACCGTCAGCGACGCCGACAGCCAAGGCCTCGCGGTGACCTCGGCCGAGCTCGACACCGGCGTCGTGGTCTACGACGCCCAGGGAGCCTCCGTCGCAGGGGTCGCCTCCTCGGCACTCGCGGACATCTATGACGAGCTGAGCACGACCGGCACCACGACCTACCGCACCGCCGGAGACACCGCCCGCGTCCTCGCGCTGCCCTTCCTCAGCGACGCCGGCGACCAAGGCGTCGTCGTCCTGTCCGAGCGTCTGGGCCCCTACGAGGCCGCAGAGCGCTACGCCCTGATCGTCAGCATCATCACCGGCGCTCTCGCCACCGCCGCCGCCGCCGCGATCGCGGCCTGGGTCACCACGCGCGCCCTGAGACCGGTCGGCGTCCTGGCCCGGACAGCGACGGACTGGAGCGAGCACGACCTCTCGCGGCGTTTCGACCTCGGCGCACCCACGAATGAGATCACCGCCCTGGCGGCCACCCTGGACACCCTTCTCGACAAGGTGTCGGCGGCGATCCACACCGAGCAGCGACTCACCGCCGACCTCGCGCACGAGCTGCGCACCCCCCTCACGGCGGTCCAGGGCGCGGCCGACCTCGCCCTGCTCCAAGGAGGCCTGCCTCCCTACGCTCAGGAGGGCCTCGAGGAGATCTCCGCGGCGAGCCACCGCATGTCGGAGACCATCACCACCCTGCTCGACGTCGCCCGCAACGCCGACAGCCTGCGTCAGGCCGCCACGTGCTCGATCGCAGCAGTCGTCGACGACGTCACGGGCAAACCGGCCGCCGACGGCCCCGGTGTCGAGGTCAGGGTCGAGGTCGTCGACCACCAGGTCGCTGCCCCGCACTCGGTCGCTGTCCGCGCCCTGGCCCCCGTGCTCGCCAACGCCCTGCGCTTCGCCGACAGCCGCGTCACCGTCACCGTGGCCGCCAGCACGACGGGGATGGTCGACGTCGTCGTCGAGGACGACGGACCCGGCGTCGGCCGCGGCGACCCCGATCGGATCTTCCAGCCGGGTGTGAGCTCGACCGGGGGATCCGGCGCAGGACTCGGCCTGAGCATCAGTCGCCGCATGGCACGCAGCGTCGGTGGCGATCTCGAGCTCACCGATGCGGGACCACCCACCCGGTTCGTGCTCCGCCTTCCCCTCGCCTGACACGCTCCCCTGGCGCCACCCGACGCTGGTCAGGTGGCTGGCAGGCTCGCGGCCACACGCTGGGGCAGTGACGACGACCGTGGCACCCCGAGCGCCTGCTCCTGGCGCGCGCTCACCATGGCCACGACGGCATCTCCTCGCGCAGGTCTGGTCGCCCACGAGCGCCGTGCTGGGGCTCGCGCTCTCGGCGTTCCTGGTCCGGTTGCCCTTCGCGAGCCTGCCCCTGGGGCCCGATGAGGGCGGCCTCCTGCTGGTCGGTTCACAGTGGACCCACGGCACCTCGCTCTACGGCAACTACTGGATCGATCGCCCGCCCTTGCTCATCGGGTTCTTCGGCCTCGCCGACCACCTCGGGGGCACCGTGGCCCTGCGGCTGCTCGGGGGCTTGCTGGTGGCGATCTCAGTGCTGCTGGCCGGTCGGATCGGCGCCCTCGCTGTCGCCGGGGGCCGCGGCACCCGGTGGGCTCCCGCCCTGACCGCCCTCCTGACCGCAGCCCTCCTCGTCAGTCCGTTGGTCGGCGCCCTGGAGGTCAACGGCGAGCTCATCGCACTCCCCGCGATCCTGCTCAGCATCGAAGGGCTGCTCCGCTCCCAGACAGCCACGTCTCCCTGGGTCCGGTCGCGGTTGCTCCTCACCGCAGGAATCGCTGCGGCCGCCGCCGTCCTGGTGAAGCAGAACGAGGTGGACGCCCTCCTCCTGATCGCTCTCCTGGCCGCCCGGACCGCCTATCGTCGAGGACCCCGGGCCGCCCTCCCCGACATCGCTGTCCCGGCAGCAGGTGCGCTGCTGGGCTCCGCCCTCGTCCTCGGGCTCGCGGCGAGCCGCGGGACGTCGCTCGCCGGGCTGTGGGAGGCAGTGGTCACCTTCCGCCTCCAAGCCTCAGCGGTCATCAGCGGATCCGCCAGCGACGCGACGTCGATCCGGCTGGACGGCCTCCTGCTGTCCCTGGCCGTGACGGGTGCCCCCGTCATCATCGGACTCCTGATCGTCAGGCTGCATCGGCGCCACGAGCGCAGCTGCGTCGATCTCCGGGTTCCCGCGCTCGCCCTGCTCGCCTGGGAGTGCCTCGCGGTGCTCGCCGGTGGCAGCTACTGGCTGCACTACCTGATCCTCCTGGTCCCTGGGCTCGTCCTCGCCGTGGCCTCGATCTGTGCCACACCGGCTACCGCCTTCGACCCGACACCGGGCCTGCAGCCAGCGACGAGGTCCCCCGGGGGTGCCCCCTGGGACCTGCTGGCAGCGCTCAGCTACGTCGTGGCAGCGGCCCTGGTCGCGACAGTCGCCGTGGCCGCCCGGACGTCCGGGGCCCACCATGCCGACCCCCTCGTCTCGTGGCTCGCGACCCACCAGCAACCCGGCGACACCGCAGTCGTCGCCTACGGACACCCCGACATCCTGCAAGCCAGTGGGATGGCCAGCCCCTATCCCGAGATCTGGAGCCTGCCCGTCAGGGTGCGGGACCCCGACCTGCTGGCCCTCACCGCCGTCCTCGGGGGGAACTCACGTCCCGATTGGGTCATCACCACTGGAGCCGGCCTGGCCGGCTGGGGCATCGACCCCACGACAGCCCAGGTCGAGCTGGACCAGCACTACCACTACGTCGGCGACATCGACGGCTACCGCGTCTTCCACCAGGTCACCCCCACCAGTCCCCCATCGACAGAGCCCACACCGTGACCCCCCAGGAGAAGCCAAGCCCGTACGACGCGTCGTGATCGTGATCCCGACCTACGACGAGGTCGACGACATCATCGAGCTCCTCACGGGCCCGTGCACGACAGCACGGCCGGTTTCAAGGCGTTCCGGGCCGACGCGCTCCACGCCATCGACGTCCTCGGCAGCACCTCCAACGGTTGCTGCTTCCAGATCGAGAACACCTGGAAGGCCCACCTCGCCGGTCTGCGGACCAACGAGGTCCGAAGCGCGTTCGTCGACCGGACCCAGGGATCCTGCACGATGTCCGGCGCCATCGCGCTCGAAGCGCTCCTCAGGGTCCTCGCGTGGCGATGGGCCGAGCTCACCGATCCGCGTGCCGGCGTACGCGGCACCCAGGAACCCCCCGCCCCGAGGAACGACCACCGCCGCGAGATTGGGACCTTCCTGGCCGCCGGCGGCGCCGGCTACCTCGTCGATGTCCTCACCTTGACGCACTCCTCGACGCCGGACCCCTCGCCGGACACCACCCCGTCGCGGCACGTGCGCTCGCTGTCCTGGTCGCCACCGCGGTGACCTACCTCGGCAACAGCCTGCTCCACCGGGCGCGGCGCCGAACGCGCGACGAGACAACGCGAGGTGATCCTGTTCGTCCTGTTCAACGCCGTCGGCTTCGGCGTCTCGACGCGCTGCCTCATCCTGTCCCATGGACCTGCTCGGCCTGACCTCCAGGACCGCGGACAACGTCTCGGCCAACGTGACCGGCGTGGGACTCGGCACCATCGTCCGATGTCTCCTACCGCCGCCACGTGTTCGTCACCGCGGTTCATCGTGATCGTCGACCGGCTGCATCAACCGCTGACCTCAGGGTCGCCACCGGCGTGTGAGTCCCGGCAGGGCTCAGGCCCAAGGGGGGCGAGCCCCGGCGGGCAAGCTGATCGGTCAGCTCTCGCCGGCAGGTCGCTTCCGCGACGTTCAGCAGCCGGGAGGAAGGCACGTCATCGCGACGCAGGTCACGGGCGACGCGATGCACGAGCCTGGCAACCTCGTGCCCCGCAACGGCACCGCTGTACTCCAAGGTCAGGCGTGCAGCGAGAGCGCCGCAACCGCCCCGCCCGTCGATGACCGCGGCAGTCGCAGGTGTCCACTCCCGCAAGCCCGGCGCCGAGCTCGCGGGAAGGCCCCACGAGCGCAGGAGTGCCCGCGTCTCGGCTGGGTCGTCCCCGCGGCTGTCAATCGCGCCTGCTGGATCGCCCGCGAGGACCGCGCTTGCCGAGAGGACGAGGCCCGCGGCCGCGGCCGAGAGGACGCGCCGCACGTTCATCCGAGCACCTCGACGGTCTTGGCCGGGGTGCCGGCAGGGCTGCTGCCGGCGGTGCCGGACACATCGTCGTGGTGTGTCGCACCGATCCGGTGTCGCACGACCGCGGCGGCTGCCGGGACGAGCGAGACGGCAACCATCCCGATCGCGAACAGCTCGACGTGCGCAGCCACGATCGGCACGCCTCCGAGGAAGTAGCCGGCGACGAGGAGTCCGACCGCCCAGAGGGCTGCCCCTGTGAGGTTGAAGACCGTGAGGGTGCGTCGCGGCATCCGCCCGACTCCGGCGACGACCGGGGTGAAGGTGAGCACGACGGGGACGAAGCGAGCCAGGATGACGGCCTTCGAGCCGTGCTTGGCGAAGAAGGCCTCGGCGCGCTGCGCGTGCGAGCGGGAGAACAGCCGCGACTCGGGGCGGCTGAAGACTCGTGGTCCGAATCGGCGCCCCAGAAGGTAGCCCACCTGGTCGCCGGCCGCTGCGGCTCCGAACAAGCCCGCTGCGACCAGCACCAGGGGCAGGTGGATCACGCCCGTGGCGACCAGGATGCCGACGGTGAAGAGGAGCGAGTCGCCCGGGAGGAAGAACCCGACGAGCACGCCCGTCTCGGCGAACACGATGACCATGGCGAGCAGCAGGGCTGCCGGTCCCAGGCCGTAGAGCAGCGGTGTCAGGAAGGCGATCATGGTGGCACCGTAGGAGCGGGCACCTGCCAGGCACCTGACTGCTTCGCGACTGCAGGTCCCTGATCCGGCGTCGCCGAGGACGCGCCAGGGCCCCGGAGCGTGTGATCGCTCCGGGGCCCTGGCGCCTTTCCTCTCCGTGTGACGACGCTTCAGCTGCGCACGGTCTCCCCCTCGGTCGTGGACGGCGCGACGAGCTCGGTGCGGTCGACGCGGGTCACGGTGAGGTAGACGACCGTGGCGAGGATGGTGCCGAGGAAGACCAGGCTCGTGACCAGGGTGCCCAGACCGAGCCCGCCCTCGCCCTGGGGCAGCGCCAGGAAGTCGCCGATGTTGGCACCCAGCGGGCGGGTCAGGATGTAGGCGAGCCAGAACGAGAGGACCGGGCCCATCCCGAAGCGCCAGGCCGCCAGCACGGCGAGGATCAGGCTCGCGGGGAGCAGGATCGAGGCACCCGGCGACCAGCCGGTGAGCTCGAGGGTCCAGTCCCCGACGGCGGTGCCGAGGGCGAAGGTGACCAAGACGACCAACCAGTACCACGCCTCGCGGGGCGTCGTGTTGATCGAGTGGATCGACAGCGTCCGCTCCCGGGCATACCAGGCGGCGAACACGCCGGCGAGCAGCACGGCGAAGACCGTGGAGCTGACCCACAGGGCGACACCCCGTGCGTCGGTCAGGTTGTCGGTGAGCAGCGTGCCGACCACGCTGATGAGCACCACCGCGAGCCAGTAGATGCCGGGGATGTAGCGGCGGGACCGGAACTGCAGCGCCAGCACGACCGCCAAACCCGCAGAGAACAGGGCCGTGGTGTTGGTGAGCCCGAAGCCGAGCGTCTCGTTCACGTAGTCGGCGAAGCTCTCCCCCACCGTCGTGCAGAGGATCTTGATGACCCAGAAGAAGACGGTGACCTCAGGAACCTTGTTGAGCATGCGTCGACCGGTGCTGCCGGCAGGGAGTGTTGTCGTCATGCAGAGAACCCTGCGTCGAACAACCTGCACACGACCTGACTGCTGGGCCCTGCCGGAAGAATGACGGCGGGTAGAGCAACGTGGTCGCCGCGACGCAGAACAGACCGAGCGCCTAGCCGCCCGCAACATCGGAGAGGTTGTGCACGCCGAGCATCACCCGATCCGCTCCCACCAGCAGGACCAGGAGGAACGCACCGACCGGGCACCCACGTCGCGCGGCTCGCGACACCTGGAAGGAGTGAAGCACCGCGGTCACGGCTGCCGCGCCGGCCACGATGGCCGAGGCGTGTCCTGACGGGTAGAACGTGGTCAGGGTCTGCACCGGATCGTCCCAGACCGGGCGGTCTCGATGCACCAGCACCTTGAGTGCTGTCGTGCTGGCAGCCGTCGTGACCGTCACCAGCACCTACCACCTCGCCATGGCACTCTCCACCCACAGGAGCCCCCGAGCGAGGCCCCCGTGCTGAAAGGTGAAGGCCTCAGTCGGTCTGCCGATGGCGTGGTCGAGGCGGAGGAGCGGCGACCATTGCGCCACCACGAGCCCCGCCAAGGCGACCACCACGCCGGCACACACGAGAGCGACGAGCACCAGGGTTTGACGATGGGCCGCGGCAGAGGACGGGCCACGCGGCTCGCTCACAGACCGAACGCGGCTGCCATGTCGGGAGCGTCCGAGCCCTCGCCCAGCGGCTCGACGCCGAGGACGTCGGCGATGAAGCGGGTCAGGGAGTAGTGGGTGAGGGGCGTGTCGACGACCACGCCGTCCAGCGCGGGTGTCAGGACGGAGGTGAGCACCGTGTTGTCCCCGGATCGATCGTCCTCGTCGGCCGTCACCACGACCACCAGGCGTCCGCTGAGGAAGTCATCGCTCGACAGGACGGGCTGGAGCGTCGCTTCGAGCCACGCATCCGCTGTCGCCAGCGATCCGTCATGGGCGTCGTTGTCGAGGTTGGGGACCAGCAGGCCGACGTTGGGCAGGTCGTCGGCGCTCGCGTCCACCGCGAACGTCTCCGTGCTGACGTCGTGCTGCAGGCAGTCCTCACGTCCGGACGTGAAGTAGACCCAGGGGTTGTGCCGCACGGCGTACTTGGGCACTCCGACCGCCTTGTCGGGGTCGTCGTAGACGTGGCAGCTCTGCGGCATCGACTCGGCGTAGGTCCGTGCCGTCTTGCCGTGCGCCAGAGCCTGGTCGAAGACCGACAACGCCTCACCGACGTCGCCGACGTTGGCCTCGGGTGCCTGGTCGTCGAGGATCCCGAAGGTCGAGCCGCCGAACATCGCGAGGTAGTTGGGCTCGCTGGGATGGGTGATGGCCGACCAGCTCGTGGCATAGCCGTAACGCTCCGACAGAGACGCCAGGTAGGGCATGCCCTCGCGCATCTGGTCGTAGGTGTGGTTCTCCTCCACGATGACGAGCACCTTGGTCGCGGCAACGGGATCCGGCGCGCTCGTCGCACTGGGTGGCGTCGCCCCTGGGCCATCGGCAGCACCGCAAGCCGTGGCTGCCGCCCCGGCCGCGGCAAGTGCGGCCAACGACGCGATAGCTCGTCTGGTCGTGGTCTGGCGTCTCATACCGCTCCCCATGCCTTGTCCCGAAACTGTCAGCATGCTGGGGAGGGTAGATCGCCCTACCTGCACGCCACCTGACTGAAGACGTCAGCAGACCGACCGCAGTGGGGTCACCGCTCACCGTGACCCCACTGGTGCACGGCGCCTCCCCGCGGGAGTCGGCACCGCGCCTGGGCCAGGCTAGTTAGCCTCGCCGCTCTCGTCGGCATCCTGGTGACCCGGCTCGTTCGGGTTCGCGTCGGGACCCTGGTCAGCACCGTCCGAAGCCTCCTCGGCACCGTCTGCCTCCTCAGCGCCGTCGGCCTCCTCGGCACCGTCGGCCTCCTCAGCGCCGTCGGCCTCGTCCGCCTCGCCGCTCTCGTCCGCGTCCTGGTGACCCGGCTCGTTCGGGTTCGCGTCGGGACCCTCATCGGGCCCGTCCGAGGTCTCCTCGGCGCCCTCCGAGCCTTCCACCTCGTCCTGCTCGCCACCGTTGCCCGGGGTCTGCACGGTCGAGTTGTCCGGGCCCTGGGGGTCATCGGCCTGGGCAGCCATCACCCCGCCGATGCCCACGCTGGCGATGACGGCCGTCGATGCGATGAGGGCCACGTTGCGCCGTACGTTCTGCATGGTCTTCTCCCTTCGTCGACCGCACCCTGCGGCTGACGGGACCAACACTGCCGACAGGCCGCTGTGAGGACGCTGAGCGCACCTGAGAGCACTCTCACCCGCGAGCTGCCGGAGCCGTTCACAGTGCGCTCTCAGCCGGGGACGAGGAGCATGGTGCCCACACGTCGGCGAGGGAGGTGACAGATGCGCGTCCTGCTGGTCGAGGACGAGGTCCGCCTGGCCGAGACCGTTCGTCGCGGGCTCGTCGCGGAGGGTTTCGTCGTCGATGTCTGCCACGACGGGATGACCGGCCTGGAGGAGGCAGAGACGACGCCCTACGACGTCATCGTGCTCGACATCATGCTTCCTCGGCTCAATGGCTACGACGTGTGCCGCCGCCTGCGCGGGGCGAAGAACTGGACGCCGATCCTGATGCTGACCGCCAAGGACGGCGACCTCGACCAGGTCGACGCGTTCGACCTCGGCGCCGATGACTTCCTGACCAAGCCGTTCTCCTTCGTGGTCCTGGTCGCCCGCCTCCGCGCCCTGGTGAGACGCGGTGCGCCCGAGCGCCCGGCACAGCTCGAGGCAGGAGACCTGACCCTGGACCCCGGTACCCGCGTCGTGCGACGGGGTGAAGAGGAGCTGGCCCTCACACCGCGTGAGTTCGGGCTGCTGCACTACCTGTTGCGCCACCGCGGGGACGTGATGTCGAAGGCCGAGATCCTCGAGAGCGTGTGGGACCTCAACTACGACGGCGACGACAACGTCGTGGAGGTCTATGTCGGCTACCTCCGCCGCAAGATCGACCAACCCTTCCACCGCAAGGCCATCACCACCGTGCGCGGTGTCGGCTATCGACTGGAGCTCGACGGTGGCTGAGACCCAGCGCCGGCCACGACCCCATCGCGGTGGGCTACGTCTGCGAACTTCTGCCGCCGCCACCGTGGTCGTCGCCCTGGTCCTCGCGGCGGCATCCCTGGCGTTCGTGCTCCTACAGCGCCACCAGCTCGAGTCGTCGTTGCGTGACGTGGCACTCCAGCAGGCCAGCGACGTGGCAGCCCAGGTCGGACGTGAGGGGAAGGGGGTGGACCTCGTGGGCGGTGGCGGTGACCAGTCCCTCGTGCAGGTCGTGGCTGCCGATGCGACCGTCGTCGCCGCAAGCGCCTCGGTTGTCGGTGAGCCCCCGGTGATCGCCCTTGCCCCCGGCCCGGGCGAGGTCCTCGTCGTCTCGGGATCGGAGCTGCCCATCGGCGAGGGTGAGGGATTCGTCGTCGTGGCCGAAGGAGTCGCTAGCCCGGACGGAGAGATGGTCGTCCTCGCTGCCCAGAGCCTCGAGACCGTCCAGGAGTCGACCGCCATCATCGGTCGACTGCTCCTCCTCGGTTCTCCCCTGGTCCTGCTCGCCGTGGCACTGACGATGTATTGGCTCACCGGCCGCGCCCTCGCGCCGGTCGAGGCGATGCGACGCCGTGTCGCCACCATCGACGGCACCTCGACGCTCTCGGCACGGGTCCCGGTCCCGAGCACCGACGACGAGATCGGACGCCTCGCGGCGACGATGAACTCCATGCTCAGCAGGCTGCAGGACTCAGCGGACGTTCAGCGTCGGTTCGTCGGCGACGCCTCCCACGAGCTGCGCAGCCCTCTGGCGACCATCCGAGCCGCTCACGAGATCCAGGCCCTCCACCCCGACTCTGCCGACTGGGCGACTACCTCCGGTGAGGTGCTGGCCGAGCTCGACCGTGTCGACCGGCTCGTCGCCGACCTCCTGCTCCTCGCCCGCTCGGACGAACACGGCCTGTCACTCCGCCCGACAGAGGTCGACCTCGACGACCTGGTGCGTGCCGAGGCTGCTCGCCTCCGACGTACGTCGGGTCTCGAAGTTGTCGTTTCGGCACCCCCCGTGCGCGTCAGCGGCGACGGGCACCACCTCGCCCGGGCCCTTCGCAACCTGGTCGACAACGCCCACCGTCATGCCGCCTCACGCGTGGAGCTCCGGCTGAGCAGCAACGACGGTGCAGCGACGGTCGAGGTGCGTGACGACGGACCCGGCATCCCCCCGGACGAAGGTGAGCGCATCTTCGAGCGATTCGTGCGTCTCGACCAGTCGCGGACCCGCCACAGCGGAGGGTCCGGGCTCGGGCTCCCCATCGCCCGCCAGATCGCGCGCGCCCATGGTGGCGAGCTCGGCTGCCGACCGGTCCCGGTCGGATCGTGCTTCCGGCTCACACTGCCGCTGCGGCCGTCAGTCGAGGACGGGATCGAGGTCGTGGGACCTCGATGACGTGGGCCCTGCTGCGACCGACGATACGTCGACATCGGCATGGGTGCGGGTGAGGTGGACGACGAGACCGGCGACCTGGTTGCGCAAACAGCAGTGGCCCTCACCGTCACTGTGAGGGCCACTTTCCTTGTAGCGCGGGCGGTGTGCGCGGGCGGATTTGAAACTGCGACCTCTGGACCTACGGTGTGCGGGGCTTCCCAATCTGACACTTCGACCGCTCTTGCCGACGTTCTTCTGACCTGCGCAGACGCGAACGACCAGGGGACTGGTCCCCCGATCAACTTGACATTGTCTGCTCGGACTTGACGGCTTGCGCTGGCGTTCTCGGGGAGTAAACGCAACACGACTCACATCGAAATCGCCCTCACATGACGAACCCCCTGAACTGGCTTCGTCCAGAGGCGTGCCGCGTTGATTCAAGCCGCCTCCTGGGTTGGCAGACGACCGATCGTCTGTCGCCATTGAGACGCGATCGCAGTACTGAACCCGACGCTGCCCATTCCGTCACTACGACCCTGCGGCCTGACTTCGCGAAGCCAATCGTCGGGAACACCCGAATCTCGCCGCGACCCGCGCGGTCACCCCGCTCAACGATCCTTTGAGGGACGACATCGGCTCCGTGACTGTTTCCCGCCTGCAGCGACGCCGAGGGACGTTCGGCGAGCGGGCCAACAACGGAGAGTCCCAGTCAGTCCCGCTGGTGAGCGCGGTCGTGATAGGTGTCGTCGCCGATGAGCCGACCGTTTGGTTCAGGTACGACCCGCGCGCGGCGAATTGGGGCCGCGGCCTGGCCCCAACGAGGGGGAAACTCCGTCCGGTGAGGTGGTCCTTGACGACTCACGATGCCCCTGGAGGTCTCCTCGGCGTGGAGGCGAGACCTCGGTTGAGGGGAGCGACACCATCACCGCGGCGCCCGGGAGGGCCTCGAGCACGGTCACGTCGCCGTGGTTGTGTCTCGCGAGCGCCCGGACGATCGCCAGGCCCAGACCGGTTCCGGGCTGGCCGCGGCTGGCGGCCGGACGGGTGAAGCGATCGAATGCCGTGGGCAGGAAGTCCTGGGGAAAGCCTTGGCCCTGGTCGCGGATCGTGACCTGCACGTGGTCGGCGTCGCTGGTGGCCGAGAGGGTCACAGGTCCGGCGCCGTGGGTGAGCGCGTTCTCCAGCAGGGCGTCGAGTGCGAGTGCGATCTGGTCGGGATCCGCCCAGAGGTGCAGCCCGGGGACGACCTGCACCGTGATCGGTCGGTCCAGGCTGTCAGCGCGGGCGCGGTTGCGTCTCGCGGCCTCGCCGAGGAGGTGGGCAACATCGACGTCGTGTGGGTGGGCGGCGCCGGCTGCGTGCTCGGCCTGGGCGAGGAGGAGCAGGTCGTCGGCGAGGCGGCAGATCCGGTCGGTCTCCTCGCGGGCCGACTCGAGCGCAAGGCGCAACTGGGCGGCCTCGTGGGGGCCGATCAGCGCGACGTCGAGCTCGCTCTTCAGCGTGGTCAGGGGGGTGCGGAGCTGGTGGCTGGCGTCGGCGATGAAGCGCCGCTCCCGGGCGATGGCGTCCTGCTCGGCGCTCCAAGACTGCTGCACCCGCTCGAGCAGCCCGTTGAGCGTGCGTCCGAGTCGTCCGAGCTCGTCGTTCGCCCGAGGCTCGGGCAGGCGGCCTAGGGGCAGGTCCCGGATCGTCTCTGCCTCGCGCCGGATGTCCTCGACGGGGCGCAGCGCCACTCCGGTCATCAGGTAGCCGACCACGGCAGAGCCCACGATCGCCGCGGCAAGGCCGATGAGCTCGGTGGTCAGGAGCGCGACCATGGCCTCGTGCTTCTCGTCGAGCGACTCACCCACCACCAGCACGGCGCCCGGGCCCTCGGCCGGCAGCGGTGTCACCAGCAGACGAACCGACTCGTCGAAGAGGGCATCACCGGTCCGGTCGACGAAGAGTGCTTGGTCTCCGATACCGCGGACCAGGCTGGGGCTCACCAACGGCACGCTGGCGCGGGCCGAGGACCGCAGCACCTCCCCGTCGGCACTGAGGACCTGGACCGGATTCTCATCCGACTCCAACACGGCGGCGCTGGGACTTCCCGGATCAGCGGGCTCGGTCCGCCCGTCGAGCAGCTGGGTGTCAGCGCTTCCGATGAGCTGGGCGGTGCGGCTGCGCAGGGCGTGGTCGATGTGGCGGTCGAGCGCTTCGTCGAGCCGCAGGTAGACGAAGACCCCGGCCAGGACCATCAGCAACAGCATCGCCACCGTGAAGGCGCCGGTGATACGCCAGCGCACCGGCAGGGACCTCATGGGGCGTCGTCCGCGAGTCGGTAGCCAGCGCCCCGGGCCGTCTCGATGGTCCGCGTCCCGAACGGGCGGTCCACCTTGGCCCGCAGGTACCCCATGTACACGTCGATGACGTTCGACTTGTTCTCATAGCTCTCGTCCCAGGCCGACTCGAGCAGGTCGTACCGGCTGATCACCTGACCCGGCCGACGCATCATCGCCTCCAACAGGCCGAACTCCTTCGCTGTCAGCTCGATCTGGGTCCCAGCCCGATGCACCGTCCGTGCGGCGGGGTCCAGCCGCAGGCCACCGGCCTCGATCACCACGTCCCTGGTGAGGTCGCTGCGCCGCGCCAGGGCCCGCAACCGGGCCACCAGCTCGGCGAACTCGAAGGGCTTGGCCAGGTAGTCGTCCGCGCCGCTGTCCAATCCCTGCACCCGGTCATCGACGGCGCTGAGCGCGGTCAGCATCAGGACCGGTACGGGATTGCCCCCGGCGCGCAGCTCGCGGCACACCTCGAGACCGGAGGCGTCCGGCAACATCACGTCGAGCACGACAAGGTCGTAGCTACTGGCTGAGGCCATGCTGACCGCCTCCTCACCCGTGCCGGCGATGTCGGCCGCGAACCCGTGCGCCAGCAACCCGCGCCGTACTATTTCGGCCAGCTTCGCCTCGTCCTCCACGATCAGGACCCTCATCTGGTCAGCCTCCCACGCGTCCACCCGGCCGCGACCCGTCACGTGGGTCCAGCGGTCACGCAGGCCATGGTCACATCGCGTCGATGAGAAAACGATGAGCGCGCCGCTGCCCCACCGACGGTCATCGCCCTCACCGTCTCCTCATCTGGCTTGCGGTCTCCTGTTATCGGCCCCGACAGCCGGGGCCCCAAGGAATCGGAGACGACCATGAACCTCGACCCTCGAACCTCTCGCGGTGGCGTCCGTCTGGCCGCAGCCGCGCTCGCCTCGGGTGCCGTGCTCGCCACCGCCGCCTGCAGCGGCGTCGCCGGCGGTATCGACGCGACGACGGCCCCCACGACCAACACACCCGGCACCACGTCCAGCCCGACCGCCGCCGACCCCTCGCCAGCAGTCACCTCCCTGCCCCAGGGGGCGGAGAAGCTCGAGCTGGACCCCGCCGACTTCACCACCGAGATCACCAACCCGTACTGGCCGATGGCACCAGGTGACACGTGGCGCTACGAGGAGACCGACTCCGAAGGAGGCCGCCAGCAGGTGGTCATCCGGGTGACCTCGAAGACCAAGCTTCTGGCCAACGGGATCACCGCCCGCGTCGTGCGCGACGAGGTGCGCGAGAACGGAGAACTCACCGAGGCCACCGATGACTGGTACGCCCAGGACACGGCCGGAAACATCTGGTACCTCGGCGAGGACACCGCGGAGTATGACCACGGCAAGGTGGTCACCCGGGAAGGCTCCTTCGAGGCCGGGGTCGACGGAGCCCAGGGTGGCATCGCGATGCCGGCCCAGCCCCGCCCCGGCATGAGCTACCGGCAGGAGTACTACCGGGGCCACGCCGAGGACCGTGCGACCGTGGTGACGGTCGGGGAGGAGCACGTCGAGGTCCCCTTCGGCTACTTCACCAAGGACGTGCTGATGACCCGCGACCTCGTCCCCTTGGAGCCGCGCGTTCAGGAGCTGAAGTTCTACGCCCCCGGCGTCGGCCCCGTCCTCAGCGTGCACCTCGACGGCACTGGCGGCCGGGCAACGCTGGTGAAGTACATCCGCGGCACAGGCTGAACCCGGTCCGGCTGCCAGCCTCCTGCCGACGGCGTCATCGGGTGGCTTGGTTCGCCACCCGATGACGAGTCGCTCCCTCAACCCTGGTCGAGGGCGAGGAACCCGAGGCGGGCCGTCACGTCGGCCGCGCTCAGGAGGTTGCGGGCGTCCACCGCAGTCCGGAGCGCGGTGAGCTCGCGGTCCATGACGGTTGCCTGGTCGGCGGGCAGTTCGAGCCGGGCGCGGAGCAGCTCGAGGACAGCCACCTCACCGTTGACGTCCGCCGGCCGGTGCGCTGCTGCGGCCTGGCGCAGCACCATGGTGTGCAGGTGGAAGCGGAACCTCTCGACCTCCTGGCTGGTCAGGTACTGCGCCTCGAGATCGACCGCGGACTGCGCCACCCGCGCCGCCGCCTCCTCGGTGACCCGCACATCGCGACCGCCGACCGCTGCGTGCAGCTTGGTCAGCGAGCGCTGGAGCAGCCGCATCGGCCGGAACGGCTGGTTCCCCTCGGCCAGGTCGCTCACCGCCGTGGCGATCTGGTCGACGGACAGCTTCGCGGAGTTCCACGAGTCCCCGCGGGCGAACTCCCAGGTACCCCAGGCCGCGGTATAGATGTGCCGCAGCGCCGGCGGCGCGCCACCGGGCACGGCGTTGGTCGGTGTGGCCACCGCCATGGCCTCGAGCTCCGTCCGGTTCTTGGTGAGGAACTCCCCGTACCCCGGGGCGAGGGTCTTGCGGGAGTGGGTGCCGTCGACCCCGAGCTCGTCGACCACGATCGCCCCCGTCACCGGCCCGGTCGGCCCCTTCACCGTCTTGTCGACCTCGACGACGCTCAGCTCCTCGAAGACGACACCGAGCACGTTCTCGACGCGGAACACGTCACCGAGCTCGGGGTGCGCCGGCATGAGCATGGCCGGCGGACCGTCCCGACCGGCCAGCCAAGTGCCCTCGGTGAAGTAGGCGCCGCCATGTTGGTAGTCGATCACGTCCTCGCCGAAGTACCACACCGATCCGTCGTCGGCCTGGGCGTAGCGGTCCACGGCGACCTCCTCGATCCGGCCGTCGAGGTAGGCCACGTACTGCGAGAGCACCACGGGCACCCTCGTGCCGTACCAGTCGACCACCCCGGTCTGGGGCAGCCGGGTGGTCTCGGACCGGAACAGCTTGCCCTCGACGGTGCCGACCTGGATCACCGACTGCAGGTCACCGACCGGGAACAGGGGGTTGGTGATGTCGAGCGGATGGCTGAACGTCGGCCGGTCCATGTCCACCCGGTCGCTCGTGGGCGCGCAGCCGGTGCGGGTGACGGTCCCGCAGGCGGTGACCGGGAACTCGTCTGAGGCGTTGGAGTCCGGCGCGCCGCTTCTCGTGCCGAGAGCGGCCACAGAGTGCGGGTCCGCCGTGGCTCCCGCGTCGGACAGGAACGGGATGCCGAGCGAAGCCGCCCCTGCCAGAGCGAGGGCGGCAACTGCGCGGTGGCCGCGGGTCCCGGTACGTGCTGGTGACGTGTGCATGAGGGTTCCTCCTGGTCCGGCCGGGGATGGTCCCCCTTGATGCTCGGACGCTAGGAACCGGGAATGAGCGGACGCTGAGAAGCAGCCATCCCGGCCTGGTTCCGGGCTCGCGGACTGGGTGCTGGGATTCCGACGCGGACCACGGACAAGTGGTCGGGGTCGACGGCGGCCCGGCCGCCGTGGGCCTCGGCGATGGTGGCGACGAGGGCGAGGCCGAGCCCGGCTCCGCCGGCGGCCCGGGACGAGTCGGCCTGGCTGAACCGCTCGAAGGCTCGGGCGAGGAACTCCGGGGGCAGGCCGGGCCCGTCGTCACCGACCGAGATCTCGACGCCGCCCGCCAGGGGCCGGGCCACGATCCGCACCGTTCCGGCGCCGTGCCGCAGCGCGTTGTCGACGAGGTTGGCGCTCAGCTGGGCGATCCGGTCCGGGTCGGCGTCCATCGTCAGGCCCGGCGGGACGTCGAGTTCGAGCCGTCGGCCCAGCGCCGTGCTTCGCGCGGCGTGCTGGTCTCGGAGCCGGGTCAGGCAACTGGACAGGTCGAAGGGTGCACGTCGCAGCGGCAGCCGGCCGTCGTCGAGTCTGGCCAGCACCAGCAGGTCATCGGCCAATCGGGTCAGCCGGAGGCACTCGGTTTCGGCGGCCAGCAGGGCCGACCGTCGCTCGTCGTCGTCGAGCTCGCCGCGCAGCGCGCTGCCCAGCTCCAGCCGGATCGTGGCCAGCGGGGTCCGGATCTCGTGGCTGGCGTCGGCCACGAAGCGTCGCTCTCGGTCGAAGGCGTCCCGCAGTCGGTGCAGCATGTCGTTGAGAGTTTCCCCGAGTCGTCTCAGCTCGTCGTGTGCAGGTGGCAGCGGCAGCAGCTCGGGGGAACCGGACAGCGTGATGGACTGGGCCTTGCGACGCATCTCCTCCACCGGCCGCAGGCCCGCTCGAGCCACGCCGTACCCGAGCGCCGACGCCAGGAAGAGGCTGACCACCCCGCCGATCAGGAACGACCTTCCCAGGCTGTCGAGCGCGTCGTTGCGGTCGACCAGTGACTGCCCCAGCACCAAGGCGCCGGGAGAGCCCGAGCGCAGCTCGATCGGCTGTACCAGCAGCCTGGCTCGACCGTCCACACCCGGCAGGTCCCGCTCCAACATCCGCGGTCCCGGCTGGCCCGGGCCGGCTTCCTCGGCAGCGAGGGCCGGTCCGGCCAGGGTGCCGCCGGTCTCCACCACCTCGCCGCCGCGGGTCAGTATCTGAACGAAGAACTCCTCACGGTCCTCCAGGGTCAGGGCAAGCTGCCTCATCGGCGTCCCGGCGTCGTAGGCCGCCTCCGCCGCCTGGGCGCGGCGTTGCAGGCTCACGTCGATGCGTTCGTCGATGTCCGCACGCAGCCGGACGCCCACGAAGAGTGCAGCCACCGAGAGGACCAGCAGCGTGGCCACCGCGAACGTGGCGGTCAACCTGATCAGGACCGGGACCCGGGCCAGCCCCCGTCTCATCGGCCACCGTCCGCGCGCAGTCGGTAGCCCAGCCCGCGCACGGTCTCGATCGAGGCGACACCGAAGGGCCGGTCCACCTTCTCGCGTACGTAGCGCACATAGACCTCCACCACATTGGACCGCTGCTCGAAGCCGATGTCCCAGGCAGCGTCCACGAGCTGCAGGTGGCTCAGCACCTGTCCCGGGTTGCGCATGAACGCCTCCAGCAGCGCGAATTCCCGGGCGGACAGGGTGATCTCGACATCGCCGCGCCACACCTGGGCACTGGCCGGGTCCAACCGGAGTCCCCCCACCTCAAGGACGGTGGGTCGCTCGTGGGCATCGCGACGGGCCAGCGCCCGCAGCCGCGCCAGGAGCTCGCTGAGCGCGAATGGCTTGGTCAGGTAGTCATCCGCGCCCGCGTCCAGCCCACGCACCCGGTCCTCCACATCCGCACGCGCGGTCAACATGAGGATCGGGGTCCACACCCCTTCGGTGCGCCACCGCCGGCACAACTCGAAGCCGTCCCCACCGGGCAACATCACATCCAGCACGATCACGTCGTAGACCGCGTCGGAGGCCATCTGGCGGGCAACCGACGGATCCGGCGCCACATAGGCGAGCACCCGCACGCTGCGCAGCGCCCGCACCACCGCCGCGGCGAGTGGCACGTCATCCTCGACCACAAGCACGCGCACACCCCGAACCTAGTCCCGCAAGGATGAGAGCAGCATGAGACCCACTGCCTCCCGGGCTTCCACGACCGGCACACCAAGGTCGGCGAGGACCTCTTCCACAAGACCGGCATGGACACCCTCGAGGTGACCGACGAGGTTTTCCGGTCCCGTCACCCGATCGTCTTCGACCAAGCCGAGACCCGGATGCACACCATCAAGGCCGTGCTCGTCGCCACGCTGGGGAGCTGACGTGCGGATCCGTCGCGCTGGGCGGCAACGCGCGGCTCCGCAGGCGCAGAAGTCCCGGTGGTGTTGATCAGACGGGCATCCAGGCAACTGCACGTCGTTGCGGTCAACCGCCAGGAGGCCTAGTCGGTCAGCAACCGCGAGTGCCAAGACGATCACCGGATGGCGATCCCCTCATGAGACCTGATGAAAGTCAGCTCGGCCGCGGGTGATTGAGACCTCGTGAACTCTGGACCCGTTGACCTGCCGGTGGCGGCCGCAGTTCACTGGAGGTCGAGAGCAAACCGAGGGAGGAAGCATGTCGGGCAAAGTTGTGCACTTCGAGATCCCGTTCGACGACGGTGACCGCGCGCGGGGTTTCTACGTCGAGACTTTCGGCTGGCAGATGGTCCCCGTGCCGGGCATGAGCTACACGATGGTGATGACAGGTCCGAGCGACCCCGAGCGTGGTCCGACCGAGCCAGGCTTCATCAACGGGGGCATGTTCGAGCGGAGCGCGGAGTTTCCTGGCACGTCACCGAATCTCGTCATCGACGTCCAAAGCGTCGACGAAGCGCTGCGCAAGGTCGAGGCCGCCGGCGGAAAGACCGTGACCGAGAAGATGGCCGTCGGGGACATGGGCTTCACCGGCTACTTCACCGACACCGAGGGCAACCTCATCGGTCTCTGGGAGACCGCTTGAATCTCCTGCGAGTTCCGGGGTGAGTACCTGGTCCCCTCGCGACCCGAGCTCTGCCGCTGTGCCCACGCCCCGGCTCGGGCTCGCGCTGCCTGAGCAGCCAGGCCAGGACGTCGGAGGTGGCGAAGCGAACGCGACCGCCGACCTTGATCGCGCACGACCCCTTGCCGTCGGTGCGCCAGTCGCGGATCGTCGTCACAGGCACGTCGAGGTACTCGGCGAGCTCCTGGATGCTCAGCAGCGGCTCCAGGCCACTCAGCGTGATGGGTGGTCTCCATGAACGTGAGGTGCGCACGAGGTCCCGAGTGGTCCCGCGGGGGTCCGTGACATCCCATGCCGATGCTCGCGGATGCGGCTCGGAGGAGCGCTACGACGGGGTTTCTGGCGGGTTTGTGACAGTCGGATCAGTTCTCAAATGCTTTCAGGCTCGGAGATCAGTGATCTCCGAGCCTGAAACTTTGTAGCGGGGGCAGGATTTGAACCTGCGACCTCTGGGTTATGAGTGAAATCTCTACCCTGCAGGCGATGCTCTTGGGCGCGCTCGGAGTGAGCGGGTGTGAGGTATAGTCGCAGGTCAGAGGGTATATTTGATCTTTCGCCAACCTCCGCCAACCTTCGTTGCGTTTCGGCAACCTTTGCGGACACTGTGCGGACAGGTCTCCAGGAGGCAGAGATGGCGTGGGTGAAACCGCGGATCACTAGCGATGGCGGGAAGCGCTTCGTCGCCTGCTACCGAGACCCCGCGGGCCGGACGCGCTCGGCCGGTACGTTTACGTCGCAGCGTGCCGCCGAGCGTGCCGGCAACCGCGAGGAGCAACGAGTCCTGGGTGGCAAGTGGCACGACGCTTCCCGCGGCGCCATCCCATTCCGGC
>NZ_JANNML010000170.1:0-3196 GCF_031397825.1 Nocardioides sp.
CACGACTTCGGCAAGAACACCCTGCACTCGCTCGAGGTCACCCGCCGGCTGGGCGAGATGGTCGCGACCGGCTGGCCGGTGCTGGTGAGCCTGTCGAACAAGGACTTCGTCGGCGAGACCCTCGACCTGCCGGTCGGCGAGCGGCTGACCGGGACGCTCGCGGCCACCGCCGTGTGCGCCCTCGCCGGGGCCCGGATCTACCGGGTGCACCAGGTGGTCGAGACCCGCCAGGTCGTCGACATGGTCTCCTCGATCGCGGGCCGCCGCCCGCCGCAGCGGCTTGTACGAGGCCTCGCGTGAGCGGCCTTGCCGGCACCACCGTGCGCAGCGTGGCCGTGGTGCCCTCGAGCCTGGCCCTGCTTCCCGAGCTGACCAGCCCCGACGACCCGCTGCGTGCCGCGCGCGAGCACGCGCTGGCCGCCGCCGCCTGGCTGTGGCGGCGCCACCCCGACGACGTGGCGGTGCTCGCCGCGCCGCAGCGTCCCGACAACCTCGCCCGCGGGGTCGCGGAGTCGCCCGGTCTGCGCATCGGCCGGGCCCTGCTGTCGGCCGGCGGGGCCGCGACGACAGCACCCGCCCTGCAGCCGGGCGAGGCCCCGTCGGCGGCCGGGCTGCTGGTGGTGGCCAACGGCTCGGCGACCCGGTCCGTGAAGGCGCCGGGGCACCTCGACGACCGCGCGTTCGCCTTCGACGACGCCCTCGCCGCGGCTCTGCGCGGCGGGCGTCCGGAGCGGCTGACCGCGCTGGACCCCGACCTGGCCGAGCAGCTGTGGTGCTTCGACGCGCCGGCCTGGTGCCACCTGGGGCAGCTCGCGCCAGCGCCGGACGGACCGGTCTGCATGGACTACGACGACGACCCCTTCGGGGTCCGCTACTGGGTGACGAGGTGGACGTGCGCATCCTGATCGACGAGCTGGGTGGTCGGGTCGGCGAGACCGACCTGGACGCCGACGACCTGGTCGAGGTCTACCGACCGCTGCGGTCGCCGTGGTGGCGGATCAACATGGTCAGCACGGTCGACGGCTCGGCCACCGGCGCAAGCGGTCGCAGCGGATCGATCAACAACGGAGCCGACAAGGCCGTCTTCGAGACCCTGCGCGCCCTGGCCGACGCCATCCTGGTGGGCGCCGGCACCGCACGCGACGAGGGCTACGGCCCTGCCGAGGTGCCGATCGTGCTGGTCAGTCGCCGCGGGCACGTGCCGGAGACGTTGCGCGACGCGCCTCGGGGGGCGGTCCTGCTGGCCACGACGGCCGGCGCCGAGGGACTGGCCGAGAGCCGCGCTGCACTGGGGGAGGAGAACGTCATCGTCACCGGCGACGAGGTCGACCTGGCCGCGCTGCGGGGCGTCCTCGCCGAGCGTGGCCTCTCGTCGGTGCTGTCCGAGGGGGGCCCGAGCCTGTTCGCCGACCTGGTCGCGGCCGACGTCCTCGACGAGGTGTGCCTCACCGTCGTGCCCCAGCTGGTCGGAGGCGAGCACCCGCGCATCGCTACAGGCCCCGACACCGCGACGCCGCTCCGGTTGACCACCCTGCTCGAGCAGGACGGGACCCTGCTCGGACGCTGGTCCGTCGAGCGGCCCGGTTAGCTGCCGCTGGCGTCGCGCAGCTTCTCCAGCAGCGGCGCGGCGGCCTCGGCCAGGAACTGCTCCTGGGTGTTGCCGCCGATCTGCACCAGCGCGACGTCGGTGAAGCCGGAGTCCCAGAAGGCGCTGACGGCGTCGACGATGGCGTCGAGGTCGGGACCGCAGGGGATGTTGTCCGCCACGTCCTCGGGACGCACGAACTGCGTCGCCCCCGCGAAACCGGCCGTGGTCGGCAGATCGGCGTTCACCGACCAGCCACCGGCGAACCACCGGAACTGCTCGTGGGCGCGCTTGATCGCGGCGTCCTCGTCGGGATCCCAGCAGATCGGGATCTGACCGACCGCGCGGGCCGAGCCCGGGATGCGCGGGGCGCCCTTGGTGCGGTTCCACCGCGAGACGATGTCGGGGTCCGGCTCAGTGGTCATGAGGTGGTCTGCCAGCGGCGCCAGCAGCTCGATCGAGGCCGGGCCGCTGACCGCGACGCCGATCTCGACCGGCTCGGCGGGCAGGTCCCAGATCCGCGCCGAGTCGACCTGGAAGTGGTCGCCCTGCAGGTCGACGAGCTCGCCGGTGTGCAGCTCGCGGATGATCTCGATGGCCTCGGCGAGCATCTCCTGGCGCGTGGTCACGGTCGGCCAGCCCTTGCCGACGACGTGCTCGTTGAGGTTCTCCCCGCTGCCGAGCCCGAGCACGAAACGGCCCTCGGAGAGGATCCCCATCGTGGCGGCCTTCTGGGCCACCACCGCGGGGTGGTAGCGCATGGTCGGGCAGGTCACGTAGGTCATCAGGTCGACCCGCTCGGTCACCTGGGCGACCGCGCCCAGCACCGACCAGGCGTACGGCGAGTGGCCCTGCGCCGAGAGCCACGGGAAGTAGTGGTCGCTCATGACCTCGAAGTCGAAGCCGGTCTCCTCGGCCTGGGCGGCGTCACGCACGAGGCCGCGCGGGTCCCGCTGCTCGGTCATGAGGGTGTAGCCGAAGCGCGTCATGGAGGGTCCTTGGAGAACGGGGGAGGGGGCGCCCCCACCGTGCCCACCCACCCGGGCTCCAACCCGGCCGGGTCGGGGAGGAACGCCGGGAGGGCGAGGGGCAGCAGGCTCAGGCGCCGGCGTCGCCCTCGAGCGGGCGCATGAGGCCTTCCCAGTCGACGTCGGCGTAGCCCGACAGGTCGTCGAGCACGAGCGCTGCCCCGGCCTCGGTCAGCTCGTCGACGCCGAACCCGCCCGTGCGTACGGCGAGGCACCGCAGGCCCGCGCGTGAGGCGGCCTCGACGTCGTAGGGGGTGTCACCGACCATGACGGCCCGGTCGATGTCGACGCCCTCGGTGTCGTGGAGCTTGCTCAACGTGGCGTTCAGCAGGTCGGACTCGGGCTTGGACTCCTCGGCGTCCTCCGAGGTGGTGAGGATCGTGACGTGCTCGCCGACACCGAGCGTCTTCACGGCGTTCTCGGAGAAGTGCTTCTTGCCCGACGAGGCGAGCGCGACGACGAAGCCGGCCTCGACCAGGTGCTCGATCATCGCGGCGGCGCCGGGCAGGGCGGGCACCTCCTCCTCGACCTCGGCGTACTTCTCCTCCCAGGCGTCGCGCAGGGCGTCGCCGTGCTCCTTCTC
>NZ_JANNML010000190.1:0-36333 GCF_031397825.1 Nocardioides sp.
CTTCGTGCGCACCTGCGACGCCTTCAACATCCCCGTCCTCACGTTCGTCGACGTGCCCGGCTTCCTGCCCGGCACCGACCAGGAGTGGAACGGCATCATCCGCCGCGGCGCCAAGCTGATCTACGCCTACTCCGAGGCCACGGTCCCGCTGGTCACCGTCATCACCCGCAAGGCCTACGGCGGCGCCTACGACGTCATGGGCTCCAAGCACCTCGGCGCCGACATCAACGTGGCCTGGCCGACCGCCCAGATCGCCGTCATGGGCGCCCAGGGGGCGGCCAACATCGTGCACCGCAAGGAGCTCGCCCAGGTCGAGAAGGACGGCGGGGACGTCGAGGCGCGGCGCGCCGAGCTGATCGACGAGTACGAGACCACGCTGGCCAACCCCTACATCGCGGCCGAGCGCGGCTACATCGACGCGGTCATCACCCCCCACGAGACCCGCATCGAGATCGTCCGGGCCCTGCGTCTGCTCCGCTCCAAGCGGGTCACGCTGCCGGCCAAGAAGCACGGGAACATCCCGCTCTGATGGCCGAGCACGACGACGCCGGCGGGGCCACGGCGGAGGCCGCTGCGCAGACCCGACCGCTGCTGCGGGTCATCGGCAGCGACGCCACCCCGGAGGAGGTCGCGGCGCTGGTCGCGGTCTTCGCGGCCCTCGGCTCCGACGACGCCGCGCCCGCCCGTCGTACGCCGGAGTGGCAGTCGCCGCACCGCAAGGTCCGCCAGGCGCTGCCCCACGGGCCGGGTGGCTGGCGGGCGAGCGGGCTGCCGCGCTGAGTCGTGCGTGCCATGTGAAACGCTGCGGCACATGACTGCTCTGAGGCTCGGGCCGCTGCTGCGCCACGTTGACGAGACGAGCGCGAGCGTGTGGGTGGAGACCGCGTCGGCGAGCACCGTGACGGTGACGGCGGGCGAGCACTCCGGCAGCGCGCGGACCTTCCGCGTGCACGACCACCACTACGCACTGGTGTGCGTCGACGGACTGGAGCGCGGCACCAAGACGCCCTACACCGTGAGCATCGACGGCGAGCGCGTCTGGCCGCCGGCCGACTCGCCCTACCCGCCCTCGGTGATCCCGACGCTCGACCACGCCAAGCCGCTGCGCATGGCCTTCGGGTCCTGCCGCACCTCGGTGGGCCACGACAAGGCCGGCAACGACACCCACGGCGTCGACGCCCTGCGTGCCTACGCGCTGCGCATGGCCGGCGTGACCGACACCGCGCACCCCGAGGACCCCGACCCGGGCGACCAGGTGCGCTGGCCGGACCTGGTGCTCTTCCTCGGCGACCAGGTCTACGCCGACGAGACGACCCAGGAGATGAAGGAGTTCATCGAGTCGCGTCGTGACATCGAGCAGGCGCCCTGGGCCGAGCTCAAGGACTACGAGGAGTACGCCCACCTCTACTGCCTCGCCTGGACCGACCCGGCCAACCGCTGGCTGCTCTCGACGGTGCCGACGGCGATGATCTTCGACGACCACGACGTCCGCGACGACTGGAACACCTCGCGCGCCTGGAAGGACGAGATGGAGGCCACCGACTGGTGGCACGGGCGGATCGTCGCAGGCCTGGGGTCCTACTGGGTGCACCAGCACCTGGGCAACCTCTCCCCCGACGAGCGTGCCCAGGACGAGATCTGGCAGCGCATCGTCGGTCACGACGGCACCCACGAGTACGACGCCAGCGCCCTGATCGATGCCTTCGCCGACCGCGCCGACCAGGAGCCGTCGTCCTACCGCTGGAGCTTCGCGCGCGACTTCGGCACCCAGGCGCGGCTGGTCGTCGTCGACTCCCGCGCCGCGCGGGTGCTCGAGCCCGAGCACCGCAGCCTCCTCGACGACGACGAGCTCGCCTGGCTCGACGGGCAGCTCTGCGGCGGCTTCGACCACCTGCTGATCGGCACGTCGCTGCCGTTCCTGCTCGCGCCGGGGCTCCACTACGTGGAGGCCTTCAGCGAGGCGCTGGCCGGTGGCGCCTGGGGCCGGCGCCTGGCCAAGCGGGGCGAGACGATCCGCCAGGCCGCGGACCTCGAGCACTGGGCCGCCTTCCAGGAGGCCTTCCAGACGGTCACCGCCATGGTGCTGGAGGTGGCCCGTGGCGAGCGCGGTGACGCCCCGGAGACGGTCACCTTCCTCTCGGGCGACGTCCACCACAGCTATGTGTCCGAGGCCCGCCCGACCCGCCGCGGCAACCGCGGGCAGGCACCCACCCGCAGCCGCATCATCCAGGCGGTCTGCTCCCCCATCCGCAACCCGCTGTCGCGCAAGTGGCGCTTCGCCACGGCGTTCCTGTCCTACGGCGTCGCCGGGCCGCTCGGGCACGTGGTGGCGCGCTCGGCGAAGGTGCCCAACGCGCCGATGACGTGGAAGCTGCTCAAGGGCCCGTGGTTCGACAACAACCTCGCGACCCTCGAGGTCACCGGCCGCGGCCTGCGCATGTGGTGGGCCAAGGGACAGGTCGATGGCGACGACCACGAGCACCCGCGGCTCGTGACCGTCGCCGACCTCACTGTCGACTGATCAGTCCGACGCGCGCACCCGACCGGGCGCGAAGATCGCGGCGACCACGGCCACCGCGACCGCACCGGCCCCGGTCAGCAGTGCCGCGCCGATCGCGCCGTCGTAGCCGGTCGGCGTCAGCTGGCCGCCGTTTCCGAGGAAGACAGCGGTCAGCACCGCGATGCCCAGCGCCACGCCGAACTCACGGATCGTGGAGTTGGCCGAGCTGGCGATCGCGAAGTCGTCCTCGGGCAGCCCCTCGAGCACCGCCGTGGCGCTGGGCGCGAAGGTCAGCCCCATGCCGACACCGGCCATCGCCAGCGGCAGCACGAAGGAGGAGTAGCCGGCCGCGCTCTCGGTGAGTGCGGCGAACCACACCAGCGACGCCGACTGCAGCACCAGGCCGGTCAGCAGCAGCGAGCGCAAGCCCAACCGCCCGGCCAGCGCACCGGCGATCGGCGCCACGACCATCGGGGCGGCGGTCCACGGCAGCGTGCGCAATCCGGCCTCGAGCGGACTGTAGCCCTGCACGACCTGGAGGTACTGCGCCAGCAGGAAGACCGTGCCGAACATCCCGAGCGTGAAGAACAGCCCGATCGCGTTGGCGACCGAGAAGCCGCGCGAGGAGAAGAGACGCAGCGGCAGCACGGCGTGGGCACGCCCTCGCGCCCACCCGACGTACGACGGGAGCAGCAGGGCCGCGAGCACCAGCGGGCCGAGGACCCCGAGCGAGCCCCATCCGTCGTCGTTGCCGTGCACGATGCCCCAGATGCCGAGGGAGACCGCGCCACCGAGGAGGGCGGTGCCCACCAGGTCGAGGGGCTGCCACACACCGCGGGACTCACGCACCGCCAGCAGGAGCAGCGGACCCGCGACCAGCGCGACAGGCACGTTGAGCCAGAAGATCGCCTGCCAGCTGACCCCCTCCACGACCGCACCACCGACGACGGGGCCGAGCGCGACACCCAGGCCGGACACGCCGCCCCACACGCCGATCGCGACCGCGCGACGTGCCGGTGGCACGGCCGCGGCGAGCAGGGTCAGGGACAGGGGCATGATCGCGGCGGCGCCGAGACCCTGCACGGCCCGCGCCGCGATGAGCGCCTCCGAGGTCGTCGACAGCGCCGAGGCGATCGACGCGAGCGTGAAGAGGGCCAGCCCGGCCAGCATCATCCGGCGCCGACCGAGCCGGTCCCCCAACGTAGCGGCGGGCAGCATGAAGGTGGCGAAGGTGAGCGTGTAGGCGTTCATGAACCACGACAGCTGGCTCACCGAGGAGCCCAGGTCGGCCTGGACGACCGGCAGGGCGCTGGTCATGACGAGGTTGTCGAGCGTGGCCATGAACATCGGCAGGGACGCGGCGAGGATCGCCAGCCAGACCGGCACCCGACGTCGCGTGGGGGCGACGAGGGCGGGGTCGTCCGAGACGGCGACGGGTGGGACGAGTGTGGTCATCGTGGACTCCTTGCCAAGAAGGCATTGAATGATTACTTAGTGCGAAGGCTAAGTAATCGAGTGATAACCTGTCAAGCATGAACGCCGCCCCGATTCCCCGGATGAGCGCCGAGGACCGGCGCGAGCTCGTCCTCCACGCCGCCACCCGCGCCTTTGCGCGGGGCGGCTTCCACGGCACCAGCACCGACGCGGTCGCCAAGGAGGCCGGCGTCTCGCAGCCCTACGTCGTCCGGATCTTCGGCACCAAGCTCGAGCTCTTCCTCGCGGTCTTCGCCCGCGCCTCCGACCAGATCCGCACCGCCTTCGAGGACGTCCTCGCCCAGGACCTCGCCCCCGACGAGGACGTCTGGGAGCACCTCGGACTCGCCTACGGCGCCCTCCTCACCGACCGCGACTTCCTCCAGGTCCTCATGCACGGCTTTTCCGCCGGCGGTGAGCCCGAGATCGGCGCCCAGGCCCGTGCCGGGATGGGCGCGATCTACCAGACGCTGATGACGACCGGCTGCGAGCCCGACCGGGCCAAGGACTTCATCGCCCAGGGCATGCTGCTCAACGTGATGATGTCGATGCACGCCCCCGAGCACGCCGTCGACGGCGACGACATCTTCGGCCTCACCACCTGCGCCTTCGGCGAGATGCTTCCCGCGCTCGCCGTGCCTGACTAGGGTCGAGAGGTGACGACCGAGCGCGCCATCGACACCGCCAGCGAGGCCCACCTCGTCCGCTCCTGCTCCCTCGACCCGGTCCTCGCGACCTACCTCGGTGTGGCCGGTCACGAGGGGGAGCTGCCCGACTACTCCCCCGACGGCTTCGCGGAGCGCGAGCAGGTCACCCGCACCGCCTACGCCGACGTCGCCGCGGCCACGCCCGTCGACGAGCGCGAGACGGTCGCGCGCGAGGCGTTCCTCGAGCGGCTGGGGCTCGAGATCGAGATCATGGACGCCGGGACGCTGCGGTGCCAGGTCAGCGTCATCGACAGCCCGCTGCACGAGCTGCGGCAGGTCTTCGACCTGATGTCGACCGACGGCGAGGAGGCCTGGACCCACGTCGACAGCCGACTGGCCGCGATCCCCGAGCGCCTGCGCGGGTTCCGCGCCACGCTCGAGGAGGAGGCAGCGCAGGGCCACGTCGTCGCGACCCGGCAGTACGTCGAGGTGGCCCAGCAGGTGCGCGGGTGGACCGGGCAGGAGGGCGCCGGGGGCGACTTCTTCGCCGGTCTCGCGGCCCGCGGACCCCAGTCCCTGCAGCGATCCCTCACCGACCACGCCACGGCCGCCACCGCGGCCTTCGCCGACCTCGGCCGCTTCCTCGAGCACGACCTCGCCCCGCGCGGCCGCGCCAAGGAGGCGGTCGGTCGCGAGCGGTACGCCCTGGAGTCGCGGCGCTTCCTGGGTGCCGAGGTCGACCTCGAGCAGACCTACGCCTGGGGCTGGGAGGAGCTCAAGCGTCTCTCCGACGACATGGCGGCCACCGCCGACCGGGTCCTGCCGGGCGCCTCGCTCCCCGAGGCCATCGCGCACCTCGACGCCGACCCGGCCCGCCGCATCGAGGGGCGCGAGGAGTTCCGCGACTGGATGCAGGACCTCGCGGACCGCACCGTCGCGGACCTGGACGGCACCCACTTCGACATCCCCGAGCAGATCCGCACCATCGAGTGCTGCCTGGCTCCCACCAACGACGGCGGCATCTACTACACCGGTCCCTCGGAGGACTTCGTGCGGCCGGGGCGGATGTGGTGGTCGGTCCCGGACGGCATCACGTCGTTCTCCCCCTGGCGCGAGGTCACGACGGTCTTCCACGAGGGCGTGCCCGGCCACCACCTCCAGGTCGGCCAGACCGCCGTGCGCCAGGACCTGCTCAACCGCTGGCAGCGCCTCATGTGCTGGGTCAGCGGTCACGGTGAGGGGTGGGCGCTCTACGCCGAGCGGCTGATGGACGACCTCGGCTACCTCGCCGACCCGGCCGACCGGCTCGGGATGCTCGACGGCCAGGCCTTCCGCGCGGCTCGGGTCATCATCGACATCGGCATGCACCTCGAGCTCACCATCCCCGCCGACAACCCGTTCGGCTTCCACCCCGACGAGACCTGGACGCCCGCCCTCGGGCGCGAGTTCATGGGTCAGCACTGCTCGATGGAGCCGGCCGTCATCGACTTCGAGGTCAAGCGCTACCTCGGGTGGCCGGGACAGGCGCCGTCCTACAAGGTCGGCGAGCGCATCTGGCTCGAGGCACGCGACGAGGCCCGCGCCCGCCAGGGGGAGGCCTTCGACCTCAAGGCCTTCCACCGGGCAGCGCTCGACCTCGGCTCCCTGGGGCTCGACCCGCTCAAGGCCGCCCTCGCCCGGATCTGACCGGGAGTCGGCCGGTGACCTGGTGACCGCGGCAGACTGTCTGGCATGACCGGCGATCGGATCTGGATCGAGTTCGACGCCCTCGTCGAGCCCTTGGCCTGGGGGCGCAACGTCTACACCGTGATCCGTCTCGACGCCTCCCTCGAGGAGGCCGCCCGAACCCGACGGACCCGACGCGTCGAGGGCACGGTCGAGGACGTGGCGGTCAACATGGGAGTCAATCGCGCCGACGTCATGCCGGATGCGTTCGCCTACGTCGGCAAGGGTCTGCAGCGTCGCCTCGCTGTCGGTCCCGGCGAGGTGGTCAGGTGCCGCCTGCGCCCGGCCGATCCCGACCACGTGCCCCTGCCCCCGGACCTGCGGGACGCCCTCGCCGACGCGGGGCGCCTCGCCGCGTTCGAGTCGAAGCCGCCCGCCGAGCGACGGCGGCTGCTGCAGCCGGTCGAGGAGGCGGCGAGATCCGAGACCCGACGGCGCCGGATCGAGGCGCTCGTCCGGGATCTCGCCCCTCACTGACACCCAGCGCGCGATGGCGCCCCACGACACGGTCGTCCGGACACGCCGCGTGAGGTCATCCGGTGCTCGTCCTAGGCTGACGCCGTGACCACGTTCGTCCTCGCCTCCGCCTCCCCCGCCCGCCTCGCGACCCTGCGCAGCGCCGGCATGGACCCGCTGGTGATCGTCTCCGGCGTCGACGAGTCCCAGCTCGAGGGGCTGCCCCCCGCCGAGCTCGCGCTCCAGCTGGCCGAGCTGAAGTGCGCCGCCGTCGCGGGACGCGACGACCTGCCTGAGGGCGCCCTGGTGCTGGGCTGCGACTCCGTGCTCGAGCTCGACGGCGCCGCGCTGGGCAAACCGACCGACGCGGCCGACGCCCGCCGCCGGTGGCAGGCGATGCGGGGACGCTCCGGGGTGCTTCACACCGGGCACAGCCTGCGGGCGGTCACCTCCGGACGCGTCGCTGCGGCCACGGCGTCGACCACCGTGCACTTCGCCGACGTCACCGACGAGGAGATCGAGGCCTATGTCGCCACGGGTGAGCCGCTGCACGTGGCGGGCGCCTTCACCGTCGACGGGCTGGGCGGCGCCTTCGTGACGGGCATCGAGGGCGACTTCCACAACGTGGTCGGCGTGAGCCTGCCCCTGGTGCGCTCGCTCGTCGCCGAGCTGGGCGGTTCGTGGACCGGGCTCTGGCGAACCGGGCCTGCTTGAGCAGATCTTGAGGAATGATGGAGGAACTGCCCGGTCACCCTTGAGGGTGGCCCCGCAGACTGGGGGACACCAGGGTCTGAGAGCCAGAGGGGTCTTCCACGTGAACGGCAACACGAACGGCCGCGACTCGGCGCTGCCTCCGCAGACCACCGAGGCGCTCACCGTCGTCGGTGACGACTACGTGCGCACCCCGGACCCGAGCCTCGCCGCCTACGAGAGCAGCTTCCTCGACGCGGTCGACGACCTGCCGACCTACCGCCCCAGCGTGGGCTGCATCATCCCGGCCTACAACGAGGGCGAGACGATCTCCGGCGTGCTGGACTCGCTCCTCCAGCAGACCCGCCTGCCCGACACGATCCACGTCATCGTCAACAACACCAGCGACGAGTCCGTCGAGATCGCCAGCCACTACGCCGGCCCCCACACCCGCATGACGGCCTCGGGCGAGCAGAGCACGATCGTCTACGTCCACGACATCGGCAAGAACCCCGACAAGAAGGTCGGCGCCCTCAACTACGGCTACTCGCTGGTCGAGCACATGGACTTCCTGCTCGGCGTCGACGGCGACACCACCCCCGAGCCCGACGCGATCCAGCACCTCGTCGACGAGATCGCCAGCGACGACCGCATCGGCGGCATCTCGGCCATCTACTCGATCGACGACAGCGCACTCGACGGCCCGATGGCCAAGTTCCTCATCGCCGGCCAGCGCGCGCAGTTCTCCGCCTTCAACATGCAGAACCTGCTCAAGGGCCGCAACATGGCGGTCCTCGGGGGCCAGTTCTCCATCTTCTCCACCCAGGCGCTGCGCGACGTCATGCGTGACAGCCACCAGCGCACGCCGTGGGTCAAGGACTCCGAGGTCGAGGACTCGCTGCTCTCGCTGCAGATCAAGAGCGCCGGCTACCTCACCAAGATCAGCGCCTTCGCCCGGGCCCACGTGGGCGGCATGACCACGCTGCGATCGCTCGACGCCCAGCAGGTGAAGTGGAACTTCGGCGCCATCGACCTGATGTGGCCCGGTCAGCGCGGCGACACCAAGGGCCAGCCGCTGCACCCCAACCTGCGCCTGCGCTGGTTCGAGCACATGTCGATGGTCGTCAACATCGTGACCCGCCTGATGTTCGCCCTGCTGCTGGCCGGGTCGCTCTCGATCAGCGCCTACGTCTTCAGCCCGCTGTGGCTGATCCCGCCGACCTCCGCGGTGCTGCTCAACTGGCGCGTCGCCCGCTCGATGGAGTTCGCCAACAGGCGCGACTACCTCTTCGCGATGCTCCTGGCACCGGCCGAGGTCTACATGTGGATCCGGATGGGGCACTTCGTCCGCGCCTGGTTGAAGTTCTTCAGCAGGCAGCAGACCGACAACTGGGCCGCGCAGGCCAAGGCCGAGCGGGGCAAGGGCACCGCCTGGCTCTACCCGTTCCTGGTGCTGCTGGTCCTCTTCGTCGCGGCCGGGTTCGCCTGGGTCCAGCTCCCCATCCAGCTGCAGTCCGACATCCTCGCGGTGGGGTGGCCCATCCTGGGTGTCATCACCGTGCTGCAGACTGCGTGGATGCTGATCAAGGGAAGCAAGCGATACCGAGGGTTCAAGGCATGACCACCACACTGCGACGCGGCCCGCGGGCCGCGCTCATCACCCTACTCCTCTCCGTCGCCCTCTCGGGTTGCTCGATGCTCAGCGGGGACGACACCGACCCGACCGCCGAGCCCAGCGGGACCCCGTCGCCGACGGCCACCGAGACGCCCTACGACTCGCAGTTCACCCGCGACGGCACGTTCCAGTCCCACATCGACATCAACGGAGTCGACTTCGTCTACACGCTCTACCCGACCAAGTCGACCCCGCGCACCAACGAGTGGTACCCCAAGGGCAACAAGTTCTTCTCGTTCACCTTCCAGGCCTACGACCTGGACCGCGCCCTGCGCGACCCCTACAGGACCAAGCGCAAGGTCTACCTCGAGCAGATCCGGGTCACCTCGGTCACCAAGACCGCCCAGGGTCGCGGCACCGCCACGCCCTACCGGCTCGACGCCGAGGCGCGCAGGATCACCTTTGACCCCGAGCCGATCACGACCAAGTACGGCATGATCATCACCTCGCCCAAGGGCGCTTTCGAGCTCCGCAACCAGAAGATCCGGCCCGTGCCGCTCGACACCCGCGGCATCGACCTGATGTTCACCGCGACCGTGTGGGTGCAGGAGTCGCCCGGCAGCGACCGCTTCACCAAGCGCGAGATCAAGCAGACCGTCCCGATCGCCATCTTCGAGTCGACCAAGCCGACCCAGGTGGCCCGGATCCCCGTCAACGCCAACTGACGAGCAGGCCGGGGCTCAGGCCTCGGCGATCCGGTAGCCGACGCCGCGGACGGTCTCGATGAAGCGAGGCACGGCGCCGTCGTCACCGAGCTTGCGCCGCAGGCTGGTGATGTTGGTCTCGACGGCACGCTTGTCGGCCTCGTTGACGAAGTACGACGTGACGTACTGCTGGCCGCGCATCGTCAGCACCAGGTCGGCCTTGCTGCGCACGCGACGACCGGTGCCCAGCAACGAGGCGAGCAGGTCGAACTCGGCGCGTGTCAGGTCCACCGAGCCGCCGCCGACGCTGACGACGCGGGTCTCGGCGTTGAGGGCCAGTCCGTTGAAGCGCAGCCAGCCGCCCTCTCCCGGGGCGACCGCTCCACCGTGTGCGACCCCAGGGGTCACCGGCTGGGCCGGAGGCGGGCTGACCGACTGCTGGGGCGCGGGAGCCGACGGCTCGTAGGCCGGGGCAGCGGGCTGGTAGACCGGTGCCGGAGGTGCCTCGTAGACCGGGGTCGGTGGCTGGGGCGCCTGCGGCACGACCGAGGCCGGCTGCTGCGGGGCGACCGGGGGCGCGGGCTGCTGGACCGGCTGGGGTGCCTGGACGGGCTGGACGAACGGCGCCGGCGAGAGACCGGCCTTCAGCTCGCGAGCAGCCTTGGCAGCCCACGACTCCGCGGGCGGCTGGACCGGGGCGACGGGCTCGGGTGCCGGCGGCGCTGCAGCCTGGCTCGGTCCGGCCGGGGTGTCCTGTCGGGCGCGGGGTCGGCGCAGCATCGAGTCGGCGCGGGCGCGCAGCTCGCGGGGGCGGAACGGCTTGACGAGGTAGTCGTCGGCACCGGCCTCGAAGCCCTGGACCACGTCGATCTCGTCGCCCAGGGAGGTGATGAAGATCAGGTAGGTGCTGCTGAAGTCGCGCAACCGCTTGGCCACGGCGAAGCCGTCCATGCCCGGCATGTTGACGTCCAGCGTGGTGATCAGCGGGTTGTGCGTGCGGACGGCTTCCACGCCGGCGACCCCGTCCTCGGCCACGACCGTGTGGAAGCCCGACTGGGTCAGCACGATCTCGATGAGGTCCCGGACGTCGGGATCGTCCTCGATGATGACCGCGGTCCACTCATTCCCCACCATGGACTCACCCTAACGAACAGGGTGTTCACCCGTGGCTTCGGCGCGGGTCTGGTCGTCACCAACCGGAAGCGGCAGCCATCTCCAAGGTGCGCTCGGGCCAGAACTCACCGGCTGCCGGACCGCCCTGGCACTCGCCGTCGCTCTCGCCCGGCGGCTTCACCCACAGGTAGGCGTCGAGCCCGGAGCCGTCGTCCACGACCTCCGGGTCCCGCCCGAAGGCCCGACCCGGCGGGTTGCACCACTCGTCGATCGACCCGCGGCCGTTGCGGCCGCTGTCGATGACGTAGTGCACCCCGCCCAGCAGCCCGCTGAGCTCGTCGGCGAAGGCCCGCTCGTCCTCGTCGGTCTGGTAGTTGGAGACGTTGGCCGCGAAGCCGCGCACCGACTCCACCCCCACCTCGCGCAGCAGGCCCGCGAGGGCGACCGGGTCGATCCAGTGGGAGTGCCCCCCGTCGACGTACGTCGTGACTCCGGCGGACCGAAGCCGGTCGACGGCGTCGCGGATCAGGCGCACCCGCTGGTCACGCCGGTCGCACTCGAGCGCGGAGGCGAGGGCGTCGGGCTCGACGACCGCGACCGCACCGGCTGCCGCCGTCGCGATCTCCTGCACCCACGGGCCGTACTGCGCTGCGGGGAGCCCGCCGGCGGAGAAGCCACCGGTGCAGTCGCGGTCCGGGATGCCGTAGACGACGAAGGTGGGAACCTGCCCGGCAGCGGCCGCCTCGGCCGCGACCGAGCCCACCTTTGCGGCGACCTTGCCGGGTGGGTACTCCTCGGGCGTCAGCCAGATGCCGGCCGACGTCTCGGCGAGCCGGGTGTAGACACGAGCGGACTCGGTGTCGCCGTTCTGCTCCGCCTGCGCGAGGGCCCGGGCCGCGCGCGAGTCGGGGTCGGCGAACGGGGCACCGGCGGCGAACGGGTTGCCCTCGGCCGGCGCCAGGGTGGGTGTCGCCACCGTGTCCCCGGGCACGTCCGTGCGACCGCCACCGCAGCCGGCGAGCAGCGTCGTCAGGGAGAGGCTGACGAGCACCAGCAGACGTGGGGTCAGGAGCACGTGCCCATCATGCCGTCGAGGTGGTGCACCCACGTCACTCGACCGGCAGGCCGAGACCCCGGGCGATGAGCATGCGCTGGACCTCGGAGGTCCCCTCGCCGATCTCGAGCACCTTGGCGTCGCGGTAGAAGCGGGCGACGGGGTACTCCTCCATGAAGCCGTAGCCGCCGAAGACCTGCGTGGCGATGCGCGTCGCGGTGACGGCCGACTCGGTGCTGTAGAGCTTGGCCACCGAGGCGGCCTGCTTGAAGTCCTTCATCGGTGCGCCGGAGTCCTTGAGCCAGGCGGCCCGGTAGGTCAGCAGCCGGCTCGCGTGGAGCATCGTCTCGAGGTCGGCGATCTGGAAGGCCACCCCCTGCTTGCGTCCGATCGGGCCACCGAAGGTCTGGCGCTCCCCCGCGTAGGCCAGCGCCATGTCGAGGCAGGCCTGGATGCAGCCGACCGAGAGCGCCGAGATCGCGACCCGGCCGTCGTCGAGCGTGGCGAGGAACTGCGCGTAGCCACGGCCCTCGGCGCCGAGGAGGTGGTCGGCCGGCACGCGGGCGTCCTCGAAGGAGAGCGGGTGGGTGTCGGAGGCGTGCCAGCCGAGCTTGTCGTAGGCCTTCTCGGCGGTGAAGCCGGGAGTGCCGGCGGGCAGCATGATCACCGAGATCGCGGGCTTGCCGTCCTCGCGGGTGCCGGTGCGGGCGGTGACGTTGACCAGGCTGGTGATCTCGGAGCCGGAGTTGGTGATGAACTGCTTGGAGCCGTTGACGACCCACTCACCGTCGTGCAGCTCGGCCTTGGTGCGGGTGGCACCGGCGTCGGAGCCGGCGCCGGGCTCGGTGAGACCGAAGCCCGCGAGCTTCTCCCCTGCCACGAGCTCGGGCAGCCAGCGCTGCTTCTGCTCGTCGGTGCCGTAGGTGAGGATCGGGTTGATCCCCAGTCCCACGCCTGCCTGCAGGGTGATCCCCATCGACTGGTCGACGCGGCCGATCTCCTCGATGGCAACGCACAGGCTGGTGAAGTCGCCGTCCTCGCCGGCCCCGCCGAACTCCTCCGGCGCGGTCAACCCGAAGAGACCGAGCTTGCCCATCTGCTGCACGACGTCCACCGGGAAGTGGTGGTCGCGGTCCCACTGCGCGGCGTACGGCGCGATCTCGGCCTCCGCGAACTCGCGGACGCTGCGGCGGAACTCCTCGTGCTCTCGGCTCAGGTCGAAGCTCATGACCCCATGCTAGCCGGGTGGTTAGCGTTTGTTAACCAGGTCAGTCGCAGTTGTCGCACAGCCCGGTCGCGGGCACGGCCATGAAGCAGGTCGGGCACACGGTGACCGGCCGGTCCGAGGCGGCGATCCTCGGCTTCACGACGGGCTTCGGAGGGGCTGCGACCCGCGGGGTCCGTGGGGCAGCACCCGTGCCGGCCGGTCGCGGAGCCCGTGCCCGTCTGCTGATCGGCTCGGGGACCGCGGCCGGCTCCCCGCCGCCGGCCGGAGCGGAGCCGGCCCAGCGGTAGCACTCGAGCCGGGCGGCGGACGCGTGCATCTCGCGCTTGACCGGCTCAAGGATCGGCAGCTGGTCGGCGGCGCGCAGCACGTCGTCGTAGGCCTCCCCCACCCAGCCCGTGCGGGGATCGACCACCAGCGCGGTCAGCGGCGGCTCACCGTTGCGGCGGCACAGGTGGGCGACCGGGAGCAGCACCTTGGCGAGCCAGGCCGTCTCCGGCCGGCTGGTGCGGATGCCGCTGGCCTCCTGCACCCGCTCGCCGAGGTCGGTGGTCGTGATCACGCCGTGGTAGTCGAACGCGACGGTGCCGAGCAGGTCGTAGGTCTCCTTGACCCAGGCCTCGAGGGCGATCGCCTCCGAGGTCGGGGTGCCGGACGGTTCGCGCCAGAAGCCCTGTCGTGGTGCCACCCGATGACTATAGGCACCGAGCGCCGCGTCCACGGACGGAGCCTCACGCCGATCCGCCGTCCGGTGGCGATACCCTGCGCGACGGAGATCGACTCACCCACACAGGAGCGTCACGTGTCCCACACCTCGGCCGAGATCAAGCCGCTGCAGAAGGTCCTCATCGCCAACCGGGGCGAGATCGCGGTCCGTGTCATCCGGGCCTGCAAGGACGCCGGCATCGGCAGCGTCGCGGTCTACGCCGACCCCGACCGCGACGCCCTCTTCGTGCGCATCGCCGACGAGGCGCACTCGCTGGGCGGCGCCACCCCGGCCGAGTCCTACCTCGACATCGCGAAGATCATCGCCGTCGCGCAGAAGACCGGTGCCGACTCGGTCCACCCCGGTTACGGCTTCCTCGCCGAGAACGCCGACTTCGCCCAGGCCGTCATCGACGCCGGGCTCGTCTGGATCGGCCCCCCGCCCCACGCCATCGAGGCCCTCGGCGACAAGGCCAAGGCCAAGCACATCGCCGACCGGGCCAACGCCCCGCTGGCCCCCGGCACCAAGGACCCGGTCGCCGACGCCGACGAGGTCGTCGAGTTCGCGAAGGCCAACGGGCTGCCCGTGGCGATCAAGGCCGTCTTCGGCGGTGGCGGTCGCGGCCTGAAGGTCGCACGCACGCTGGAGGAGATCCCCGACGCCTACGAGTCGGCCGTCCGCGAGGCCATCAGCGCCTTCGGGCGCGGCGAGTGCCTGGTCGAGAAGTTCCTCGACAAGCCGCGTCACGTCGAGACCCAGTGCCTCGCCGACCAGCACGGCAACGTCGTGGTGGTGTCCACGCGCGACTGCTCGCTCCAGCGTCGCAACCAGAAGCTCGTCGAGGAGGCACCCGCGCCGTTCCTCACCGACGAGCAGGTCGCCGAGCTCTACGAGTCCTCCAAGCGGATCCTGCGCGAGGCCGGCTACTACGGCGCCGGCACGTGCGAGTTCCTCGTGGCCCAGGACGGCACGATCTCCTTCCTCGAGGTCAACACCCGCCTCCAGGTGGAGCACTGCGTCTCCGAGGAGGTCACGGGCATCGACCTGGTGCGCGAGATGTTCCGCATCGCCGCAGGCGAGGAGCTCGGCTACGACGACCCCGAGATCCGCGGCCACTCCATCGAGTTCCGCATCAACGCCGAGGACGGCGGGCGCAACTTCATGCCCGCCCCCGGCACCCTGTCGGCGTGGAGCCCGCCGCAGGGCCCCGGCGTGCGCATCGACGGCGGCTACGAGAACGGCGAGACGATCCCCGGGGCGTTCGACTCGCTGATCGCCAAGCTGATCGTCACCGGCCGCGACCGCACGCAGGCGCTCGAGCGCTCGCGGCGCGCCCTGGACGAGTTCGTCGTCGACGGCATGCCCACGGTGATCCCCTTCCACCGCGCGGTCGTCTCCGACCCGGCCTACGTCGGCGCCTCGACGCCGTCCGGCGAGGGCGAGTTCACCGTCTACACGCAGTGGATCGAGACCGACTTCGACAACCAGATCACGCCCTACGGCGGCGACTCGGCCGAGGCCGACGAGCCCGTCGAGACCCAGAAGGTCGTCGTCGAGGTCGGCGGCAGGCGGCTCGAGGTCGTCCTGCCCGCCGGCCTCGGCGGGCTCTCCGCCGGTGGCGGCGGCGCCAAGAAGCCCAAGAGCGCGGCACGCAAGAAGGCCGGTGCGGCCGCCAGCGGTGACTCGGTCACGAGCCCGATGCAGGGCACGATCGTCAAGATCGCCGTGGAGGAGGGCCAGGAGGTCGCCGAGGGCGACGTCATCGTCGTCCTCGAGGCGATGAAGATGGAGCAGCCCCTCAAGGCGCACAAGACCGGCACCGTCACGGGGCTGCAGGCCGAGGTCGGCGCCACCGTGACCAACGGTGCCGTCATCTGTGAGCTCAAGGACTGACGCCACCTCGCCGCTGGAGCCGACCCACGGCTCCGGACAGGCGGTCCGTGCCGGGGTGGTGACGGCGGTCGTCGGCTTCACCTCGTCGTTCGCCGTCGTCCTGACCGGCCTGACCGCGGTCGGCGCCTCCGCCGCGGAGGCCGCGTCCGGCCTGTTCGTCCTGAGCCTGACCATGGGCCTGGGGTCCGTGCTGTTCTCGCTGCGCACCCGCACCCCGGTCACCCTGGCCTGGTCCACCCCGGGTGCCGCCCTGCTCGCAGGAGCGGTGGCACCCGACGGCGGCTACGCCACCGCGGTGGGCGCCTTCGTGGTGGCCGGGCTGCTCTACGTCCTCACCGGGTTCTTCTCGCCGCTGGCCCGACTGGTCCGGGCCATCCCCCTGGCGCTGGCCAACGCGATGCTCGCCGGGGTCCTGCTCGTGCTGTGCGTCGCGCCCTTCCGTGCCCTGGTGGACGAACCGACCGCCGTCGGGCCGGTGCTGCTCACCTGGCTGGTCCTGATGCGGGTGGCGCGACGGTGGGCGGTCCCGGGCGCCTTCGCCACCGCCGTGGTCGTCATCATCGTGACGGGCTCGCTCTCGGCCGTCGAGGCCGCCGACGTCGTCCCGCACCTGACCTGGACCACGCCGGGCTTCGACGCCGCCACCGTGCTCGCGATCGGGGTCCCGCTCTACCTCGTCACCATGACCAGCCAGAACATCCCGGGCGCCGCCGTGCTCGCCTCCTTCGGCTACGACGCCCCGTTGCGACCGGTGCTCCTCTACAGCGGCGCCGCCACGGCCGCCACGGCCGGGCTCGGCGGCTACTCGATCAACCTCGCGGCGATCTCGGCGGCGCTGGCGGCCGGGCCGACCGCCCACCCCGACCCCGACCGCCGGTGGGTGGCCGGCGTCAGCACCGGGGCGACGTACCTCGCCCTCGGGCCGCTCGCAGCCGCGGTCGCCGCGGTCGCCGTGGCCGCGCCGGCCGGGTTGGTGGCTGCCGTGGCCGGCGTCGCGCTGCTCGGCACCTTCGGCTCCGCGGCCGCCTCGGCGCTGGGCGACGAGGGACACCGCGAGGCGGCCGCCCTCACCTTCGTGGTCGCCGCCTCCGGCGTCGCCGTGGCGGGGGTCGGCGCGGCCTTCTGGTCCCTGCTCGCGGGCGGCGCCTACCTGCTCCTCATGCACCGGCGCCGACCGTCCCCGTAGCCTCGGGTCCGTGGATCAGACCCGAGCACTGCGCGAGCCCAGCCAGCGCGTCAGCACCCGTGCCCGGTTGATGTGGCAGGTGTCCAACCTCGTCGAGGGCACGCTCACCGTCGCCGTGGTCGGCGCTGGTCTCGCGGTCTGGGACGCGGTCGACCTGCACTGGTGGATGGTCGCGCTCGGGATCGTGGGCGTCGCGGTCTATGCGGGCGTGGTCCCCCAGTGGCGCTACCTGGTGCATCGCTGGGAGGTCTCGGAGACGGCCGTCTACACCCAGACCGGATGGTGGGCCCGCGAGCGGCGCATCGCCCCGATGTCGCGCATCCAGACCGTCGACTACGCCGAGACCGCGATCGCCCGGCTCTTCGGGCTCGCCACGGTCACGGTCACCACCGCCTCCGCCGCGGGCGCCCTGCAGATCGCGGGTCTCGACCAGGAGCGGGCGCGCCGGCTCGTCGACGAGCTGACGCTCAAGGCCGATGCCGTCGAGGGCGACGCCACGTGAGCGACCCCGCCTTCCCGGGCGAACCGCAGCCTCCGTCACCCCACGAGGCGGTGCCCGTCGAGGAGGAGTGGCAGCGCCTGGACCCGCGGATGCTGCTGGTCCACCCGGTCCGCGAGGTCATCCGCTTCCTGCCTCCCCTGCTCGGGCTGTTCATCGCCGGGGCGGCCTCGGGCGGGGGCGGCGCATGGCAGCTCCTCGGCGTCCTCGTGCCGGTGGTGCTCGGGCTGCTGCGCTACCTCACCACCAGCTTCCGCATCGTGGGAGGACGCGTCGAGCTCCGCCGGGGCCTGCTCAACCGGCACGTGCTCTCCGCCCCCCTCGACCGGGTCCGCACGGTTGACCTGACCGCCTCGCTCATCCACCGCGCGCTCGGTCTCACGACGCTGCGGATCGGCACCGGAACCAGCACGGCCACCGAGGGCGACGAGCTCGACCTCGACGGCCTGCCCGTGGATCGCGCCCGGGCGCTGCGCAGCGACCTGCTGCGCGCCGCCGGCCCCACGACCTACGACGACACGTCGGTGCCGGCCACGGTGGACGCCGACACCCCCGTCGTCAGCCTGGACCTCGGGTGGGTGCGCCTGGCGCCGCTGACCAGCAGCGGGCTGGTGGTCGCGGCCGGCCTGCTCGGCGCCGGCAGCCAGGTCGCCGGCAGCCTCGACCTCTACGACGACGTCGATCCCGGCTCGTGGTCGCTGGGCGTGCCGGGGTGGGCGGTCGTCGCGGCTGCGGCCCTCGGGTTCGGCCTGGTCGTCAGCGCCATCTCGGTGGCGGGCTACCTGGTGACCAACTGGGACTTCCGGCTCACCCGCTCCCGGGGCGCGTGGCACCTGAGCCGCGGCCTGCTCACGACCCGCGAGACGAGCATCGACGAGGTGCGCGTCGCCGGCGTCAGCATCGCCGAGCCGATCGGGCTGCGCCTCGCAGGAGGGGCCCGGCTGTCGGCGATCGTCACCGGCCTCAGCGCCGACGCAGCGGGCAGCTCGGTGCTCGTGCCACCCGCGCCGCGCGACGTCGTGTCCCGGGTCGCCGGCGTCGTCCTCGGCACCACCACGGCCGTGGCAGCGCCGCTGGTGCCCCACGGGCCGGCCGCCCGGCGCCGCCGCTTCTCCCGCGGGGTCGGACCGGTCGTCGCACTGGTCGGCCTGGTGGCCCTCACGGTGGTGCTGGCCGACGCACGCTGGTGGGTGCTGGTCCCCGCGGTCGCCCTGCTGCCGCTGGCCGTCCTCGTGTCGGCCGACCGCGCGGCCGCCCTGGGGCACACGCTCGTCGACGGCTACGTCGTGTCCCGCTCCGGCAGCCTGGCCCGGCGTCGTGACCACCTCGCGGTCGACGACGTCATCGGGTGGAGCTTCCGCGCCACGTGGTTCCAGCGACGGGTGGGCCTCACCTCGCTCGTGGCGACCACGGCGGGAGGGCGGCAGTCGGTGACCGTCCAGGACGTCCCGGAGCCGCTCGCCGTGAGCCTGGCCGGCGAGGCGCTCCCCCACGTCGTACGCCAGTTCCTGGGCGATGCCCTAGCCGCGGATGACGCTCCGGTCGACCAGCGCACGGGTGAGCCGGTCGACGTCGCTCGCGGTGGCCCCGGCCCGGTCGGGTGGCGCGGTGAAGACGATGGTGACGACGGCCGCGTCGTCGGTGGTGACGAAGGATCCCGCTGAGCCCACGACGTCGTCGGCGGTCTCGACAGGTCCGCTGCAGCCGTCCTGCGACGGCTCCGGCCCGATGGCCGTGCAGGCCGCGACCAGGGCCGTGGTCGACCGCTCCCCGACGGACCGGCCCTCCTCCCCCGCGACGGCAAGGACCGTGAGCGTCAACCGCACGTCACCGGTCGCACTGGTCGCCGCGCAGGAGGTGAGCCGGTCACGGTCGCCCCGGACCGACTCCTGGGGCGCGACGACCAGGGACCAGCCGGCCGCGACCTCCTCCAGGGCGTCCACGCAGAAGGTGGGTGACACGGTCACGGCGGCCGCGGGGGCGGGAGACTCGAAGGTGAGGGAGGCACCGATCACCGCTGCCGCTCCCAGGGCGGCGCCGACCAGGCCCAGCAGCAGACCGCGCATCACCACACCACCTCGGCCGCGGCGACGAGCCCGGCGAGCCCCTCGTGGAGCGGCGCGAGGTCGGGCAGGTCGAGCTGGAGCACCCGAATCTCGACCAGGCTGTGGGCGTCCGTCAGGAGGACCACCTCGGAGATCCCCTTGCCGTCGACCGGGGTGCGGGCACAGGTGTCCGCGGCGCTCCCGAGCCAGGCCGGGGCACGCTCCACGTCGGAGGTGTCGTCGGCCAGGAGGCCGCAGGCGATCTCGAAGGCCTGACGCGCCGCGACCGGCAGGTCGGCGGCACTCCCGCCGGACAGCAGTGGTCGCCGCGAGACCAGGATGTCGCGCGACCCGAGTGCCACCTCGCACTCGTTGCGCCCGGTGAGGCCGGGCTGCGCGAGTATGCCGAGCGTCTGCATCGCCTCGGGTGGGACGGCGAGCGCGCACTGGCGCGCGGACATGTCCTCGGAGAGCACCGCCGTGCCGGTGGTCGTGTCGGCGCGCTGCTCGACCAGGGCCATGGCCACCCCGGACGCCGCTGCCCCCAGCACGACGCCCACCGTCGCCACGGCGAACAGGTTCACCTGGTCAGCGTCCCACACCGGCAGGGGTCCGCGCGGCCGAACGCGTGGGGCACAATGGCCTCCGTGCGCGCGCAGGTCATCGTCCTGGCCGGCCCGTCGGGAGCCGGCAAGTCGCGCCTCGCCGAACGCCTCGGGCTCCCCGTGCTGCGCCTCGACGACTTCTACAAGAACGGCAGCGACGCGACGCTCCCCCGGATCACCTCGGGAGCCAACGCCGGCATCGTCGACTGGGACCACCCCGACTCCTGGTTGCAGGACGACGCCCTCGCGGCCCTCGAGTCGCTGTGCACGTCCGGACGCGCCGAGGTGCCGGTCTACGACATCGCGCACGACGGCCGGTGCGGCTCCCAGGTCCTCGACCTGGGCAGCGACCGGCTCTTCGTCGCCGAGGGCATCTTCGCCCAGGAGGTGGTCCCGCGCAGCCGCGTCGAGGGCTGGCTCGCGGAGGCCTACTGCGTGCGCCAGCACCCGCTGGTGACCTTCTGGCGTCGTCTCGACCGCGACCTGCGCGAGCACCGCAAGCCTCCCCTCGTGCTCCTACGACGAGGGCTCGCCCTCCTGCGCGACCAGCGGCGCGTCGTGTCCCACGCGGTCGAGCTGGGCTGTCGTCCCGTGTCGCCCCATGACGCCTGGGACGCCCTCCAGCAGGTGCTCGACCGGTCCCGCCGATGAGCGAGGCCTCCCCGGGACCCGCCGAGGTGCTGCGCGGAGGCCTGCGGCAGCCCGACCGGCGCTCGTGCGGCGCGAGCGTGCTGGTCGCGGCGCGGATGCTGGCCGAGCCGGCCTACGCGGTTTCGTTCGCCGCCGCCCCCTCCGCCACGTTCGCCCGCGAGGTCCTGGTCCTGCATCGCCGGGTCACGGGGACGCACGACGTCGCGGGCCGGCTCCAGCTGCCGTGGCCGCGGACGATCGGCACACCCCCGTGGGCGGTCTCGCGCCACCTCACGACCATGTCCGGCGTCCCCCACGCGACGCGCCCGACCCGGCTCGGACCGCGCGACGAGGTCGAGCAGGTGCGCGTCGCGGTCGGCGGTGGCCACCCGGTCGCGCTCTACGTCGGCGACCGGTGGCTGCCGCGTCACGTCGTGCTGGTCGTGGGGGCGTCCGCCACCGCGTGGCAGGTCTACGAGCCCGCGTCGGGCCGGGTGCTCGACGTCGCCACCGACGCAGTCCGCACCCACGACCTCGCCCTGGCCGGCTGGGACGTGCCGTGGTTCGTCGTACGCCCCCGCGTGGTCAGGCCTCCAGCGCCGCGTAGCCCGGCTTGATCACGGTGTCGATGATCGCCAGTCGTTCGTCGAAGGGCAGGAAGGCCGACTTCATCGCGTTGATGGTGAACCAGCGCAGGTCACCCAGCGTGTAGCCGAACGCCTCGACCAGCGCGTGCATCTCCGACGTCATCGAGGTGTCGCTCATCAGCCGGTTGTCGGTGTTGACCGTGACCCGGAAGCGCAGGTCGGTCAGCAGCCCGATGGGGTGCTCGGCGATCGAGGCGGCCGCCCCGGTCTGGATGTTGGAGGCCGGGCACATCTCGAGCGGGATCCGCATGTCACGCACGTAGGCCGCGAGCCGACCGAGCCTGACCGTGCCGTCGTCGGCGACGGTGATGTCGTCGACGATCCGCACGCCGTGGCCGAGGCGGTCCGCCCCGCACCACTGGATGGCCTGCCAGATCGAGGGCAGGCCGAAGGCCTCACCGGCGTGGATGGTGAAGTGCGCGTTCTCGCGCTGGAGGTACTCGAAGGCGTCGAGGTGCCGGGTCGGGGGATAGCCCGCCTCCGCCCCCGCGATGTCGAAGCCCGCGACGCCCTTGTCGCGCCAGGCGACGGCGAGCTCGGCGATCTCCATGGAGCGCGCCTGGTGCCGCATCGCGGTCAGCAGCTGTCGTACGACGATCCGGCCCCCGGCCGCAGCGGTGGCCGCGTCGAAGCCCTCCTGCACCGCAGCGACGACCTCGTGGAGGGTCAGCCCGCCCTCGACGTGCTGCTCGGGTGCGTAGCGGACCTCGGCGTAGACCACGCCGTCGGCGACGAGGTCCTCCACGCACTCGCGGGCCACGCGGGTGAGCGCCGGTCCGGTCTGCATGACCGCCACGGTGTGGTCGAAGGTCTCGAGGTAGCGCACCAGCGAGCCCGAGTCGGCCGACTCGACGAACCAGCGACCCAGCGACTCGGCGTCGGGCGCCGGCAGCTCGTGGCCGACCTCGGCCGCGAGCTCGACGATGGTGGCCGGACGCAGCCCCCCGTCGAGGTGGTCGTGCAGCAACACCTTGGGAGCCTGTCGGACCTGGTCTCGGGACGGGGATGTAGGTTCCGCAGGGGTGACGGTCATGTCGTCATCCAACCACCACCCAGATCACCGGACCCGACCCCCCGGACCCGGACCCAGGACCAGCCGCAGGAGGCCCCGATGCGTGAGTTCACCACCTTCGACGAGATCAGCGCCGCAGTCGGCGAGGAGCTCGGCAGCAGCGAGTGGCTGACCATCGACCAGGAGCGGGTCGACACCTTCGCCGACGCGACGGGCGATCACCAGTGGATCCACGTCGACGTCGAGCGCTCGAAGGACGGTCCCTTCGGCGGCACCATCGCCCACGGCTACCTCACGCTCTCGCTGCTGCCCTTCCTCGGCAGCACCGTCTTCTCGATGAACACCCCCGGCGCCAAGCTCAACTACGGCGTCAACAAGGTCCGCTTCCCGAGCCCGGTCCTGGTCGGCCAGCGGGTCCGCGTCACGGTCACGTTGGGCGAGGTCACCGACGTGCCCGCCGGCAAGCAGGTCACCCTCAAGCACGTCATCGAGATCGACGGCGGCTCCAAGCCGGCCTGCGTCGCCGAGACCGTGGTGCTGCTGCTCGAGGGCTGAGCGGCGTCGCGGAGATCACGCCCGGGAGGCCGTCCAGCGCCTCGATCCGTGCGGTGCCCCCTGGAACAATGGGAGGCATGGCGACCCCCGAACGACGTAGCGAATCCACCACCCCGGCCGTCCCGCAGGCACACCACCCGGTGCAGCCGCCGCTGCCTCCCCTGGAGCAGACCCGCGACATCGGCTGGCTGATCACCATCCTGGGTGCGACCGGCGCCCTGCTGGGCTCCTGGACCCTCTTCTCCCCCGACGGCACCGACGGCATGTGGGCCGGCTACTGGGTCTCCACCTTCGCCACCGCGGCGCTCCTCGGCACCGCCTGGCTGCGCACCAGCCTGCCGACGGCACCCGGCGTGGCGATCACCGCCGGCTCCGGCCTGGTGCTGGCGCTGGTCGGCGCCGTGCGTGACTACCCGACCAGCATCACGGTGGTGATGGTCGCCGGCGGCGCCGTGATCACGCTCGGCGCCGTGCTCCAGTCGATCCGCCGCAGCTGACCCACCCCCTGCGCCCGACTCTGTACCGCCGAGTCGGCGCGTTGTTGCACCGCGTACGCCGAGTCGGCGCGATGTTGCATCGCGTGCGCCGAGTCGGCGCGATGTTGCACCGCGCACGCCGAGTCGGCGCGATGTTGCACCGGCCGGGGCTGGACGAGCGGTGCCGGGTCGTGTGCCGGAGGCTGCGCCATGGCGCGGTCTCGGACCCACCACTCGGCACGAGGCGGACCGGCAACCGCAGGCCCGCAGGGTCGTGTGCCTCGCACCGCGCCGGAGCGCGGCCCGCGGCACACGACTGCCCACCCGCCCCGGCTGACCACCGATCCAGCGCCGGTCCAACAGGCACGACCCGCGCGCGAGTCAGCGGAGCAGGAGTGGGACCTCAGGAGACGCGGTCGATGACCAGCGCCTGCGGCTCGTACGACGACGCGTCGGCGCCGATGTCGTAGCCACCGTCGAGCGACGCGAGGGCGCGGTCGAACCGCTCCGGCTCGTCGGTCAGCAGGGTGAAGAGCGGAGCACCCTCGGTGACCCGGTCACCCGGGCGCGCGTGCCAGACGACACCCGCCCCGGCCTGCACCGGGTCCTCCTTGCGCGCCCGGCCGGCGCCGAGGCGCCAGGCGGCCAGGCCCACGGCCATGGCATCGAGCCGGGTCAGCACCCCTGACGAGGGCGCCGTCACCACGTGGGACTCACGCGCTGTCGGCAGGCTCGCGTCGGGGTCCCCGCCCTGGGCGCGGACCATCGCCTTCCAGGAGTCCATGGCCGAGCCGTCGGCCAGTCTCTCGGCCGGGTCGACGTCGGAGCGACCGGCCCCGGCGAGCATCTCGCGGGCCAGCGCCAGCGTCAGCTCGACCACGTCGGCGGGTCCGCCACCGGCGAGCACCTCGACGGACGCGGCGACCTCGATGCCATTGCCGGCCGTCAGGCCCAGCGGGGTGCTCATGTCGGAGAGCAGCGCGACCGTGTGGACCCCGGCGTCGGTGCCCAGGCCGACCATGACCTCGGCGAGCTCGCGGGCCTTGACGAGGTCCTTCATAAAAGCACCGGTCCCGACCTTGACGTCGAGCACCAGCGATCCGGTGCCCTCCGCGATCTTCTTGCTCATGATCGAGGAGGCGATCAGCGGGATGGCCTCGACGGTGCCGGTGACGTCACGCAGGGCGTAGAGCTTCTTGTCAGCAGGCGCCAGGCCGTCCCCTGCAGCACAGATCACCGCACCGACCGACTCGAGCTGGGCGAACATCTCCTCGTTGGACAGCGCCGCGCGCCAGCCGGGGATGGCCTCGAGCTTGTCGAGGGTGCCGCCGGTGTGGCCGAGCCCCCGGCCGGAGAGCTGCGGCACGGCGACGCCGCAGGCCGCCACGAGCGGCGCGAGCGGCAACGTGATCTTGTCGCCGACTCCGCCGGTGGAGTGCTTGTCGGCAGTGGGGCGCGAGAGCGTGGAGAAGTCCATCCGCTCCCCCGACGCGATCATCGCGGCGGTCCACCGGGCGATCTCGCGACGCTCCATCCCGTTGAGCAGGATCGCCATCGCCAAGGACGACATCTGCTCGTCCGCGACCTCGCCGCGGGTGTAGGCGTCGATCACCCAGTCGATCTGGCTGTCCGAGAGGGACCCACCCTCACGCTTGGCGATGATGACCTCGACGGCGTCGTGCTGAGACATGCCCTGACCCTAAGGCTCCGCGCCCACGGGCCACGCGCGGGGACCCGTCAGCCGACGCGCACCGGCACCGAGCGGTGCCCGCGCAGCACGAAGGTGCCACGGCTCTCGGGCTCGCCCGCGAGCTCCAGCCCGGGAAACCGCTCCCACAGCGCCGCCACTGACTCGGCCAGCTCCATCCGCGCGAGCGGCGCCCCCAGGCAGAAGTGCACGCCGACGCCGAAGGCCAGGTGCGGGTTGACCTCGCGCGCCACGTCGAAGTCGTCGGGCCGCTCGAAGACCGCCGGGTCACGGTTGGCCGCGCCGAGCAGGGCAGCGATCCGCTGCCCCTCCTCCACCACCACGCCGGCCACCTCGACCGGCTCCGTGGCGGTGCGCTCGAAGAGCTGCAGGGCGGAGTCGAAACGCAGCATCTCCTCCACGCACGCCGCTACGTCGGTCCCCGGCCGGAGGCCGCGGCGCAGCATCGCGACCAGGCCGTTGCCGAAGACGTTGACCGAGGCCTCGTGGCCGGCATTGAGCAGCAGCACCACGGCTGCCACCACCTCGTCCTCGGTGAGCTCGGTCGCGACCAGGTCGGAGATCAGGTCGTCGGCCGGCGCACGGCGTCGGTCGGTCGCGAGCTCGCGCACCAACCCGGAGAAGTCGGTCGCGGCGCTGACAGCGGCCTCGACGACCGCCGAGGACGGGGACGACTCATACATGTGGACGATCGCCTGGGACCAGTCGCGCAGGTCGGGGGCGTGCGAGCGCGGCACCCCCAGGAGGTCGGCGATCACCAGCACCGGCAGGGGCTCGGCGTAGTCGGCGATGACGTCGAAGCCGGCCGGGTCGACCTCGGCCAGCAGGTCCGAGGCCAGCTCACGCACCCGCGGGCGCAGCCGTTCGATGTGGCCGCGACCGAAGGCACGCGCCACCGGTCGGCGCAGCCGCGTGTGCTCGGGCGGCTCGTTCTCCATCATCTGGTTGCGGTGCAGGAGGTTGAAGGGCTCCAGCTGATCCCGGGGCTGCTTGTCCTGCCAGAGCCGGCCCAGGCGACGGTCCCGCTGGACGGTGCTGACCGCGGCGTGCGAAAAGGTCAGGAAGCGACCCGTCGGCTCGTGCCACGCCACCGCGTGCTGCTCACGCTCCCGGGCGAAGTGGGGATAGGGGTCGGCGACGACGGCGGGCGCGGTCAGGTCAAGCGAGGTTGTCGGGACCGAACGCATCCGGCAGCACCTCGTCCATCCGCTTCACTCCCGACACCGTCAGCAGCAGCAGCTCGGGGCCGCCGTTCTCGAAGAGCAGCTGGCGACAGCGGCCGCACGGCATCAGCACCGCGCCCTGCCCGTCCACGCAGGCGAAGTGCGTCAGCCGACCACCACCGGTGATGTGCAGCTGGCTCACCAGGCCGCACTCGGCGCACAGCGCCACGCCGTAGGCGGCGTTCTCCACGTTGCAGCCCGTCACCAGGCGGCCGTCGTCGACCAGGGCCGCCGCGCCCACCGGGTAGTGCGAGTAGGGCGCGTAGGCGCGCCCCATCGCGGTGACCGCCTCGGCCTGGAGCGCGGCCCAGTCGAAGTCGTCGTGCGTCGTCGTCACCATCGTGGCGGCCGGGCGCTAGCCCGCACTCCCCTTGCGATAGATCTGACCATCGGCTGCCGGCATCCGTAGTCGTTGCGAGGCGAACGCGAGCACCAGGAGCGTGATCACGTAGGGCGTCATGCGCGTGAAGTCGCCCGGCACCTCGTCGATGGAGAGGTAGAGGGCGCCGAGCAGGGCACCGAGCCCCACCACGACGGCACCCGCGACGGCCTCGCCCTTGCGGACCTGCCACACCCCGAAGGCCAGCGCCAGCACCGCGATCGCGAGCAGCAGCGCGTGGACCGACGTGCCGCCCTGGCGCAGCCCGAGCGTCTCGGTGTAGCCGAAGAGCGCCGAGCCGCCGAGCAGCCCGCCCGGTCGCCAGTTGCCGAAGATCATGGCGGCGAGGCCGATGTAGCCACGCCCACCGGTCTGCCCGTCGCGGTAGTTGCTCGACGCGACCATGGCGAGGAAGCCACCGGCGAGACCGGCGAGACCACCGGAGATCAGGACGGCGGCGAACTTGTAGCGCAGCACCTTGACGCCCAGGGACTCCGCAGCCGCGGGGCTCTCGCCGACCGAGCGCAGCCGCAGGCCGAACGACGTGCGCCACAGGACGTAGTAGGTCACGACCAGCAGCAGCAGCGAGATCAGCACGAGCGAGGACAGGTTGGTCACGAGCGCACGCAGCACGGAGGCCAGGTCGGAGACCAGGAACGTGCCTTGGTCCTCGATGTCCTTCAACCCGTCGCTCAACGGCCCGATCGTGAGCGTCGGGACGTCGGGGATCTTGGGCGACTGGGTCTGGCCGCCGCCGGGCAGCCCGACGAAGGTCAGCGACGCGAGGTACTGGACGGCACCGAGCGCGATGATGTTGATGGCGACGCCCGAGATGATGTGGTCGACGCCGAAGATGACGGTGGCGATCGCGTGGATCAGGCCCCCGAGCATGCCCATCAGGATCGCGCCGACGACGGCGGCCCAGGCGCCGTAGTGGTAGCCGAAGTAGCCGGCGCCCCACGTGCCCAGGATCATCATCCCCTCGAGCCCGATGTTGACCACACCCGCACGCTCGGACCAGAGCCCCCCGAGCCCGGCGAGCATGATCGGCATCGTGGCGATCAGGGTCGCGGCGATCGTGCCCGACGACGTCAGGTCGTCGGCACCCGTGACGACGCGCAGGACCGAGAGCAGGAACAGCGCGACGGCCAGGCCGATCAGGACCCACCCCACGCTGAGCTTGCGACGCGGCTTCTTCGGCGCCGCCTTCGCGTCGGGGACGATCACGCCCACCTTGTCGCTCATGCCGACACTCCCTTGGTCGTCGAGTCGGTCGGGCTGGCCGGGCCGGCCGGGTCGTGCTTCTCCAGCGCCGCGGCGACGTGGCGCTGCTCGAGGCGTACGCCGTAGCGCCGGACGACCTCATAGCTGATGACCACGGTCAGCACGATCACGCCCTGGGTGATCGCCACGATGTCGGGCGAGACGCCGATGATGATCTGGAGCGGGTTGGACTGCTCGTCGAGGAACGCGAAGAGCAGCGCGCCGACCGCGATCCCGATCGGGTGGTTGCGACCGAGCAGCGCGATCGCGATGCCGGCGAAGCCCAAGCCGGACTGGAAGGTCGAGCCGTAGGCGTAGGCGTCGCCGAAGAGGATCGGCAGGCCCACGAGGCCGGCGATCGCCCCGGAGATCAGCAGCGCGCCGATCGTCATGCGGGTGACGTTGATGCCGCTCGCGACGGCCGCCGTCGTGGACTGGCCGGTGGCGCGCAGGTCGAAGCCGAAGCGCGTCTTGTTGAGGACGAACCAGAAGAGGAAGCCGAAGAACGCCGCGATCACCAGGAAGCCGTAGAGGGAGATCGCGGGGTTGTCGCTGAAGGGGATCGACGGGATCCGGCTGCCCTCGGGGATCTGCTTGGTGCCGATCTCGTTGCTGCCGGCCTCGCGGACCGCGACCTTGCGCAGCAGGTAGGCCACCAGGCCGGTCGCGATGAAGTTGAGCATGATCGTCGAGATGACCTCGCTGACACCGCGAGTGGCGCGCAGGACGCCGGCGATGCCGGCCCAGGCGGCACCGACGGCCATCGCACAGACGATCGCCAGGGCGGTGTTGAGGTAGCCCGGGAGCCACGCCTCCCCCGCCACCACGGCAGCCGTGAAGGCGGCGACGCGGTACTGCCCGTCGACGCCGATGTTGAAGAGGTTCATCCTGAACCCGACCGCGACCGCGAGCCCCGAGAGGTAGAGCACCGTGGCGTTGTTGATGATGTTGGCCATGTTGCGCTCTGCCGGGACCTGCAGGATCGTGCTCCACACGCCGCCGACGGGGTCGCCCGCGATGATCAGCACCAGGCTGGTGATGGCGAACGCCGCCACGAGGGCCAGCAGGGGTGCCGCGAGGCCGAGGACCAGCCTCGTCACACGGGGGCTCATGCGGTCTCTCCGCTCGTCGGGGTGTCGGTCGTCGGGGTGGCGGTCTCGTCGCGGGCACCGGTCATCGCCGAGCCGAGCTGCTGCGGGGTGACGTGCGAGGGGTCGAAGGAGCCCACGAGACGACCACGCAGGATCACCTCGATCCGGTCGGAGAGACCGATCAGCTCGTCGAGGTCGGCGGAGATCAGCAGCACCGCGAGGCCCTCGCGACGCGCCTTCTTGATGTGGGCCCAGATGGCGCCCTGCGCGCCGACGTCGACGCCCCGGGTCGGGTGCGCCGCGACCAGCAGGATGGGAGCGCCGGCCATCTCGCGGCCCACGATCAGCTTCTGCTGGTTGCCGCCGGACAGCGCCCGGGCCAGGGTGTCGACGCCGGGCGTGCGGACGTCGTACTCGTCGATGATGCGTTGCGTGTCGGCGCGGGCGGCGCCCTTGTCGATCAGGCCCCTGCTCGCGCTGGGCTCCCGGGTCTGGTGCCCCAGGACCCGGTTCTCCCAGAGAGGGGCGTCGAGCAGCAGACCGTGGCGGTGACGATCCTCGGGGATGTAGCCGATGCCGCCCTCGCGTCGACCACGCGTCGAGGTCGTCGACAGGTCGCGGCCGTTGAGGACCACGTCCCCCGTGGCGCCCTTGCGCATGCCCATGATCGACTCCACGAGCTCGGCCTGGCCGTTGCCCTCGACGCCGGCGATGCCCAGCACCTCGCCCTTGTGGATGTCGAAGCTGATGTCGTCCAGCAGCGGGCGGCCCTCGTCGCTGGGCAACGAGAGGTGCGCGACGTGCAGCAGCACCTTGTCGGTGACCGTGGAGGCCTCGGTGCTGGGCGAGGGCAGCTCGGAGCCCACCATCAGCTCGGCGAGCTGCCGAGCGGTGACGCCGACGGGGTCGACGGTGCGGACGGTCGTGCCGCGACGGATCACGGTGACCTCGTCGGCGACCGAGAGCACCTCGTCGAGCTTGTGGGAGATGAAGATGACCGCGAGGCCCTCGGCCTTGAGGCCGCGCAGGTTGTCGAAGAGCTCGTCGACCTCCTGCGGCACCAGGACGGCGGTCGGCTCGTCGAGGATGATCACGCGGGCGCCGCGGTAGAGCACCTTGAGGATCTCGACGCGCTGGCGCGCACCGACCCCGAGGGACTCGACGAGGTGGTCGGGCTCGATGCCCAGTCCGTAGGCGTCGGAGATCCGCGTGATCTCCGCCCTGGCGTCGCCGCCGATGCCGTGCAGCTTCTCGGCGCCGAGCACGACGTTCTCGAGGACCGTGAGGTTGTCGGCCAGCATGAAGTGCTGGAAGACCATGCCGACGCCGTGCTTGATCGCGTCGGCCGGCGAAGCCAGGGAGACCTGCTCACCGCCGAGCTCGATGGTGCCCGAGTCGGGCGCCTGCACGCCGTAGAGGATCTTCATCAACGTCGACTTGCCGGCACCGTTCTCGCCGACGATCGCGTGGATGGTGCCGCGCCGCACGTCGATGTTGACGTCGTCGTTGGCGATGACGCCGGGGAAGCGCTTGCCGATGCCTCGCAGGCGTACGGCGAGGGGGGCCTCGCCTGCCGGCGGCGCTGCCGGAGCTTGGGCTGGGGTGGACACGCGGGAGGACCTCCTCGAGATGAAACTGCGCCAGAGGCTACCGGGGTGCCTCGGGACCTGAAATGACGAGGGGGCCGCAGGAGCACCGTGGCGCTTCCTGCGGCCCCGTCGAGGTGTTACCTCAAGCGACTGGAGCCGATCACGGAGTGGTCGGGACCTCGATCTCGCCGTCGATGATCTGCTGCTTGTAGCCGTCCAGGTCGCTGACGATGTCATCGATCTGGCCACCGCTGGTGGAGTAGCCCACGCCGTCGACCGCGAGGTCGTAGCGGGTCACGCCGGTGGGGGTGGAGCCGTCGACGACGCCCTTGAGGTACTCGTAGACCGCGACGTTCACGTTCTTGAGCATCGAGGTCATGATGACGCCCTGGAGCGACGGGTCGGCGGTGTTGTACTGGTCGGAGTCGACACCGATGGCGAGCGCGCCGGCCTCGGAGGCCGCCTCGAAGACGCCACCACCGGAGCCACCGGCAGCGTGGTAGACGATGTCGGCACCGTTGTCGTACATGCCCTGCGCGGCCGTCTTGCCCTTGGCCGGGTCACCGAAGCCGGAGAAGTCCGGGATCTGGGTCAGGTAGGTCGACTGGACCTCGATGTCGGGGTTGACGGCCTGGGCGCCCGCGATGTAGCCGGCCTCGAACTTCTGGATCAGCGGCGTCTCGACGCCGCCGATGAAGCCGACGTTGCCCGACTCGCTCTTGAGAGCGGCTGCGGCACCGACGAGGAAGGAGCCCTGCTCCTCGGCGAAGACCAGGCTGGCGACGTTGGGGACGTCGACGAGGCTCTCGTCGTCGATGATGGCGAAGTCGACCTCGGGGTATTCGGCGGCGACCTTGCCGACGGACGCTGCGTAGGCGAAGCCCACCGCGATGATCGGGTTGTAGCCGGCGTCGGCGAAGGTGCGCAGGCGCTCCTCGCGAGCGGTCTCGGCCTCGCCGTCCTCGGCCTCGGACTCCTGGGAGTCGACACCGAACTCCTCGACCGCCTGGTCGAGACCGGCGGCCGCCGAGTCGGTGAAGGACTGGTCGCCGCGGCCACCGACGTCGTAGGCCATGCCGACCTTGACGTCGGAGGTGGGGGCGTCCCCGCCCGAGGGGGTGTCGCTGGCCTCGGTGTCGTCGCCGCCGCAGGCAGCGAGCGAGAGGATTCCGGCCGTGAGCAGGGCCGCGAGCTTCGTAGTGCGTCGCAAGACGCCTCCTTGGATCTAAGGGGATCCCCGCAGAAGTTCGGGGGATGAATCAGATCAGCACCCTAGGCCCTCCGGTGGCTGCGGTGCGGCCTGTGACGAAGTTGTTACCTACCCGCGATACCGAGGGCCGCCACGGCCGCTCCGGCGAGGATCCGGGCCCCGATCCCGACGGCCCGTTCGTCCACCCGGAGGTTGCCCTGGTGCAGCTCGTAGGTCGGTCCGCCACGCGCCCGCGTGCCGAGGCGGAACATCGCTCCCGGGACCGTGTCGAGATACCAGCCGAAGTCCTCGCCGCCGAGGCTCTGCAGCACGCCGACCTGGGCCTCCGGCCCGAGTCCGTCGCGCACGGCCGCGGCGAGCACTGCGATCGCACCGGCGTCGTTGACCACCGGAGGGACGCCGCGTTGGTAGTCGACCGTGGCCGTCACGCCGTAGGGATGGACCAGGTCGTGCACGGCGTCACGCACGATCTGCTCGCACTCGTGCCAGGCGACGGCGTCGAGGATGCGCACGGTGCCCGCGGCCAGGCCCCGGTCGGGAATGACGTTGGCGGCCGAGCCGGCCTGGATGATCCCCCACACGACGCTGACCCCGGCCCGCGGGTCCATGCGACGGCTGAGCACCGCGGGCAGCTCGGTGGTGACCTTGGCCAGCGCGAAGGTGAGGTCGCCGGTCAGGTGCGGACGGGAGGTGTGCCCGCCCGTGCCCGAGAGGCGCACCTCGATCCGGTCGGCGGCGCTGGTCAGCGAGCCGGTTCGCAGGCCGATGCTCCCGACGTCGATCGCAGGGTCGCAGTGCAGCGCGAAGATCTGCTCGACGTCGTCGAGCACGCCCTGGGCGATGAGGTGCAGCGCACCGCCGGGCATCACCTCCTCGGCCGGCTGGAGCAGCAGCCGCACCCGACCGTCGAGAGGGTGCTGCTCGACCACCTGGGACAACGCCTGGGCAGCACCCACCAGGGCCGCGACGTGCACGTCGTGCCCACAGGCGTGGGCTAGCCCGGCCACCTCGCTCGCCCACGGCTCCCCCGACACGTCCTGCACGGGCAACGCGTCCATGTCGGCGCGCAGGGCGACCACGCGCGCACCGGACCCGATCTCCGCCACCAGCCCCGTCCCGGGGGTGCGCGTCACCCGCCAGCCGGCTGCCTCGAGCAGGTCGGCGACGACCTCGGTCGTGCGGTGCTCCGACCACGAGAGCTCCGGATGCAGGTGCAGGTCGCGACGCAGCCCGACCAGCTCGGCGTCGTGCTTGTCGACGACGGAGGCGATGGTCTGGGCGGTGGTCTCGGTCATCAGCCGCTAGGTTAGTTCACCGGGGAGCGGCTGCGGGTCGCGGCTCGGAGGACGCTCAGCCGTCCTGGTCGTAGGCCGCCAGGATGCGGTCGGCCGCCACGGTCGCCGGCAGGTCGCCCGCCAGCACCTGAGCACGCACGTCGTCACGGATCTCGCGCACGCCGGGCGAGTGCCGCAGTCGCTGCTCGAGCTCGTCGCGCACCAGCGCCCAGGTGAAGTCGAGCTGCTGCTCGGCCCGCTTGGTGATCAGCCCCTCGACCCCGAGGTGCGCGCGGTGCGCGAGCACCCGCTCCCACAGGTCGTCGACACCGACGTCGGTGAGCCCCGAGCAGGTCACGACAGGCGGCGCCCACTCCCCCTTGCCGCGCACCAGTCGCAGCGGGCCCGCGTGCTCGCGGGCGGCCCCGCGGGCCTCCTGCTCGCGGTCGCCGTCGGCCTTGTTGACCGCCACCACGTCGGCGATCTCGAGGATGCCCTTCTTGATGCCCTGGAGCTGGTCGCCGGTGCGCGCCAGGGTCAGGAAGAGGAACGTGTCGACCATGCCGGCCACGGTGACCTCCGACTGCCCGACGCCGACCGTCTCCACCAGCACCACGTCGTACGACGCCGCCTCGAGGACCGCCATCGCCTGCACGGTCGCCCGGGCGACACCGCCGAGCGTGCCGGCCGACGGCGACGGCCGGATGAAGGCCTGCGGGTCCGCGGCGAGCCGGGCCATCCGGGTCTTGTCACCGAGCACCGAGCCACCCGTGCGCACCGAGCTCGGGTCGACGGCGAGCACCCCGACGCGGTGCCCGTCGGCGGTGAGCCGCGAGCCGAGCGCCTCGATGAACGTGGACTTGCCGACGCCGGGGACGCCGGAGATCCCGACCCGCACCGCCGGCACCCGCTCCCCGGTGTCGAGGCTCGCGAGCTCGGTCAGCAGCGTGCGCGCCTCCAGCCGGTGCTCGCGCTTGGACGACTCGACCAGCGTGATCGCCTGCGAGACGGCGGCCCGCCGGCCCTCGCGGATGCCCGCGACGAGCCGCGCGACCTTGTCCTCGGTCGACTCCCTGACCATCGGCTAGTGGTCCAGCTGCTCCCGCAGCCGGGCCAGCAGGTCGAGGGCCGACTCCGCGATGACCGTGCCGGGCAGGAACACCGCGACCGCGCCCATCTCCTGGAGCACGGGCACGTCGTCGGGCGGGATGACACCACCGATGGTGATCATGATGTCGGGCCGCCCCTGCTCGGCCAGCGCGTTCTTCAGCGCCGGGAGCAGGGCGAGGTGACCGGCGGCCAGTGACGAGACCCCGACGACGTGCACGTCGGCGTCGATGGCCTGCTGAGCGACCTCCTCGGGGGTGGAGAACAGCGGGCCCACGTCGACGTCGAAGCCCATGTCGGCGAAGGCCGACACGACGACCTTCTGGCCGCGGTCGTGCCCGTCCTGGCCCATCTTGGCGACCAGGATGCGCGGTCGGCGCCCTTCGGCCTCCTCGAACTCCGCGGTCGCGTCGAGCACCTGCTTCACCAGCGTCCCCGCCGCGCTGCCGGCCTCGTCCCTGAACACGCCGCTGATCGTACGGATGACCGCCTGGTGACGGCCGTAGACCTTCTCCAGCGCGTCGGAGATCTCACCGACCGTGGCCTTGGCCCGCGCTGCGTCGACGGCGAGCGCGAGCAGGTTGCCGTCGAGCGAGCCCTTCTCCGCACCGCGGTCGGCCGAGTTGGTCAGGGCCTCCAGCGACCGGCGTACGTCGTCGTCGTCGCGCTCGGCGCGCAGGCGCTCGAGCTTGGCGACCTGCTGGCGGTAGACGTCGTCGTTGTCGACGCGGAGCACGTCGAGCTTGTCCTCCGCAGCGAGGCGGTAGGTGTTGACGCCGATGACCTTCTGGGTGCCGGAGTCGATGCGCGCCTGGGTGCGGGCGGCCGCCTCCTCGATGCGCATCTTCGGGATGCCCTGCTCGATCGCCTTGGCCATGCCGCCGGCGGCCTCGGCCTCCTGGATGTGCGCCCATGCGCGCTCGGCGAGGTCGTGGGTGAGGCGCTCGACGTAGTAGCTGCCGGCCCACGGATCGATCGTGCCCGTGGTGCCGCTCTCCTGCTGGAGCAGCAGCTGGGTGTTGCGGGCGATGCGGGCCGAGAAGTCGGTCGGCAGCGCGATCGCCTCGTCGAGGGCGTTGGTGTGCAGCGACTGGGTGTGGCCCTGGGTCGCGGCCATGGCCTCGATGCAGGTGCGGCCCACGTTGTTGAAGACGTCCTGGGCCGTGAGCGACCACCCGGAGGTCTGGCTGTGGGTGCGCAGGCTGAGCGACTTGGGGTTCTGCGGCTCGAAGTCGCGCACCAGCCGGGCCCACAGTGCGCGGGCGGCGCGCATCTTGGCGATCTCCATGTAGAAGTTCATGCCGATGGCCCAGAAGAAGGACAGCCGCGGGGCGAACTGGTCGATCGTCATGCCGGTCTCGAGGCCGGCGCGGATGTATTCGACACCGTCGGCCAGCGTGTAGGCCAGCTCCAGGTCGGCGGTGGCCCCGGCCTCCTGGATGTGGTAGCCGGAGATCGAGATCGAGTTGAAGCGCGGCATCTTCGCGGCGGTATAGCTGAAGATGTCGGAGATGATCCGCATCGACGGCGTCGGCGGGTAGATGTAGGTGTTGCGGACCATGAACTCCTTGAGGATGTCGTTCTGGATGGTCCCGCCGAGCTGTTCCGGCTTCACCCCCTGCTCCTCCGCCGCCGCGATGTAGAGCGCGAGCACCGGCAGCACGGCGCCGTTCATCGTCATCGACACAGACATCTCGTCGAGCGGGATGCCCTCGAACAGCACCCGGGTGTCGTAGATCGAGTCGATCGCGACGCCGGCCATGCCGACGTCACCGCGCACCCGCGGGTGGTCGGAGTCGTAGCCGCGGTGCGTGGCCAGGTCGAAGGCGACGCTCAGACCCTTCTGCCCGGCCGCGAGGTTGCGCCGGTAGAACGCGTTGGACTCCTCTGCGGTCGAGAACCCGGCGTACTGACGGATGGTCCACGGCTGCGTGGTGTACATCGTCGGGTAGGGCCCGCGCAGGAAGGGGCTCAGGCCGGGCAGGGTGTCGAGGGCGTCGAGGCCCGCGAGGTGCTCGGGACCGTAGACCGGC
>NZ_JANNML010000048.1:0-26159 GCF_031397825.1 Nocardioides sp.
GGGTGCGCGACAGCCCGGAGTTCGCCGGGGAGCTGCCGGTCTCGGTGCTGCGCGAGGAGATCGAGACCGAGGGCGACGGCCAGGTGCGGGCGATGGTGACGATGGCCGGCAACCCGGTGCTGTCGACACCGGACGGCAAGAGCCTGGCGAGGGCCCTCGAGAGCATCGACTTCATGGTGTCCATCGACATCTACCTCAACGAGACCACCCGCCACGCCGACGTGATCCTGCCACCGACCTCGGCACTGGAGCGCGACCAGTACGACCTGGTCTTCCACAACTTCGCCGTGCGCAACACCGCCCGCTTCACCCCGGCCGTCTTCGCCAAGGGCAAGGACCAGCGCCACGACTGGCAGATCTTCGGCGCCCTCGCGTCCCGACTCCAGTCCCGGCTGGGCACCAGGCTGCCCCTCAAGGCACGCCTGACCTCGTGGGCCCGGATGACCGCGTCCCCCGCGGTCGTCGTGACAGGCCTGCTGCTGACCGGCAAGAAGGTCTCGATGCGTCAGCTGCGCGCACACCCCGAGGGCGTCGACCTCGGGCCGCTGGAGCCGACGATGCCGGGTCGCCTCCAGACGAAGGACAAGCGGATCGACCTCGCACCGGCTCTCCTGGTCGACGACCTCGACCGGCTGCACGCATCCCTCGCGGACGCGCCCGCTCCGGACGCGGACGAGCTGCTGCTCATCGGGCGCCGGCACCAGCAGGACTGCAACTCCTGGCTGCACAACACCGCCCGCCTGACGCGGGGCAAGCCGCGGCACCACCTGCTGATGCACCCCGACGACCTGGCCGCCCGCGGCCTGACCGACGGCGGCCGCGTCACCGTGACCTCGCGCGTCGGCTCGGTCGAGGTCGAGGCCACCGGGATCGACGACATGATGCCCGGGGTCGTGTCGCTCCCCCACGGCTACGGCCACCAGGTCGACGGCACCCGTCTCGGCCACGCCAGCCAGGTCGCCGGGGTGTCGATCAACGACCTGACCGACCCCGCCCGGCTCGACGTCTCCGGCAACGCCGACCTCAACGGCGTGCCGGTGACCGTCTCAGCCGCCCAGTAGGGCCAGGACGGCGGCGCGACCCGCCGCCGGGTCCTCGGCACCGAGCGCGGCCTCCGCCACGTCCTCGCACTGCTCGGAGGTGGTCGTGGCCAGCCGCGCCCCCACCGGGCGTACGGCGGCCGCGGCCATCGACAGCGACGTGACGCCCATGCCGACCAGGGCGCAGGCGAGCAGCGGGTCGGCCGCGGCCTCGCCGCAGACGCCCACCGGCTTGCCGGCCTGCCTGCCGGCCTCGGCGGTGATCGCGATCAGCTGGAGCACGGCCGGCTGCCACGGGTCGGTCAGGTGGGCCAGGTCGGTGGCCATCCGGTCGGCGGCCATCGTGTACTGCGTGAGGTCGTTGGTGCCGATCGACAGGAAGTCGACCTCCTGGAGCATCCGGGGCGCCAGGAGCGCGGCCGACGGCACCTCCACCATGACGCCGGCCCTGAGCCCGCGACCGCGCACGGCGGCCGCGAAACCACGGGCCTCGGCGACGGTGGCGACCATCGGGGCCATCACCCATGTCTCGGTGCCGGTGCGCTCGGCCGCGATGGCGATGGCGTCGAGCTGGCGCTCGAGCAGCCCGGGGTTGCCGAAGGACAGCCGCAGGCCCCGGACGCCGAGCGCAGGGTTCTCCTCGCCCTCGTGGGTCGCGAAGGCCACCGGCTTGTCGCTGCCGGCGTCGAGGGTGCGGACCACGACGTGCTGCGTGCCCGAGAAGGGCGCGAGCACCGCGGCGTAGATGTCGGCCTGCTCCTCCACCGTGGGCTCCTCGGCCCGGTTGAGGAAGCACAGCTCGGTGCGGAAGAGGCCGACGCCCTCGACCGGGGACTGGGCGGAGGAGGCCGAGGACTCCCCGTCGGCGACGTTGGCGAGAAGCTTGACCGGCATGCCGTCGGCCGTGGCTCCGGGGCCGGCCCAGGACGAGAGGGCGGCGCGCGACTCGACGTCCTGCGCCACCAGCCGATCGGCCTCGGCAGCATCGGGACTCAGCCGCACCGAGCCGGACGTGCCGTCGACCAGGAGCGGCGTCCCCGCGGCGATGGCCAGCGCCCCGGCCGCGCCGACGACGCACGGGATGCCCAGCTGACGGGCGATGATCGCGGTGTGGCTGGTCGGGCCGCCGCGCTCGGTCACGAGCGCCAGGACGACGGCCGGGTCGAGGCCTGCGGTGTCGGCGGGGGCGAGGTCCTCCGCGACCACCACCGACGGGCGTTCGGGCGTCGGCACGCCGGGCTCGGCCTCCCCGACCAGGCGGGCGACCAGGCGGCGCTCGATGTCGCGCAGGTCGGTGGCGCGCTCGGCCATCAGCCCGCCCATCGAGGTGAAGATCGTGACGAACTGCTCCGCGGCCTCGTTCACCGCGGTCAGCAGGTCGTCGCCCTTGCGCAGCCCCTTGCGCACGGCGCTGCGCAGGCCCTTGTCGCGGGCCAGGCCCGCGCTGGCGGTGAGCACCTCCGCAGCCGCGCCGGACGCCGCACCGGCCTTGGCCGCGAAGCCGGCGGCGACGGCCTCGACCGCCGCGTCGTAGGCAGCCAGGGCGGCGTCCTCGTCGGTGAAGCCGCCGTCACCGAAACGCGCCACGGCCTCGGCCGGGATCTCCGTGCGGATGACGAGGGCCGGCCCGAAGGCGAGCCCGGGGACGACGGGGGTGCCCTGGAGGAAGGCCGGGGTCGTGTCCTGCGTCGACGGGGTGACAGCAGCGGAGTCGGTGACCATGCTCACAAGTTAACCCGCTCACCCTCTTGACAGTCAACACATTCGGGCGTAAAACAACATATACACAGAAAGTGATGGAGGCCACAGACCTATGAGCATGTATGCCGAGGAGCGCCAGCAGGCGATCGCGCAGCTCGTCACCGCCCGCGGCCGACTCTCGGTCAATGCGCTGGCCGAGGAGTACGACGTCACCACGGAGACCGTACGCCGTGACCTCACCGCACTGGAACGCCTCGGCCTGGTCCACCGGGTCCATGGCGGTGCCGTGCCCGCCGGTGCCCTGGCCTCGATCGAGGCCGGTCTGGTCGAGCGGGAGTCCGCCAACACCGAGGCGAAGGACCGCATCGCCCGCGCGGCGGTCGACCTGCTGCCGGCGGCGGGCGGCACCGTCCTCTTCGATGCCGGCTCCACGACCGTCCGGATCGCCGCCGCACTCCCCCGTGACCACCGCCTGGTCGCCGTGACCCACTCGGTGTCGGTCGCCTCGCGGCTCATGACCTTCCCCCAGGTCGAGCTGCACCTGCTCCCCGGTCGCGTCCGCGCCACCACCCAGGCAGCGGTCGGTCCCGACACCATCGCCGCCCTCCACGACCTGCGTGCGGACCTGCTCTTCCTCGGCACCAACGGCCTCACCGCCGGCTACGGGCTGACCACGCCCGACCGGGACGAGGCCGCCACCAAGCGCGCACTGGTCGCGGCGTCGCGGCGCGTGGTGCTGGTGGCCGACTCGAGCAAGATCGGTCCCGAGCTCGCCGTACGCTTCGCGAACCTCGGGGACATCGACACGCTCGTCACCGACGACGCCATCTCCGACGAGGACCTGCGCGACCTGCGCGCGGCCGGCCTCGAGGTCGTGGTCGCATGATCGTCACCGTCACCCCCAACCCCAGCATCGACCGCACGGTCGCGCTGGCCGGCCGGCTGGCCCGGGGCTCGGTCCAGCGCGCCGACTCCATGACCTCCCAGGCGGGCGGCAAGGGCGTCAACATCTCCCGCGCCGCGGTCAGCGCCGACGTGCCCACCCTGGCGGTGCTGCCCGCGGCCGAGGACGACCCCTTCGTCCTCGAGCTCACCGCCGCCCACATCCCGAGCCTGACGGTGGCACCTGCGGGCCCCGTGCGCGTCAACATCACCATCAGCGAGCCCGACGGCACCACCACCAAGCTCAACAGCCCCGGCCCGGTCGTGACGGCCGACGACCTGGCCGTCCTGGCCGACGCGGTCGCCCGGCGTGCCGTCGAGGCCGACTGGGTGGTGCTGGCCGGCTCGCTGCCGCCCGGGGCACCCGACGAGTGGTACGCCGACCTGGTGGCCACCGTGCGGGGCCTCGGCGCCCGCGTGGCCGTCGACACGAGCGACGCCCCGCTGCGGGCGCTCGTCGACCGCCTCGCCAAGGGTGCGCCGCACCTGATGAAGCCCAACAGCGAGGAGCTGGCCTCCTTCACCGGCGCCGATCCCGTCGACCTCGAGGCGGACCCCGAGGCCGCGGCACGCGCCGCCCAGCAGCTGGTCGCGTCCGGCGTCGACGAGGTCCTCGTGACGCTCGGCCCGCACGGCGCGGTGCTGGTCACCGCCGACGGCGCCTGGCACGCCACCCCGCCGCCCACGACCGTCGTCAGCACCGTGGGTGCCGGCGACTCCAGCCTCTTCGGCTACCTCCTCGGGGACCTGCGCCAGCAGGGCCCCGCCCACCGTCTCGCCCTCGCCGTCGCCTACGGCAGTGCAGCAGCCGGTCTGCCCGGCACGACCATCCCTCGACCCTCGCAGGTCCGCGCCGATCTGGTGCAGGTCCGCGAGGTCAACCTCACCCTAGGAGGGTGACAGTGAACGCCTTGATCACGACCGACCTGGTCCGGCTCGACGCCGACCTGGGCTCCGAGAAGCACGAGGTGATCCGCGCGCTCGCCGGTGTGGTCGCCCAGGCCGACCGGGCGCTCGACGTGGAGGCGCTCGTCGCCGACGCGTTCACCCGAGAGGCCCAGTCCCCCACGGGGCTGAAGGACGGCATCGCCATCCCCCACTGCCGCACCAGCGGCGTGGACGTCCCGACCCTGGCTTTCGCCCGGCTCGCACCCAAGGTCGACTTCGGCGCCAAGGACGGCCCGGCCGACCTGGTGTTCCTGATCGCGGCTCCCGAGGGCGGCGACACCACGCACCTCCAGATCCTCACCAAGCTCGCTCGAGCCCTGGTGAAGGCGGAGTTCACCGACGGCCTTCGTGCCGCGGAGACCCCCGAGGACGTCATCGACCTGGTGACGCGCGTCGTCGACGCGCCCGCCAAGCCCAAGGCCGCACCGGCCCCTGCCGCAGCCGCCGTCGCGGCTGCTCCCACCACGGCCAGCACGGCCGAGACCGCGCCCGAGGCACCCGCCGCGGCGCCGGCCCGCCGTCGTACGTTGGTCGCCGTCACGGCGTGCCCGACCGGCATCGCCCACACCTACATGGCCGCGGAGGCCCTCGAGGCCGCCGCCGAGCGCGCGGGCGTCGACATCGAGGTGGAGACCCAGGGGTCGGCCGGGTCGACGCCGCTGGCCCCCGGCACCATCGCCGCCGCCGACGCGGTGATCTTCGCCGTCGACGTGGGCGTCCGCGACCGCGGCCGTTTCGCCGGCAAGCCGGTCGTCTCCTCTGGTGTCAAGCGCCCGATCGACGACGGCGACACCATGATCGCCGAGGCGATCCGCTACGCCGACGACCCGGGCGCCCCGCGCGTCGAGGGCAGCGTCACGGCCGGCGAAGGCGGCGGCGGCAAGCAGGGCATCGGTGCGACCACGCGCCGGGTCCTGATGACCGGCGTCTCCTACATGATCCCGTTCGTCGCGGCCGGTGGTCTCCTGATCGCCCTGTCCTTCCTGCTGGGCGGCTACGAGATCGTCAACCACCCGGAGATCGCCACCGAGAACTCCATCAACAACCTCCCGGACCTGGCCGCGCTCGAGCTTGACCACGCCCTGTTCGGCAGCCCGCTCCTGGCCTACCTCGGGGCACTGCTGTTCGTCCTGGGTGGCGCCGCCTTCGGCTTCCTGGTCCCCGCCCTGGCCGGCTACATCGCCTACGCGATCGCCGACCGCCCGGGCATCGCGCCGGGCTTCGTCATGGGCGCCATCGCGGGGGTCACGCAGTCCGGCTTCATCGGCGGCATCATCGGTGGCGTCCTGGCCGGCATCGCGGCCCACTGGATCGCCGGCTGGAAGGTCCCGACCTGGGCGCGTGGTCTCATGCCCGTCCTGGTGATCCCGCTGCTCGCCACGCTCAGCGCCGGCTTCGTCATGGTCGTCGTCCTCGGCAAGCCGCTCGCCTCCCTGATGACCGCCCTGTCCGACGGCCTCAACAGCATGAGCGGCGGGTCCTCGATCATCCTGGGCGTCGTCCTCGGCCTGATGATGGCCTTCGACATGGGTGGCCCGCTCAACAAGACCGCCTACGCGTTCGCCACGACCGGCCTCACCGCGGCGGCGACGTCGACCGACGCACCTGAGCTGAAGATCATGGCGGCCGTCATGCTCGCCGGCATGGTGCCGCCGATCGCCCTGGCGCTGGCCACCGTGCTGCGACCGCGTCTCTTCTCGGCACCGGAGCGCGAGAACGGCAAGGCCGGCTGGCTGCTGGGCGCCTCGTTCATCACCGAGGGCGCCATCCCGTTCGCGGCCGCCGACCCCTTGCGGGTCATCCCCTCGATCATGCTCGGCAGCGCCGTCACCGGGGGCCTCTCGCAGGCTTTCGACGTCAGCCTGCGCGCCCCTCACGGCGGTATCTTCGTGCTGTTCGCCGTCGACGGTGTGCTCGGCTTCCTGATCGCCCTGGTCGCCGGTGTGCTCGTGGCCTGCGCCGCCGTCATCGCCCTCAAGTCGTTCGGCCGCACCACAGCCGACGTCGTCACCGTCTGACCCGCGCCACCGTCCTCCACCGCACGACACCACCCTCCATCACTGAAGGAGCACCATGCCCACCAAGTCCGTCGTCGTCGGCTCCGCCGTCGGCCTCCACGCCCGCCCCGCCGCGATCATCTCCGAGGCGGCCGACGAGCTCGGCTCGGAGGTCCTGATCGGGGTCCCCGGCGACGAGGCCGTCGACGCGAGCTCGGCGCTGCTGATCATGACCCTGGGCGCCGGCCCGGGCGACACCGTCGAGGTGTCGGGTGACGTCGAGGCCGACGTCGATGTGATCGTCGCCCTCGTCGAGAAGGACCTCGACGCCTGAGGTGAGACGCCGAGTCGGCGCAATGTTGCAGTCTGCTGTGCAACATCGCGCCGACTCGGCGCGTCAGTCGTCGTCGGTGACGGACCGTCGGGAGCGCAGCGCGAGATAGACCGCGCGCACCCCGACGGCCCGCTGCATCTCTCGGAGCACGCTGCCGAAGAACTGCTCGCGGTAGGTCTCGTCGGTCACCGTCGAGACGGTCAGGTAGAGCGCGGAGAACGCCGCGAGGAACACCGAGACCTGGACCAGCTCGGCCGAGACGTTGTCGAGCCCACGGATGCTGTGGCCGGCGTCGCCGGTCCAGTTCTCGACGACGTCGGGCTGCATCGTCATGGCGCCGAAGACCATGAAGAACGCGAAGACGGTGACAGCGAGCAGCAGCACCTGCGTGGCCTGGATGACCAGCAGCACCAGGACGAGGTTCCACCGCTCGTAGCCCGCGACCTCGGCGAACGACGCGGGGTCCTCGTCGGGGTCGTCGACCAGCTCGCGGGCGACGTGCTCCAGCGGGGTGCCCCTGGTCGAGCGCAGCAGCTGGTCCTCGTCGACGTCGTCGTCGGTCCGGTCGACCTCCTCGGGCAGCCGCACCAGCAGGAAGGCGCCTGCGAGGGTGCCGAAGAGCAGCGCGACCAGCCACAGCTCTCCCCCGTCGAGCCGGGAGGCGACCTCCCAGACCTCGGCGTTGATGAACAGGAACGTCACGAAGACGAGCAGCAGCGGCAGGGCGCGCGACATCATCGGCAGCAGGGTGCGCAGGCTGCCGAACGTGCGGGCCAGGGCCCAGGTGACGATGGGCCTGGCCTCCAGGGCGGTCAGCGCGTAGGACGTCGCGACGACGGCGAAGACGGTCCACGAGGTGGCCGGGAGGAAGCTGGCCTCCCGGACCAGGAAGGACAGCACGATCGCGACCGCGGCCGCGCCCAGGAGGGTCGCCGCCAGCAGCGGCAGCACGCGCCGCGGACGCAACGCCGAGCGCACCGAGGCGCGCTTCTCAGGGACGAAGTAGGTCAGCCCGTGCTCGAGGAACCAGGCGTCGGTCTCGGCGACGATCTCGGCGTCGCGTGCTGCCGACACCTCAGGCGCCCAGGATCTCGCGGGCCCGTCGTACGTCGTCGGCCATCTGCGCCAGCAGCTCGTCGACGGAGTCGAAGGCCGCCATGCCGCGCAGCTTCTCCACGAACGACACGTCGACCTCCACGCCGTAGAGCTCGAGGTCGGTGCGGTCGAGGACAAAGCTCTCGATGCGGCGGTAGCGCTCGCCGTCGAAGGTCGGGTTGGTGCCGACGCTGATCGCCGCCGGGAAGTCCTCGCCGGTGTCGAGCCGCCGCAGCCGCCCGGCGTAGACGCCGTCCGCGGGTGCGGCGGTCAGGCCGTCCGTGGGCACGTTGGCCGTCGGGTAGCCGAGCTCACGGCCGCGCTGGTCGCCCTGCACGACGATGCCGCGCACGGCGTAGGGGTGTCCCAGCGCCTCGGCGGCACCGGCGACGTCGCCGGCCGCCAGGCAGGTGCGCACGTAGGTCGACGACCAGACCATCGGGCCGCCGTCGAGGGCGATGCCCTCGGCGACGAAGTCGTGCACGCGACCCTCCTCGACCAGCGTCTGCACGTCACCGGCGGCGCGGCGTCCGAAGCGGAAGTTGGCGCCGACGACGACGGCCGCCGCGTGCAGCGCATCGACGAGGACACGGGTGACGAACTCAGCGGGCGACCAGGCCGCGACCGAGGTGTCGAAGGGCAGCGCCAGGACCGCGTCGACCCCGGCATCCGCGAGCAGCTCGGCACGGCGCTCGATGGTGGTCAGCATCGTGGGCGCGTGCTCGGGTCGAAGCACGGCCATCGGGTGCGGGTCGAAGGTCACCGCCACCACCTGGAGACCGCGGTCGTCCGCCAGCGCGCGCGCGCGGGACAGCACCCCTCGATGTCCGAGGTGGACACCGTCGAAGTTGCCGATCACGACCGCGGTGCGGCCGAGACCACCGGGGATGTCGTCGAGGGAGCGCCAGATCTGCACGTGCAGACCCTACTGGCGACCGCGACGACGACCCGCTGCGGTCAGACGAAGACCGCGGTGGCACGGGCACGACCGTCGCGCGGCTCGTAGAGCGCGAGGAACTCCCCTGCCGGGTCGAAGACGGCGGTCAGCCCGTCGAGCTCGAGGTCGAGGGCCCGGCCCACCCGCACGTCGGCGGCCTGCGCGTCGTCCAGGTCGACGCTGGTGAACGTCTCGCGTGCCGCCACGGCGATGGGCAGCATGGTGGGGTGCTCGGCCAGCTCCTCGAGGGTGCAGGCCGAGGCGAGGTCGAACGACCCGACCGCCGTACGACGCAGCGCGGTGAGGTGTCCACCGACACCGAGGGCGGACCCGAGGTCGCGAGCGACGGCCCGGACGTAGGTGCCGCTGGTGCAGCGCATCGAGACCTCGAGGTCGACGTGCTCGTCGCCGAGCCGCACGTCGTGCACGACGATCTCGTGGATCGTGACCGGCCGGGCCTTCAGCTCGACCTCCTCGCCGTCACGCACCCGCTCGTAGGCGCGCTTGCCGTCGACCTTGATGGCCGACACCTGCGTGGGGACCTGCTCGATGTCACCGACGAACGCCGCCAGCGCGCGGCGCACCGCCGCCTCGTCGAGCCCGGCCGTCGACGCGGTGGCCGTGACGTCGCCCTCGGCGTCGTCGGTGGTCGTCGAGACCCCCAGGCGCATCGTCGAGTCGTAGCCCTTGTCGGTGAGCATCAGGTGCCCCAGCAACCGGGTCGCGCGGTTGACGCCGAGCACGAGGACCCCGGTGGCCATCGGGTCGAGGGTGCCCGCGTGGCCGATCTTGCGGGTGCCCAGGATCTTGCGGCTCTTGGCCACCACCGCGTGCGAGGTCATGCCTGCGGGCTTGTCGACGACGACGATCCCGGCCTGCGTGGTCACCGGTCCGCGTCGCCCTGGCCCTCGGCGTCGTCCCCGTCGGGGTCCTCCTCGAGACCCGCCTCACGGGGCTTCTTGTAAGGATCGTCCTCGCCGGCGAACGCCGCACCCGCACGAACCGCGGCCACGGCCTCGTCCTGGGCCTTGGCCCGGGCGAGCACCTCGTCGAGCGCACGCGCCTCCTCGGGGAGGGCGTCGTGCACGAAGGTCAGGGTGGGTGCGGTGCGGGTGCCGAGCTGCTTGGCGACCTCGGAGCGCAGGATGCCCTTGGCGGACTCGAGGGCCACGGCCGTGCTGGCCATCTCCTCGTCACCGCCCAGCACGGTGTAGAAGATCGTGGCCTGCTGGCCGTCGCCGGTGAGCCGGACGTCGGTCAAGGTCACGAATCCCAGGCGGGGGTCCTTGATGCGTCGCTCGAGCATCTCGGCGACCACCACCTGGATCCGGTCGGCGATCTTGCGCACGCGTGGGCTGTACATGCTTCCTACTCACAAAAAATGCCGAGGCGGCGCACGGTGACAGCAGGGCCGACACCGTGCGCCGAGTCGATCGGGGTCGATCAGGAGCGAGCGATCTCGCGCATCTCGAAGGCCTCCAGCACATCGCCTTCCTTGATGTCCTGGAAGTTCTTGACGACCAGACCGCACTCGAAGCCCTCGCGGACCTCGGAGGCGTCGTCCTTCTCCCGCTTGAGCGAGCCGAGGTCGAGGTTGTCGGCCACGACCTTGCTGTCGCGCAGGATGCGGACCTTGGCGTTGCGGCGGATGACACCCGAGGTGACCATGCAGCCCGCGATGTTGCCGAGCTTGGAGGAGCGGAAGATCGCGCGGATCTCCGCCTGGCCCAGGGTCGACTCCTCGTAGACCGGCTTGAGCATGCCCTTGAGGGCCGCCTCGATCTCCTCGATCGCGTTGTAGATGACCGAGTAGTAGCGGATCTCGACGCCTTCCTTGTCCGCCATCTGGCCCGCCTTGCCCTGGGGCCGGACGTTGAAGCCGATGATGATGGCGTCGGAGGCGGCGGCGAGGTCGACGTTGGTCTCGGTGATCGCACCGACGCCGCGGTCGATGACCCGCAGGCTGACCTCGTCGCCGACGTCGATCTGCGCGAGGGCGTCCTCGAGGGCCTCGACCGAGCCGGACACGTCGCCCTTGAGGATGAGGTTGAGCTCCTGGCTCTCGCCCTTCTCCATGGAGGCCATGAAGTCCTCGAGCGTGCGACGGACCCGACGCTTGGCCTGCATGGCGGCACGCTCGCGCGCCTCACGCTTCTCGGCGATCTGGCGGGCCATGCGGTCGTCCTCGACCACGATGAAGTTCTGGCCTGCGCCAGGCACCGCGGTGAGACCGAGGACCATCGCGGGACGCGACGGGTCGGCCACCTCGATGTTGTCGCCGTGCTCGTCGAGCATGGCGCGCACGCGGCCGTAGCCGGCGCCCGCCACGATCGAGTCGCCGACGCGCAGGGTGCCGCGCTGGACGAGGACCGTCGCGACCGGGCCGCGGCCACGGTCGAGGTGGGCCTCGACGACCAGGCCCTGGGCGTCCTGGTGGGGGTTGGCCCGCAGGTCGAGCGAGGCATCGGCCGTCAGGACGACGGCCTCGAGCAGCTTGTCGAGGTTGAGCTCGGACTTGGCCGAGACGTCGACGAACATCGAGTCGCCGCCGTACTCCTCGGGGATCAGGCCGTACTCGGTGAGCTGGCCACGGACCTTGGTCGGGTCGGCGTCCGGCTTGTCGATCTTGTTGACCGCGACCACGATCGGGACGCCGGCGGCGCGGGCGTGGTTGAGCGCCTCCACCGTCTGCGGCATGACGCCGTCGTCGGCGGCGACCACGAGGATCGCGATGTCGGTCGCCTGGGCACCACGAGCACGCATGGCGGTGAACGCCTCGTGACCGGGGGTGTCGATGAGGGTGATGCGACGGTCGGTGCCGTCGACCTCGGTGTGGACCTGGTAGGCACCGATGTGCTGCGTGATGCCACCGGCCTCCTTGTCGACGACGTTGGCGTTGCGCAGCGCGTCGAGGAGCTTGGTCTTTCCGTGGTCGACGTGACCCATGACGGTCACGACCGGCGGGCGGATGACGAGGTCGCTGTCGTCGCCCTCGTCGGTGCCGAACTCGATGTCGAAGGACTCGAGCAGCTCGCGGTCCTCGTCCTCCGGGGAGACGACCTCGACGGTGTAGTTGAGCTCCTCACCGAGCAGCTCGAGCGTCGCGTCGTTGACCGACTCGGTGGCGGTGACCATCTCGCCGAGGTGGAAGAGCATCTGCACCAGCTGGGCCGCGTCGACGCCGACCTTCTCGGCGAAGTCGGTCAGCGAGGCGCCACGGGCGAGACGCACGGTCTCGCCGTTGCCCTTGCGGACCCGCATGCCGCCCAGGGTCGGAGCCTCCATGGCCTCGAACTCCTGGCGACGGGCACGCTTCGACTTGCGTCCACGACGCGACGGACCGCCGGGGCGACCGAAGGCACCCTGGGTCTGGCCACGCTGGCCGGGACGGTTGCCGCCACCGGGACGACCGCCACCGCTCGGACCGAAGCCACCGGGACGACCGCCGGGCGCACCCGCACCAGCAGGGGCACCGCGACCGGGCGCACCGCGACCGGGCGCTCCGCCGGGGCCACCGCGACCGGGCGCACCGCCGGGGCCACCGCGACCGGGGCCGCCGGGGCCACCGCGACCGGCAGGACCAGGACCGAAGGCGGAGGGGGACTTGGGCATCATCGCCGGGTTGGGGCGCGGCATGCCCGGACGACCCGGGGCGCCACCCTCACGGGCAGCGGGGGGACGGGGCGGACGGTTGTCGCCGGCCGCGGGAGCAGGGGCGTCGTCGGCAGGGGCCTCGCGCGGCGAGGCAGCGGGCTTGCGGCCCATGCCCTGGCTCGAGGAGAACGGGTTGTTGCCGGGGCGCGGTGCACCGGGTCGACCGACCGGGCGGGGCGCCGGGGTGGGGGCCTTGGGACGGGCGCTCGTGCCGGCGCTAGCAGCAGCGGCGGGCGCCTCGGGGGCGGCCGGCGTCGCGGCGGGGGCAGCGGTCTCGGCCGCGGGTGCGACGGGGGCGGCCGCGGGGGCCTCCTCGACGACGGGCGCGGCCGCGGCGGCGGGCTCGGGAGTCGGCTCGGGGGCCTTCTCCTCGGGTGCGGCGGCCTTCTTGACCGGGCCGGGCTTGCGAGGGGCCGGTTTGGGGGCGGCGGGCTTGTCCTCGGCCGGGGCCGCGGCGGGCCCGTCAGCCTTGAGCGACGCACCTACCTCCTTGCGGAAACGCATCTCCGCAGGGAGCTCGACAGTGGAGCTCGCCGACTTGACGAACTCCCCCATCTCCTTGAACTTCTCGAGAACGAACTTGCTCTCGACGCCGAACTCTTTGGCGAGCTCGTGGACTCGGGTCTTAGCCACAATTCTCCTTCTGGCCCGACCCGCGTCCTGCGGTGGTGTGTCGGACCGTTAGTGGTGGTGTTGCAAACTCATCGGGAGTTACTCATCGAGTGCTCATGAGCTGCTGCTCCAGTTTCTGGTCGGTTTCGTCACTGTGGGTCTGTGCGTGAGTCGAGGTAGTCCGCCACCGGCACGGTGGACAACCCTCCCTCGTGCCGGAGGGCACGGGTGAAGGCTCGTCGCCGTACGGCGAGGTCGTAGCACTCGGTGACGGGGTGGAGGTGCGCTCCCCGGCCGGGTGCGGTGCCATCGGGATCGGGCAGCACAGCCGCGAGGCCGTGCACGTCCGAACCTGCTGTCACGCGCAACAACTCGCGCTTGGCGGCCCGCTTGCGGCACCCCACGCACGTGCGGACAGGGTCTGTCGACGTGAGAGGAGCACTTGGGTTGACCACCACCGGTGAGTCTATCCAACTCCGCTCACTTCACCGAACCGGGGCGACCCCGCTGCTGCGGTGGAGCAGGTCCCAGGGACCCCAGCAGTCACTCAGTCCTCGGCGGGCACCTCGGCGGGCACCTCGGTCGAGGCGGCGGCCGGCGCTGTTGCCGGTGCCTCGTCGTCGCCGTGGATGTCGATGCGCCACCCGGTGAGGCGGGCCGCGAGGCGGGCGTTCTGGCCCTCCTTGCCGATCGCCAGCGACAGCTGGAAGTCGGGGACCACGACGCGGGCGGAGCGGGCGGCCAGGTCGACGATCTCGACCGAGTTGACCCGGGCCGGCGACAAGGCGTTGGCCACCATGCGGGCCGGGTCGTCGGACCAGTCGACGATGTCGATCTTCTCGCCGTGCAGCTCCGACATCACGTTGCGCACGCGCTGGCCCATCGGGCCGATGCAGGCACCCTTGGGGTTGACCCCGCTGGCGTCGGTCTTGACCGCGATCTTGGTCCGGTGGCCGGCCTCGCGCGCGATCGCGGTGATCTCCACGACGCCGCTCGCGATCTCGGGCACCTCGAGCGCGAAGAGCTTCTTGACCAGGTTGGGGTGCGAGCGCGACAGCGTGATCTGCGGACCGCGCATGCCCTTGCGCACGGAGACGACCAGGCACTTGATGCGGGTGCCGTGGGTGTAGTCCTCGCCGGGCACGCGCTCGCCGACGGGCAGCAGCGCCTCGAGCTTGCCGAGGTCGACCATCACGTCGTCGGGGTTGCGGCCCTGCTGGATGACACCGGAGATGATGTCGCCCTCCTTGCCGGCGAACTCCCCGAACCGCACGTCGTCCTCGGCGTCGCGCAGGCGCTGGAGCATGATCTGCTTCGCGGTCGTCGCGGCGATCCGGCCGAAGCCGTCGGGGGTGTCCTCGAACTCGCCCACGACGTTGCCGTCGTCGTCGAGCTCGGCGGCGAGCACGGTCACGTGGCCGGTCTTGCGGTCCAGGGTGACCCGCGCCTTCTCGTGGGAACCGGGCGTGCGGAGGTAGGCGGTGTGCAGGGCCTGCTCGATCGCCTCGACCAGCACGGAGAAGGAGATCTCCTTCTCTCGCTCCAGCATCCTCAGGATGCTCATGTCGATGTCCATCAGGCGTCGTCCTCCTCGTCGATGTCGCCGGCGTCAGCGCCGGCGACGGGCTTGCGGTTGAACTCGATCTGCACGAGGGCCTTGTCGACCTCGTCGAGGCGCACGGTGCGCTCCACGCCGGAGACCTCGACGGTCGCGCCGACGTCGTCGGTGACCAGGATCCGTCCGGTGAAGGAGGAGCCGTCGCCCATCGTCACCTTGACCAGCCGGTCGACGTTGCGGCGCCAGTGGCGTGGCAGCGTGAGCGGGCGGTCGACACCGCGCGAGGTCACCTCGAGGGTGTAGGGCATCTCGCCCATGACGTCGGAGGCCTCGAGCACGCCGTCGATGGTGCGCGTCGCCTCGGCGACGTCGTCCATGGTGACGCCGCCGTCCTTGTCGACCGCGATGCGCAGCACGCGACGCTTGCCGGCGGGGGTGATCTCGACGGCCTCGACGTCGAGACCGTGCACACCCAGGGGGTCGGCGATCTCGGCCTCGATCTGGGCCTGTGTCTCGGCCTGCCTAGCGCTCATGGTGCGCGACCTCCCTGTGCTGTTGTGGGTGCTGCCTTGCCAGCGCTGCGTGACTCGCGCTGTGGTGCTGCTCCACGATAGCCGCTCCCGGCTGCTCCGCCAGCAACCGGAGATAGGGTCTGGGCGTGACTGACCAGGCTGCCGCGACCACCCGTCGTACGGCGTTGGGCGTGGCGCTGGGCGGTCTGGTGACCGTCGCCGGGTGTGATGCGGTGAGCGATCTCTCACCGCGGGGCGACACCTCCCCCTCCACCGCCGGCGCCTCCCCGACGCTGCCACCCGCGGACGCCGACGCCGAGCTCGTCGACCGTGTGGTCCGAGACCTCGAGACCACCCTCCAGGCGGTGCCCCAGGGACGCGGGCTCCAGGACCGGGTCGCCGACCTGAGGGACATGCACGCGGCCCACCGCGCTGCGCTGACCGGTGGGCGGGACCTCTCCTTCGCCACGTCCGGCACGCCGTTGCCGCGCGCGGAGGCACTGCGCCGGATCACCCGGCTCGAGCGGGCCCACCAGCGGCGGCTCGAGGCCGCGACGCTGGAGGCCCGCAGTGGCTCGCTGGCCCTGCTGCTGGCCCAGATGTCGGCCGCGGTGGCCCAACGGCTCGCGCTCCTGCCGACGGCACGCGAGGGGGGCGCATGAGCGAGGTCCAGGCGCTGCAGACCGTCCTGGCCGCCGAGCACGCCGCGGTCTACGTGCTCGGGGTCCTCGGCGGTCAGACGTCGCAGTCGGCGAGCCCCGGTCTCCTCACCTCGATCAGTGAGTCCTACGCCATGCACCGGGGGCGTCGTGACCACCTGACCCGCACCCTCGCCGACCTGGGCGCCGTCCCCGCGTCCAGCCAGGCGGCGTACGACGTGCCCTCCGACGTGGGGACGCCCGAGGCTGTCACCCGTGAGGCCCTGGCGCTGGAGCGCTCCTGCGCGACGACGTACGCGTTCCTGGTGGGCAGCACCACCGGCGACCTGCGCGCTTGGGCGATGCGGGCCCTGCAGATGACAGCGGTCCGCTCGCTCGTCTTCCGGGGAACGCCCGAGATGTTCCCCGGAGAAGACGAGCAAGCGGACCGTTGAGGCCTGGGACAGAGGCCGGGTGGAGGGACTGCCTGGGTGGGATAGGCAGTGGGTGTCCCTCCACGAGAAGCATGCAACAGGCCCGTCCCCGGCGGCACCTCCTGCGACGGGCACATTCGTGCATTGCAAGAAACTGCAACAGTGGTGCCGCCGAGGTCTCCTGGGCTCAGGCCCGGTAGGCCGCCCACATCTGCGCCGTGCGGGTGCTCTGGCCGGCGGAGAACTGGTCGTAGCAGCTGTCGTAGGAGTAGTCCATGTAGTTGTGGATCGGGTCGAGGCCCGGCAGCGTGCAGGAGTCGCGTCCCTCGGGGCACCCGTTGGTCGGGCTGTCCTGGGCGGGGGTGTCGCTCACCTCGTCGTTCGTGGCCGTGCAGCCGCCCTGGAAGGTGTGGTAGAGCCCGAACCAGTGGCCGGCCTCGTGGGTGGCGGTCTCACCCAGGTCGTAGTTGGTGGCGGTGCCGCCGGGCAGCGAGGAGTACTGCACGCGGATGCCGTCGATGCCCGGGTTGCGGGCGTAGTCCCAGGGGAACGTCGCGATGCCCAGGTAGTTGAAGTCGACGAGCCAGATGTTGAGGGCGTTGGCGCCGCCCTTGCGGGTGGCCTTGCGGTACTTGGTGCTCGAGCCGTCGCGGTGCCAGGTGTCGTTGTAGAAGCGGTCGGTCCCGGCAAGGGTGAAGGTGAACCCGGTGTCGGCGGCCGTAGCCGACTCGCCGCCCGCGAAGGTGGTGTTGAGCACCTGGACCTGCTGGGCGATCTGCGCGTCGGTGACGTCACCGGCGCCGTTCTTGGCGGCCATGACGTGGACGTAGACCGGCACGGTCACCCCGGCGGCCGCGACCGCGGAGGGGTTGGGCGTGCTCTTGCGCGCCAGCAGCGCCCTGGTGCGCGCCGCGATCCGCTCCTGCTCGGCGGAGGTGATGTCGCGGTGGTCGGCCCCGCGACCGCCCTTGGCGGCGGCAGCGGCGCCGGGCTCCACGCAGATCGGGCCACGGTCGGGCGAGGGGGTCAGGGCCGAGGCACCGACGGCGGTGAGGGAGAGGGTCGCGGCGCTGAGGGTGCTCAGGGCCAGGAGACGCAGTCCGAGTGTGCGCATGGAGGTCGTCCGTTTCGTTCGTGCAGCCGGCCGAGCGCCGACGGCTCCGCCGACCTTGGCGCCTCGAGGCCCCCCCGCGCTAGATCTTCGCGCTGCGAGAACGTGCGCTGCACGAACCTGCAGAAATCCCGCTCACCAGCCGGACACGATCCCGTGGATGTCCGCGAGGTCGTGGGCCACGGCGTCGGGCTCCCCCTCGGTGTGCCCCACCTGTGAGGTCGGGATCGCGCTGTGTGGGACGTGGATCGCCCCGAGACCGGCGTTGTGGGCGCCCCAGATGTCGTCGAAGAGCCGGTCCCCGACGTAGACGCAGCGGCTCGGGTCGCGCACCCCGACCGCGTCCATCGCAGCCTGGAACGCCAGCGGCGACGGCTTGGTCCACGGGATCTCGCTGGAGTAGACGTCGCCGTCGATCAGGTGGCGCACGCCGTCACGCTCGAAGATCTGCTCGTGGAAGGCCCGGGGCCAGATCGTGTTGGACAGGACACCGACCTTGAGCCCGTCGGCCCGGAGCGCCTCCCAGAGCGGGCCGACGGCGGGGTCGGTGTAGGTGTGGGGCTCCCAGAACTCGTAGTAGTGCCGCAGCAGCTCCGGGTCGTGGGCGAGCCCCGCCTCGGTGAAGAGGTCGGCCACGGTGGAGCTCTGCTGGTGGTCGCGCGAGCGACCCCAGATGATGTCGCCGGCGGCGTGAAGGCGGGCCCGGGCGGCCTCGGTGTCGTCGTGGTCGACGACAGCCTGGGCCAGCGCCAAAGACTCGGCGTGGAAGTCGATGTCGTGCCAGCGGGTCAGCGTGCCGCCCCAGTCGAAGATGACCGCCTCGATCGTCATGCGCGCATGCTAGCCATCGGTGCCGCCACTCCCACCAGCCTCGTCCCCGGTCGGCGGGAGGTTCTCCACCTCCACGACGGGGAGGTCTCCGGCCGGCTCGAAGCCCCAGACCTGGCCGTAGAACGACAGCTCCGACTCCAGCGCCCGCACCCGGTTGGCGACCTGGCGGAAGCCGTGCCCCTCCCCCTCGAACATCACCAGCGCGACCGGCAGGCCCCGCTCGCGGACGGCGGCGGCCATCGCCTCGGCCTGCACGGGCGGGACGACCCGGTCGTCGGTGCCCTGGAGCAGGATCAGCGGTGCCGCGAGCCGCTCGACGTCGCGCAGCGGGGAGCGCGCCTCGTAGACCTCGCGCCCCGACGGCCACGGCGCCACCAGCCCCCACGGGTAGCGCGACTCGAGCTTGTGCGTGTCGAGCACCAGGGCGGTCAGGTCGCTGATCCCGAAGTGGCTGGCGCCCGCGGTGAAGACGTCCGTGGTCGTCAGGGCCCGGAGCACCGTGAAGCCCCCGGCACTGCCACCGGTGATCGCCATGCGGGTGCCGTCGACGCGGCCGGAGTCGGCGAGGTGACGAGCCCCGGTCGCGGCATCGGCGACGTCCGCTATCCCCCAGGCACCGTCGAGCCGACGGCGGTAGGCGCGCCCGTAGCCCGTGGAGCCCGCGTAGTTGACGTCGAGCACGGCGAAGCCGCGCGAGGTCCAGAAGGCGCGGTCGGACGCGTGGGCCGGGATCGCCGCCGACGTCGGTCCCCCGTGCAGGGTCACGACCAGGGGTGGCAGGTCACCGTCCGGCGCTGACACCGCGGCGTTGGCGGGCGGGTAGAGGAAGCCGTGCGCCACGGAGCCGTCGTCGCTGGTCCAGTCGACGGCCTCGGGCAGGCTCACCAGCCCGGGATCGACGGCCACGCCGGCGACACCGCGGACCGGGGTCGTCGTGCCGTCGCGCAGGTCCACCGTGACGAGCTCGACAGGCCGGTCGGCGAAGCAGGCCTGACAGACGACGTGGTCCGCTCCGAGCACCCGGACGTCGACGACGAACGTCAGCGGGCTCGCGACCGCGCGGGACTCGCCCGTCCGAGGGTCGAGCACCGCCAGGTGGTGGCGCCCGGCCGAGGTGACGGTGGTGACGAGGCGGCCGTCGGCCAGCACGTCGTACGACGACTGGTCGGGGCGCCAGCGCGGCTGACCGTGGTCGAGCTCGACGTCGTGCAGCGCGTGGGGCTCCGGCGCAGTGTCCGTCACGTCGACCACCCGGTGCAGCGACCACCCGGTGGCGTCGCTGAGGTAGGTCAGCCGCTGGTCGTCGAGCCAGCGCGGCTGCTCGAGGGACTCCTGCTCGCTGCCCGCGACGAGCCGGACGTCGTGCAGGTCGCCGGCGACGTCCAGCTCTCCCACCCACAGCCAGGTGCCGTCCCACGCCATCCGCGGGTGGTTCCACGAGAGCCACGCGAGGCGGCGTCCGTCGGGAGAGAGCACGTGGTCGGCCACGAAGTCGGGCGGCGAGTCCACGTCGGCGGCGAGCTCCTCGGGCGCGCCGAGGGGCCGGACGCGACCGGCCACGAGCTCGGCGCCCGGGTCGTCGGTGCCGTCGAGGTCCAGGCGGACCAGCGACGTGACGGGCTCGACGGCGGGGTCGCGCTGGTCCTCGCGCAGGCAGAAGACCGCGCGGCGGGCCGGGTCGACGCGGAAGCAGGAGAAGCGCAGCGCGCCTCCCACGTCGGGCGTGATGGGCCGAGGCGCCTCACCGGGAGCCACGCTCCACACCCGCTGGTCGCCGAACACCGTGTAGACGGCCGTGCCGTCGGCGGCACCGACCTCGCCGCCGCCGTACTCGTGAAAGCGCGTGCGCACGTCCTGGCCCGGCAGCGACAGGTCCTCGGTCACGCCGTCGCGCAGCCGGACCAGGGTGGTGCGACCGTCGTCGGCGGGGCGGGCCTCGAGCCAGAGCAGGGTGTCACCGTCGACCCGGGCACCGGAGCGCCGCGTGGAGCCGGTGTGGACCTGACGGGCCGAGAGGGGCGAGGGCCAGGCACCGAACGGCACCGGCTCGCGTGACGGGGTCTCCATCGCACCACCCTAGGCTCAGCGTCGTGCCAGGGATCGGGGAGCTCGCGGAGGGCCCGCTCCATGCCGCGGTGAAGCAGTGGCTGTCCCGGCCGGGCGACGCGTTCGAGGTGCCGGTCGGTCGGTGGGTGGTCGACCTGGTGCGCGCCGACGGCGAGCTGGTCGAGATCCAGACCGGTGGCTTCGGGCCGCTCGGCCCCAAGCTCGACGGACTGCTCGACGAGCACCGGATGCGGATCGTGCACCCCGTCCCCGCCGTGCGGCGCATCGTGCGCGTCGACGGTGACGGCGTGGTCCTGTCCGAGCGCCGCTCCCCCAAGAAGGCCGGGGTGCTGGAGGTCTTCGACAGGCTCGTCGCGTTCCCGTCGCTGATCGGCCACCCCCACCTGGTGGTCGAGGTGCTGCTGTGCCGCGAGGACCACGTGCGCGCGCCCGCGCCGTCCCGAAGCCGGTCGGGTCGGCGGACCCGCGACCCAGGGGTGCGCCACCTCGCCGAGGTCGTGGGTCGCCACGAGCTGCGGCAACCGGCCGACGCACTGGCGCTGCTGGGCACGGAGCTGCCGACCGAGCCGTTCTCGACCGCGGAGCTCGGCGCCCTCGTCGGTGCGCCCACCGTGCTGGCGCAGCGGGTCGCCTACTGCCTGAGGCTGATGGAGCTCATCGAGCCGGCCGGACGGCGCGGGCCGACCCCGCTGCACCGCCTGGTCTGACCGGTCAGCTGCGGACCAGCGAGATCAGGTGGTCGACGACGGTGTCGGCGGCGACGTTCTCCTTCTCGCCGCTGCGGCGGTCCTTCAGCTCGACCGTGCCGGTCTCGGCGAGGTCGCGACCCACGACGACGATCGTCGGGACACCGATGAGCTCGGCGTCCTTGAACTTCACACCGGGGCTGACCTTGCCGGCGCGGTCGTCGTAGAGCACCTGCACACCGGCGGCGTCGAGGTCGGAGGCGATCTTCTCGGCGGCCGCGAAGATCTCGGGTGCCTTGCCGGCCGCGATGACGTGGACGTCGGCGGGGGCGACGTTGCGCGGCCAGCACAGGCCGGACTCGTCGAGCGTGCCCTCGGCGATCGCCGCGACGGCTCGCGAGGGACCGATGCCGTAGGAGCCCATGGTGACCGTGACGAGCTTGCCGTTCTCGTCGAGCACCCGCAGGTCCAGGGCGTCGGCGTACTTGCGGCCGAGCTGGAAGATGTGGCCCATCTCGATGCCGCGGGCCGACTCGAGGGTGCCCTCCTCGCAGCTGGGGCAGGCGTCGCCATCGCGTACGTCGGCCGCCTCGATCGTGCCGTCGGGCGTGAAGTCGCGCCCGGCGACGAGGTCCAGCACGTGGCTGCCGGCGACGTCGGCGCCTGTGACCCAGCGGGTGCCCTCGACGACGCGGGGGTCGACGAGGTAGCGGATCTCGGAGGCGCTCTTCTCCCCGAGCGCGCCGGGACCGATGTAGCCCTTGACGAGGGCGGGGTGCTTCTTCAGCTCCGTCTCGTCCATGGCCTCGACCTCGATCGGCTCCAGCTGTCCCTCCAGACGCTTCTGGTCGACCTCACGGTCACCGGGCAGGCCGATGGCCAGCGGCTCGCGGGTGCCGTCGGGGTGCTTGAGCACCACGAGGACGTTCTTGAGCGTGTCGCCGGCGGCCCAGGGACGGTCGTCGCGGGGGAACGCCTCGTTGAGGTGGGCGACCAGCGAGTCGATGGTGGGGGTGTCGGGCGTCTGCTCGGCGTGGGCGGCCGGCGCGTCGTCGTGGGCCACGGGCGCAGGAGCGCGCACCTGGACGGCCTCGACGTTGGCGGCGTAGTCGCAGCTCGTGCAGCGGACGTAGGTGTCCTCGCCGACGGCGGCCCGGGCGAGGAACTCCTCGGACTTCGATCCACCCATCGCGCCGGCGGTCGCCTTGACGATGACGTACTCGAAGCCGAGGCGGTCGAAGATCCGGATGTAGGCGTCGCGGTGCTTCTGGTAGCTCTCGTCGAGACCCGCGTCGTCGACGTCGAAGGAGTAGGAGTCCTTCATGACGAACTCGCGGCCGCGCAGCAGTCCGGCACGGGGGCGCGCCTCGTCGCGGTACTTGGTCTGGATCTGGTAGATCGAGAGCGGCAGGTCCTTGTAGGAGTTGTAGAGGTCCTTCACCACGAGGGTGAACATCTCCTCGTGCGTGGGCCCCAGGAGGTAGTCGTTGCCCTTGCGGTCCTGGAGGCGGAAGATCCCGTCGCCGTAGTCGGTCCAGCGACCGGTCGCCTCGTAGGGCTCCTTGGGCAGCAGCGCGGGGAACGACAGCTCCTGGGCGCCGATGCCGTCCATCTCCTCGCGGATGATGGCCTCGATCCTGCGCAGCACCCGCAGGCCCAGCGGCAGCCAGGTGTAGATGCCGGGGGCGGCGCGGCGGATGTAGCCCGCGCGCACCAGCAGGCGGTGGCTCGGGACCTCGGCGTCCGCGGGGTCCTCTCGCAGGGTCCGCACGAACAGGCTCGACATCCGCATCATCATGCGGGTCAGGCTACTGGCGCGTGCTGGGCCACCGCGAACCAGTTGCTGCTCAGGCGCCCCTGGTCGCGGCGTACGCCGCCTTGAGCATCGGCCACTGCAGCGGCAGGCGACCGAAGGCGGCGACCTTGAAGCCGGGGTTGCGCGTCTTCGTCGAGTCCATGGCCATCTTGACGTTGGCGGGATAGACCCCGAGCAGCAGCGCGATGCTGGCCCAGCCGGCCAGCTCGCGCGTCTGCGGTGCCAGGAGTCCCGCGGCCAGACCGATCTCGGCGACGCCGCTGCCGAGGATGACCTCGCGGTGCCGCGGCACCCAGCTCGGCATGATCTGCTCGTAGACGTCGGGCTTGGCGAGGTGGATGGTGCCGCTGACGGCGAAGATGCCGGCCAGGACCTTGGTGCTCGAGGAGATGGTCACGGCGGTGATCCTAGGGCGCCGCAGGGCGCACCGCTCAGAACATCACGGTGGAGAAGCGCGCGGTCTCGCGGAAGCCGACCGCCTTGTAGGCGCGGCGGGCCGCCTGGTTCCACTCGTTGACGTAGAGCGAGACGTGCGGCGCGATCTCGGCCTGCACGTAGTCGACCACCGCAGCCATGCCGGCGATCGCCAGCCCCTCACCGCGGCGGTCCGGCGGGACCCACACCCCCTGGATCTGGGCCGCCTGGCTCGTCGCACAGGCGACCTCGGCCTTGAAGATGACGCGCCCACCCTCGAAGCGGGCGAAGGACCAGCCCCTGCTGGTGAGCTGGGTGACGCGAGCGCGGTAGAGGTCGGAGTTGCCGCCCAGCTCCGGCGAGACCCCGACCTCCTCGGTGTACATGGCCACGCACGCGGGGTAGAGCGCTGCCATGTCCTGCCGGGTCGTCCGACGCACGAGGTGGTCCGGCTGCACCAACGGCGGACCGTCGATCACCAGGTGGGGCTGGAGCCAACGGATCTCCCGGGGCTGCCCCCAGCTCTGCGAGAGGGAGTTCCACAGGACCTGCACGGCGTCGTGCGGACCGACGATCGTCGACACGGTGCGGCTGCGCGACATCGCCCGCTCGGCGAAGGCGCGCGCGTCGTCCGCGGAGGCCTGGATCGGCACCAGGTTGGCCCCGACGTGGCAGGCGGCCACGAGGTCCCCGTCGAGGAAGCGGCCCCACACCTCGCCCCCCAGCCAGCGAGGCTCGAGGCTCGTCGTCCGTGCGCGGTAGAGGGCGAAGACGTTGACCACCGGGTCCTGCTGCGCGAGCGCCACGAAGGCGTCGAGGTCGGAGGTCCCCAGGGCACGGACGCCCTGGCGCGTGGTCTGCACGCGGAGACTCTACGGGTCGACGGCGGCGGTGGTGGACCGGTCACCCGGCTGCTCGTCGGCTGGGGCGAGGACGGCGCGTCGCAGGGGCGAGGTCCAGGCCACCAGCACCGCGACGACTCCGAAGGACGCCAGGACCTCCATCGTCGCGACGGTGCCGAGCGCGCCCACCAGCACGCCGGCCAGGACTGCTCCCCCGGTCCACCCCAGCCCCCATGACAGCATCCGTCCGGCGGTGTTGACCCGACCGAGCAGGGGCTCCGGCGTGACGACCTGGCGGTAGGACACGGAGTTGATGACGATCACCGTGTAGGCCACCGACCAGACGGCGAGCGCCAGCGCCGCCGCCCACCACACCGGCACGAGGGGTACGACGAGCCCCGCGGCCGCGCTGAACGGCAGGGCCACCAGGGCGATCCGCTCGGGGGAGCTGCGCCGCAGCAGCCGCGGGAGGGCGCTCGCGGCGATGAGCCCGCCGACCGCCCAGGCGCCGTAGACCAGACCGAAGCGGAGGCCCTCGGTGCCGACGTCGAGGCTGCGGTCGATCCACACCACCATCAGCGCCACGAACCCACCTCCGGCCAGGCACTGGAGCGTCCCCACGATCGTCATCGTGCGGACACCGGGGTGGCTGACGAGGAACGCGAGCCCCTCGCGGATGTCCGTCAGCAGCACCGTGGTCGTGAGCGGCGGGTGCTCACGGGTCGCGTCGTGCATCGGCCCCGTGATAGACGCGACCAGCGCAGCCGATGCGGCGAAGGTCAGCGCGTCGAGCAGCAGCAGGTCGGCAGGGGCCAGCAGCACCAGGGAGAGGCCGACGGCAGACGGCAGCAGGATCTCGTTGAGGCTCTGAGCGCCCCACGCGATCGAGTTGGCCTCCGCGATCCTCGCGCGTCCCACCAGGGTCGGGATCGCCCCGAAGACTGCTCCGTCGAAGAAGACCCCGAGCGTCGGGCCGAGGAACGCCACGACGAGGACGTGCGGCACCGTCACCTCAGCGAGCCAGTGCGCGAGCGGCAGCGTCAGCACCAGGCCAGCGCCGAGCACATCGGCGGTGACCATGACGGTCCTGCGGTTCCACCGGTCGGTGAGCGCACCGGCGACGAGCCCGAAGACGAAGTAGGGCGCCGCCTCGCAGGCAGCCACCAGCGCGGTGAGCGATGCCGACCCGCTGATCCGGTAGACCAGGATCGGCAGCACGATCAGCGTGATGATGCTGCCGGCGCCCGACAACGTGCGCGCCACGAGGTAGCGGAAGAACGCCGGGTCCCGCAGCACGCTCTGCTCAGGTGTCGCCGTCATCTCACCCTCCCGCCGGCCCCGTGCGGACGGCGGGTCAGCTGACGGTGACCTGGGCGCCGCCGCCCTCGACGGCCTCCATGCCCTCCGCGATGCGCATGGCCTCCTCGATGAGCGTCTCCACGATCTGCGACTCGGGCACGGTCTTGATCACCTCGCCCTTGACGAAGATCTGGCCCTTGCCGTTGCCGGAGGCGACGCCGAGGTCGGCCTCGCGCGCCTCGCCGGGACCGTTGACGACGCAGCCCATGACGGCCACGCGCAGCGGTACCTCGAGGCCCTCGAGACCTGCCGTGACCTGCTCGGCGAGGGTGTAGACGTCGACCTGGGCGCGACCGCAGCTGGGGCAGGAGACGATCTCGAGCTTGCGCGGGCGCAGGTTGAGCGACTGCAGGATCTGGATGCCGACCTTGACCTCCTCGACCGGCGGGGCCGAGAGAGAGACACGGATGGTGTCGCCGATGCCCTTGCTGAGCAACGCTCCGAAGGCGGTGGCCGACTTGATCGTGCCCTGGAAGGCGGGGCCGGCCTCGGTGACGCCGAGGTGGAGCGGCCAGTCGCCGGCCTCGGCGAGCAGCTCGTAGGCGCGGACCATGACGACCGGGTCGTTGTGCTTGACCGAGATCTTGAAGTCGTGGAAGTCGTGCTCCTCGAACAGCCCGGCCTCCCAGAC
>NZ_JANNML010000130.1:0-28920 GCF_031397825.1 Nocardioides sp.
TCTGGGCGCTGCTCACAGATTGGCCCGGAGTGCCACCCGTGACGGGCGAGCACCGTGAGGTCGGCAGAAGCCATCCGACTTGGCCGATGAGCGTCGGCACCACCGTGCCTCCCTAACCGAGGCGCTGGAGCGCTTGTTCTACGACGACCTCGACGCGAGCTGTCATGCCCGTCACGTCGATGGGGCGGCGACCGGCAACCTGGCGCGAGATCGACTCTGGTGCGTTGTCGCCATGGTGGAGCAGGGCGTACAGATCCCACCATGGGTGGAGCGGTACACCCACGGTCGACTCGTAACGTGAGCGGAGCTCCTCTGCCCAACTGGGCGAGTAGAGCGAGGCCAGGTACCGACGGCATTGTCCGACATCGATGGCGCGAGACCCTTGGTGGATGCCGTTCCAGTCGGTGAGTCCGGTGATCTTGTCGCGCGACCACAGCAGGTTGACGGGTAGGTAGTCGCAGTGCAGGAAGACGGCGTGATCCTCGGGTGGTGCTGACTCCATGGCATCGAAGGCGGCTTGCCAGACCGCCGGGTTTCGCGCGCCGGCCGGTGCCTGGAACTGTCCGAGCGGTGTGATCCAGGAGTCGGTCCACGGTCGAAACGGGGGGGCCGGAAGGTCAACGGCATGCACTTGGGCGGCGAAGTCGGCGATCCTCTCGATCCATGGCTGATGCTCTGTCGGGGTGAGGTGAACATGACCAGGCAGACGTGTCATCAGCAGCGATGGCACAGCGCCGGTAGCTGCCCCGGCCACGTCCGTCGCCAGAATCGTCGGGACCGGCAGTCCGCTGCCAGCCACCACCGTGAGGTTGGCAATCTCCTCCTCCATCGCTGTCCGAAGGGCGACGCTTCCCGCCGGGTACTGCCGCAACACCACAAAGGTGCGAGTGCCATGTCGGTTCACTGACAAGCGATGGACAGCAGAGTTGACGCCACCGGTCAATCGACGATGGCCGACGATGCGACTGCCTTCGCCCATGGAAGCCGCAACCCAGGCCAGGGTTTCGGAGGAGGGCCTTCGTCGGAAGAACGTGTTCTCTCGCCCATCGCCGTCGACCGTGAGGTCTGGGACGGCAAGGTCGTCACTGGTCACGAGTGGCAACGCTATCGGTGAGCGGCAGCGATCTTCAGCGACGAGAAGGTTGGGTGTGGTCGGTGGAGCGCACTCTCATGGCCGCTGATGGTGCGCATTCATGCTGATGAGCGCGCACCGAGAATCCGCGTTGCTGCGCAGCGTCTTGACGGACCGGTGCGCCGGGTTGCTCGTGCCACACTGCCGCCCGTGACCGAAGAGGCCTTCGCTGCAGCCCGCGCGTTTCTCGACCGCGAGGGACGGCTCATCGAGCGCCGCCTCGCCACTTTCCTGTTCGACGGAGCCGACGCCTCCGGCGTGATCGACGCTGTCCGGGCCTACCGCAACCCCGACGGCGGCTTCGGTCATGGCCTTGAGCCCGACAAGCGCTGCCCGGCAAGCCTGCCCATCGACGTCGAGTGCGCTCTCGGGATCCTTCTGGTCGCCACCGGGGGCGACACCGCGGCAGGATCAGGCCATCCGGTCGCGGACGAGCTCGTCAGGGGAGCTTGTGACTGGTTGGCCTCGGTGGCCGCGTCCGACGGAGCGGTGCCCTGTGCCTTCCCGGTCATGGAGCGCTACCCCCGGGCCGAGCACTGGTCGGACTGGACCTACACGCCCGGATTGAACCCGACCGCCGGCCTGGCCGGGCGCCTGCACCAGCTGGGCATCACCCACCAGTGGCTCGACCGGGCCACCGACTGGACCTGGGCACGGCTCGAGTCCGGCTTCGACGAAGACGCGCACGCCCTGATCGAAGTGATGGTCTTCCTCGCACATGTGCCTGACCGAGATCGGGCCCAGGCCGTCGGCGCGCACGTGGGCGACTGGCTGTCCAAGGCCGCCTGGTACCGGGCGGATCCGACGGATCCCGGCTACGGGCTGACCCCTCTCCACCTGGCGCCGTCGCCGGACAGCCCCTGGAGGCAACAGTTCGGCGACGCAACCATTCAGGGCCACCTCGACCGCCTGGTCCGTGACCAACAGCCAGACGGTGGCTGGCCGATCACCTGGGACCCACCGGGGAGCGCCTCCGGCGTGGAGTGGCGCGGGATCGAGACCCTCCGGGCTCTGCGCGCCCTCCGGGCCTACGGTCGGCTTTGACCCGTCAGACCCCGAGAACCCTCGTATCCACAGGGTCCTGGAAAACTTCTCCACGTACTTCTAGGACGATCTCACCTGTCCGAGCCTCACGGCGCAGCGCTGTCGAGCACACCCCTCACCAGCACCAGATCACCGCGCAGGCTGTCGGGATGCGGCACCCAGGCGCTGTCACGTGGTTCGTCCGCACGCGCGGGGCGTGCGCGGACGTCGGGCGGCACGTCATCGTGGGCCCGCCGCTCGGCCAGGTAGCGACGTTGTCCGTGGACGAGGCTGTAGCCGTTGGGCCCGCCCACGCCGTGCGGACCATCAGGCGAACCGTCGTCCTCCCACCAGCAGATCGGGCACACCTCGAAGGCGCCCGGACCTGCGTCGAGGGAGCGGTGGCCGCAACACGGACAGGTCGCTCGCGCGGTCACGACCCTGTCCCGGGGTCCGAGATCTGCCACGGCCGCATCGTAGCCGTGGGTGGCCCGCCCTAGGCTCGCCCCATGAGCGACCAGACGATGGCAGGCCGCACGGTCCTGGTGACCGGTGCGAGCGACGGGATCGGCGCGGAGACGGCGCGCGTGCTGGCGGCGAGGGGGGCCACGGTCCACGTCACCGGCCGGTCGGCGGAGAAGCTGAGGCCGGTGGCCGAGGCGGTCGGCACCGAGCCGCTGGTGGCGGACTTCTCCCGCCTCGACGACGTACGACGCCTCGCAGCGTCGGTCGGGGAGCGGGTCGAGAAGCTCGACGTGCTGATGAACAACGCCGGTGGCACGTTCTCCCCCTCGCGGACGACAGCCGACGGCCATGAGCCCAACTTCCAGGTCAACCACCTGGCGCCGTTCCTGCTGACCAACCTGCTGCGCCCGCAGCTCGCCGCCGCCGGCTCGTCGCTGGTCGTCAACACCTCCAGCATCGGCAACCTGATGGGCAAGATCGTGCTCGACGACCTCGACTACGAGCACCGTCGCGCGATCGAGTTCCCGGCCTACGGCACCGGCAAGCTGATGAACATCGTCTTCACCCGCGGCATCACCCAGCGCTGGTCCGGCGACGGCGTCGTGTCGGTCGCCGTCCATCCCGGCCCGGTCGGCAGCTCGTTCGGTCGCGACTCCTGGCTCGTCGGGCTCCTCTACCGCTCGCCGCTCAAGCGCTTCGCCACGATCAGCGTCCCGGACGGTGCGGCGCCGCTCATCGCCCTCGCCGAGGGAGGGCCGGTCCAGGAGGTCAACGGGCGCTACTACAGCCGCTTCCACGCCGACGGGCGCGAGAACAAGCAGGCCCACGACCAGGTCGTCATCGACGGTCTGTGGGAGCGCTCGGCCGCGCTCGTCGGCGTCAGCTGACGACGAGGCGATGAGTCCGGGGCACCGCACCGGTCTGCACGGACATCACCCCCGACGAAGGAGGCACCATGCCCGCGATCACCCCCTGCCTGTGGTTCGACGACAACCTGGAGGAGGCGGCCTCGTTCTACACCGGCATCTTCCCCAACTCCTCGGTCGGCCACCTCGCCCGGCTGCCCAACGGCGACGCGCTCGCCGGTGAGTTCAACCTCGACGGCCTGAGGTTCCAGGGCATCAACGGCGGGCCGACGCACGCGCACTTCACCGAGGCCGTCAGCTTCAGCATCAGCTGCGCCGACCAGGCCGAGGTCGACCACTACTGGGACTCGCTCCTCGACGGCGGCACCGCGTCGCGGTGCGGCTGGCTCAAGGACCGCTTCGGCCTGTCGTGGCAGATCGTGCCCCGCCGGCTCATGGAGCTGCTCTCCGACCCGGATCCCGCGCGCGCCCAGGCAGCCCAGGCCGCGATGCTGGGCATGCAGAAGATCGTGGTGGCCGACCTCGAGGCCGCCGCCGAGGGCGCCAGCGTCTGACCAACCCGTGCCACCTACGGTGGGCCGCATGACCGCGTGGAAACGGGTGGCCCTCGCGATGTTCTCGGTCGGGTGGGGCGCCAACCAGTTCTCCCCGCTGCTCATCGCCTATCGCGACGAGCTCGGGATGTCGACGCAGACGAGGGCCTTCCTCTTCGGTGTGTACGCCGTGGGGCTGATCCCGGCACTCCTCGTCGGCGGGGCTGCCTCCGACCGGTGGGGACGGCGTGCGGTGGTCCTGCCGCTGGTCGCGCTGTCGCCCTTGGCGACCGTCCTGCTCATCGTGGAGCACGAGTCGGTCGCCGGGATCGCGGTCGCGCGACTCCTCGCGGGCGTCTGCTCCGGAGTGGTGTTCAGCGCCGCGAGTGCCTGGGTCTCCGAGCTGTCGTCCGACGAGGTCGCCGGCACGGCCGCGAAGCGGGCGGCGATCGCGCTGTCGGCCGGCTTCGGAGTCGGCCCGCTCGTGGCCGGGCTGGTCGCGGAGCTCACCGACCACCCACTGACGGTGCCCTACCTCCCCCACGTCGTGCTGGGCGTCGTCGCGCTCGTCCTGCTGCTGCCCGTGCCCGGACCGCGCCCCACGACCGGGGGCACGCGCTCCCTGCTGCGCGTCCCCGCCGTCACGTGCACGCGGCCCTTCCTCCTCCTGGTCGCCCCCGTCGCGCCGTGGGTCTTCGGCTCCGCGGCCATCTCGATCGCCTTCCTGCCCGCCGAGATCGGCGGGTCGACCAGCGGCGCCCTGGCCTTCGCCGGGGTGCTGACCGGGGTCACCCTCCTGACGGGCGTCCTGGTCCAGGGCACCGCCCGCCGCCTCGACGACCGTCGTCCTCTGCTCGCCGGGCAGGTCGGGCTGGTCGCCGCCATGGCCGCCACCGCCATCGGCATCCTCGCGCTGCAGACCGACGTGCGCTGGCTGCTCCTGGTCGCAGGCCTCGTCTTCGGCGCCGCCTACGGCTGCTGCCTGGTCTCCGGCCTGCGCGAGACCGAGCGGCTCGCCGACCACGGCGAGCTCGGCGCGACGGTCGCGGTGTTCTACGCCCTGACCTACCTCGGCTTCGGCGCCCCCTACGCGCTGGGCGCCATCAGCGGCGCCGGCACCGGCGACGAGGGGGCACTGCTCCTCACCATCGGCGTGGTGGCGCTGTGCCTCGCCGTCGTGACCGCCGCGGGACGACGTGCCCGCAGCGCCGGGATGAGCCGTGCATGAGCCCCCGACCCACGTCAGCGACCAGGACGTGCTCGACACCGTCCGTGCCACCTGGCTCCCCGACACGGACACCGTCACCCACCTGTCCGTCGGCTTCGGCGCCCACCACTGGGCAGCCTCGGTCGCCGGCGAGCGCCGGCTCTTCGTCACGCTGGACAGCCTGGGAGACAGGCACAGCGCCGACTCGCTGACCGCTGCCTACCGTGCGGCCGCCACGCTGGCTGCTGAGGGACTGGAGTTCGTCCACGCCTCGCTGACACCGTTCACGGTGCCCTTCGCCGAGGGCCTGCTCAGCGCCGCGCCCTGGGTCGACGGACACCGCCCCGAGCGCCTCGAGCGCGAGGTCACCTCGACGATGCTCGCCCGACTCCACGCGACCCCACCGCCCGAGGGCATGCCCCGCTGGCAGCCGCTGGTCGGGCCCGACCTCGCCGACGACCTCGATGGACGTCTGCGGACGACCTGGGACGGCGGCCCCTTCTCCGCACGGGCGCACACGGCCCTGCGCGCCCACCTGCCCGCGATCGACACCTGGGCGACCCGCTACCACCGGCTCGCCGCGGAGGCGGCCTCACGGCCCGGCGTACCCACCCATGGCGAGCCCGACGTCCACAACCAGCTCCTCACCGAGCGCGGCACCCTCCTCGTGGACTGGGAGTCGCTCCGGCTCGCGCCCGCCGAGCGTGACCTCAGGGTCCTGGACGCGGGCGGGCCGATGGCCGAGATGTTCGACCTCGAGTGGCGCCTCGACGAGGTCCAGCAGTACGCCGTGTGGTTCCAGCAGCCCCACACCGGCGGCGCCGACGACCTCGAGGCGGTGGAGGGTCTCCTCGAGGAGCTCGAGCGGCCCGACTGGCGAGAGCCGACCCGCCGGCAGTGACCGGCACCACAGCGCGCGGCAACCAGGTGCGGGGCTAGCCTGATGAGCAGTCCGTGGACTCCACCAGGGAGCCGCGAGATGCACGTCGATGGGAGCTCGATGATGAGCACGTCAGAAGAGACCGCGCCCTACGGCACCGGCCCAGCGGCCACGTCCGCGCCGGCACCCGCCGCCCCGGTCAAGCGGGTCCGCACGCACCACCTGCGGGAGATGAAGGATCGCGGGGAGCGCTTCTCGATGCTCACCGCCTACGAGCAGTACGCCGCGCAGACCTTTGACGAGGCCGGCATCGAGGTGCTGCTCGTCGGGGACTCCGCCAGCAACAACGTCTACGGCAACGAGACCTCGCTGCCCGTCACGGTCGACGAGCTGATCCCCCTCACCCGCGCCGTCAGCCGCTCCACCCGCCGCGCGCTGGTGGTGGGCGACCTGCCGTTCGGCAGCTACCAGGCCTCCCCCGAGCAGGCCTACCTGACCGCCGTGCGGTTCATGAAGGAGGGCGGCGCCCACGCCGTCAAGCTCGAGGGCGGGGTCGAGATGGCCCCCCAGATCGAGAAGCTCACCCAGGGCGGCATCCCGGTGATGGCCCACATCGGCTTCACCCCGCAGTCCGAGCACACGCTGGGCGGCTACCGCGTCCAGGGCCGCGGCGAGACGGCCGAGCGCGTGCTGCGCGACGCCAAGGCGATCCAGGGGGCCGGCGCCTTCGCCGTCGTCATGGAGATGGTGCCCGGCGATGTCGCCGCCCAGGTCACCCAGCAGCTGGTCATCCCCACGATCGGCATCGGCGCGGGCGCCGGCTGCGACGGCCAGGTGCTGGTCTGGCAGGACGCCTTCGGGCTGCGCACGGGCCGCATGGCCAGGTTCGTCAAGCAGTACGCCGACCTGCACGCGACCCTGCTGCAGGCCGCGAAGGACTACGACGCGGACGTGAAGGCCGGGACGTTCCCCGGCCCCGAGCACACGTTCTGAGCCTCAGTCAGCCGTGACCCGGCGTCGCGACCGGCGGTGCAGCAGCAGCGCCAGGGCGAACGCCGGGACCACGGCCGCCGCGGGCGCCAGCAGCGCCGCGCTGGACGCGGTGCGGGCCGGGGCGAGGTCGCGCGGCGCCAGGGGCGGGACCGTGCGGCCGGGCAGAGCCCGGAAGCGGTAGACGTCGAAGCCACGGACGAGGTCGTTGCCGTAGCCGTAGAACGAGCCGTCGCGGTTGATCCTGTTGGTCTTGAACGACCAGGTGTCGGAGTCGGGGAACGTGTAGTGGCCGACCTCGCGCATGCCGATCCCCTGCCCCAGGGCGATGGTGGCGGGTGAGCCCTGGGCGGTGGCGAGGCCGCTGATGTCGAGGACCCGGACGCCCTGGCTGTACCACGCGATCGTCATCATCTTCTGCCGCGGATACATCCGGAGCACGTGGGAGGTGCAGGTGGCGCCGTCCTGCGGCTGGACGACCGGGATGAACCATGCGCCGACCTTGACGGGGTTGCGGACCTTGGCACCGGTGATGTCGTAGACGTGGAGCCCACCGCCGGGGCACTCGGTGCTGGCCGCTGCGCCGGCGCGCTCGTCGGTGATGACCAGCAGCGTGCGGGTGCTGCCGTCCGCGCGCTTGAACGTGATCGGGTCGGACTGGTGGACCACGTTGATCGCCGGGTCGATGATCTGACCGATCTGGCGCGGCCGGGCCGGGTTGCTGGTGTCCAGGATCAGGGTCTGCGACAGCGCCGCGACGTAGGCGCGGGTGCCGGCGGCGTTGAAGGTGATGTCGTGCGACTCCGAGCCCAGCGACGCGGGCACGAAGGGGATCCGGAAGTCCTGCACCTTCTTGGGCAGGCTCGGGCGGCGGATGTCGTAGATCGTCACTGCCGGCCGGGTGCTGGTGATCAGGTCGGAGTTGGAGTTGTAGAGGTAGTCGCCGCTCGGGTGGATCGTCATGTTGTGCGACCCGCGCGGCACCGGCAGGAAGCTCACCGACTGCGGCTGGGAGGGCTGGGTGATGTCGACGATGACCGTGCCGGCGTCGTCGGCCGCCAGCTTCAGGTCGCGACCGCAGCGCGACCGGGCGCCCTCGGCGCCGACCGTGCCGTCGGCGGTGTAGCTGGCGAGCACCCGGTTCTTCTTCGTCCAGACCTGGATGTCGCCCTGGCTGACCTTGCAGTCGAAGACCGCCACCCGTTTCGGCTGCGTGGGCCGGCTGATGTCGATGATCTGCATGCCCTTGTCGAGCGTGCCGGCCAGGGCGTAGTCGCGTCCGGCGATGCGCACGAACTCGATGTCGGAGCCGTTCTGCGCCTCGCCCGTGCGGTCGTACTGAAGATTGGCCACGTGGGACATCCGCTGCCCCGTGCCACTCGCCGCGACCTGGAAGGACCGCTCGTTGGTGGCGACGTCACCGGCGCCCTCGTGGGCCACCGCCGCCGTGGGGACCGACAGGCAGAGAGCCGCGGCAGCTGCGGCGATGGACGTCGTACGAGCAGACCTGGTGCGGGGCACGGGGATCCTCCTGGGCACGGGCGGGTGTTCACGGCCCAACGACCGGACGGCGATGGGGTTACCGTGAGGGCATGCGATCGCTGACGCTCGGAGTCCTGCTGGCCCTCGTCTCGGCAGCCGCCCCCGCGGGTGCGCTGACCTCGTCGTCCGGACCCGTTGCCGCGACGGCGGCACCGACGGCGGTCGTCGCGCAGGAGCCGACGCGCGCCGGGGTGCCGAGGCTCGTCGTGACCAAGCGGGTCACCGGCCTGAGCAACCCCTGGGACGTCAAGCCCATCGGCGCGGGCCGGCTGCTCATCACCGAGCGCGACACCGCCCGACTCTTCGTGGCGGGCAAGGGCGGCAAGCGACGGGTGGCCTTCCCGTCCGACTCGGTGTGGGTCGCCGGTGAGACCGGGCTGATGTCGCTCGAGGTCGACCCCGGCTTCAGCAAGAACCGACGCTTCTACACCTGCTCCGGCGGCTTCCTCGCCGGCGGCGGCCACGACGTGCGCATCAACGCCTGGACGCTCAACAAGGCGCTGACCCGGGCGACGCTGGTCAAGAAGCTGCTCGGCGGGCTCCCGACCACGACCGGTCGGCACGGCGGCTGCCGGCTGCTCATCGCGCGCAACGGCGCTCTCGTGGTCGGGACCGGCGACGCGGCCGTCGGCACCAACCCGCGCGACCTGACGTCCCTGGGCGGCAAGACGCTGCGGCTCGACCGCCGCACCGGTGCCCCCTGGCCGGCCAACCCCTACATCTCCGCCGACAACCGGCGCCAGCGCTACGTCCACACCTACGGCCACCGCAACGTGCAGGGCCTCGCCCAGCGCCGCGACGGCACGCTGTGGTCGGTCGAGCACGGCTCCTACCGCGACGACGAGGTCAACCGGCTCGTGGATGGCGGCGACTACGGCTGGAACCCCGTGCCGGGCTACGACGAGTCGGTGCCGATGACCGACCAGTCCCTGCCCGGCAAGCAGTACGGCGCCGCGTGGCGCTCGGGAGACCCCACGCTCGCGACCTCGGGAGCGTCCTTCGTCTACGGCACGAAGTGGGGTGCGCTCGACGGCGCCCTCGCGGTCGCCGCTCTCAAGGCGACCCGCGTGCTGTTCCTGACGTTCGACGCCCGCGGCAAGCTGGTGCGCAAGGACGTCCCGAAGATCCTCGAGAGGTTCGGCCGGCTTCGCTCGGTCACCCTCGCCCCCAACGGCGACCTGCTCGTCACCACCGACACCGACTCCGGCGGTGGCGCCGTGCTGCGGGTGCGCCCCGCGAGCTGACCGGGGTCTTCGCGACCCCTGGTCGAGCAGTCAGGAGCGCCAGCGACGAACACACGTCGAGACCCCCGCCGCACGGCGAGGTGCCTCCAGGCCGCCTCTCGGCTCGCTGGCGCTCGTCTGGCTCCACCACGACCGAGCGGGCTCGCCCACCGAGAGCCCCCTCCGCGCTGGCCAAACGTTTGACCACCGCGGAAGCGCGGGGTCCAGCTGGTCTCGACGACTCCTTGCTGGCGCTCGTCGGGCCCGACCAGCAAACCCCTTGCCCCCTGGTCGTCGAGCAGTCAGGAGCGCCAGCGACGAACACCCGTCGAGACCCCCGCCGCACGACGAACTCCCTCCAGGCCGCCTCTCGGCTCGCTGGCGCTCGTCTGGCTCCACCACGACCGAGCGGGCTCGCCCACCGAGAGCCCCCTCCGCGCTGGCCAAAACGTTTGACCACCGCGGAAGCGCGGGTCCAGCTGGTCTCGACGACTCCTCGCTCGCGCTCGTCGGGCTCGACCACCGGGAGTGGTCAGGCGGTCCAACCGAGGAACGCCCCGCCGGCGTTGAGCGCGGCGAACCAGAACACGAACGCGAACAGCGCGACCCACACCAGCCTGCGGGGGTGGGGCGTCCACCACGCGCAGCAGAGCACGAAGAGCGCGATCCAGACCAGGACGAGGACCAGCACGCCCCACCACGGGGCGACCAGCCCGCTGGCGGCGTACAGGAAGAACGCCGCGGCCATGAGGATCATCCCGACGAAGGGCCAGGGCTCGACGGCGCGGGGCGCGGTCGCCCGGCGGCGACGGTTGAGCACGATCGGCTAGTCCTCGAGCTGCTCGTCGTCCCAGCCGGAGTCGGACTCCTTGTCCCAGGCCTCGGTGCGCTCGGCAGCCGTCTCCAGCGCACGAGAGGCCTCGGCCTCGGTCGCGTAGGGCCCGAGGCGCTCCTTGTTGGGGCAGCCGTCGTGGCCCTCGACCCGGGAGTGCTTGATGCAGTACCAGAACTCGCTGTCGCTCATGGCGCCGAAACTACACTTCTCCCCCGTGACTCCCTCTCCCTCCGGCCCCATGACCGCCGTGCGACCCGGCACGATCTCGCCGCGACGCGCGGTCCCGGCCCACATCCCGCGTCCGGAGTACGTCGACCGGCCGGCGCCGGCGCGCTTCACCGGGTCCGAGGTCAAGGACGCCGACACCATCGAGCGGATGAGGGTGGCCGGTCGCCTGGCGGCCCGCGCCCGCGACCTGGTGGGGTCGCACGTCGAGCCCGGGGTCACGACCGACGAGCTGGACCGGATCGGTCACGAGTTCCTCTGCGACCACGGCGCCTACCCCTCGACGCTGGGCTACCGCGGCTTCCCCAAGTCGCTGTGCTCCAGCGTCAACGAGGTCATCTGCCACGGCATCCCGGACAGCCGCCGGGTCGAGGACGGCGACATCGTCAACATCGACGTCACCGCCTTCCTCGACGGGGTGCACGGCGACACCAACGCGACGTTCCTCGCCGGTGACGTCGACGAGGAGGGTCGCCGGCTGGTCGAGCACACGCGCGAGGCGCTGGACCGTGGGATCAAGGCGGTGCGACCGGGACGCCGCGTCAACGTGATCGGCCGCGTCATCGAGTCCTACGCCAAGCGTCACGGCTACGGCGTCGTGGAGGACTTCACCGGCCACGGCATCGGCACGTCCTTCCACAGCGGGCTCATCGTCCCCCACTACGACACCGACGACCACGACGACCTGATCGAGGTCGGCATGACCTTCACCATCGAGCCGATGCTCAACGTCGGCACCCACCGATGGCAGATGTGGGACGACGACTGGACGGTCGTCACCCTGGACGGGAGGCGCTCGGCGCAGTTCGAGCACACGCTGCTCGTCACGGCCTCCGGCGCGGAGGTCCTGACGCTCCCCTGACAGGCGACACACGTCCGACACACGGAAGTTTGTAGGGTCGGTCCATGAACGCGATGTTCGAGGGCTACGGGACCGGCGGGGTCGCCTACGACGAGATGTTCGACGGGGACGCGCTGCGCCCGCCGTACCTCCGGCTGCGCGACTCCCTGCAGACCATGACCACCCCCGACCTGGTCGCCCGGGTCGAGGCGCTGCAGGCGAGCTACCTCGACCAGGGCGTCACCTTCGACATCGGCGGCGAGGAGCGGGCCTTCCCGCTCGACATCCTGCCGCGGGTCATCGAGATGGCCACCTGGTCGACGATCGAGAAGGGCGTCCAGCAGCGCGTGCGCTGCCTGGAGATGTTCCTCGCCGACGTCTACGACGCCGGCGAGGTCTTCGACGACGGCGTCATCCCCCGGGAGGTCATCGCCACCTCGAGCCACTACCACCGCGAGGCCGCCGGGGTCCGTCCGCCCAACGGCGTGCGGGTGCACGTGTCTGGCATCGACCTGATCCGCGACGACAACGGCGAGTTCCGCGTGCTCGAGGACAACGTGCGGGTCCCCTCGGGCGTGTCCTACGTGATGACCAACCGCCGCGCGATCTCCGCAGCCCTGCCCGAGACGATCGCTGCCCACCGGATCCGACCCGTGGCGGCCTACCCCCAGCGGCTGCTCGCCGCGCTCCGGGCCGCTGCGCCCGCCGGCGTCACCGACCCCACCGTCGTCGTGCTGACCCCCGGGGTCTACAACGGCGCCTACTTCGAGCACGCGCTGCTGGCCCGCACGATGGGCGTCGAGCTCGTCGAGGGCCGCGACCTCGAGTGCCGCCGCGGTCGCGTGATGATGCGCACGACCAAGGGCCTGGAGCCGGTGCACGTGATCTACCGCCGCGTCGACGACGAGTTCCTCGACCCGGTCCACTTCCGCGCCGACTCGATGCTCGGCTGCCCCGGCATGATCGACGCCGCCCGCGCCGGCAACGTGACCCTGGCCAATGCGGTCGGCAACGGCGTCGCCGACGACAAGCTCGTCTACACCTACCTGCCCGACCTGATCCGCTACTACCTCTCCGAGGACCCGGTGATCAAGAACGTCGACACCTGGCGCCTCGGCGACACCGACGCCCGCGAGGAGGTCCTCGACCGCCTCGACGAGCTGGTCTGCAAGCCCGTGGACGGCTCCGGCGGCAAGGGGATCGTCATCGGGCCCGCCGCCACCCGCGCCGAGCTCGCCGAGCTGCGCACCAAGGTGCTGGAGGACCCGCGCTCGTGGATCGCCCAGCCCGTCGTGCAGCTCTCCACGGTGCCGACCTTCGTCGACGGCCAGCTCGGCCCGCGCCACGTCGACCTGCGCCCCTTCGCGGTCAACGACGGCTCGCGCGTGTGGGTGCTGCCGGGAGGGTTGACCCGGGTCGCGCTCGCCGAGGGCGAGCTCATCGTCAACTCCTCGCGCGGCGGTGGCTCCAAGGACACCTGGGTGCTCGCAGGCCATGCGGCCGCTGCGGCGAGCCCCGCGCCCACCGCGAGCGAGGCGGAGGCCCCACGGCCCGCCGTACCCCCTCCGTCGACGCCGTCGGTCACCGGACCCGCCATCGCCGACCTGCAGAACCAGGCCGAGCAGCAGCAGCAGGGAGCAGCGAGGTGCTGAGCCGGATCGCGGAGTCCATGTTCTGGATCGGTCGCTACGTCGAACGAGCGGAGGACACCGCGCGCATCCTCGACGTGCAGACCCAGCTGATCCTCGAGGACGCCACCATCGACGAGGACGCGACCTGTCGCGGGCTGCTGTCGATCATGGGCGTCGAGGACGAGCCGACCAGCGCGGTCAACGTCGCGATGGTGCTCGACCAGCTGGCCTACGACGCCTCGTCGCCGGTGTCGATCGCCTCGGCGCTCGGCGCCTCCCGCGAGAGCGCGCGCCGCGCCCGCGAGACGCTGTCGGTGCCGATGTGGGAGGCCATCAACACGACCTACCGGGCGATCCCGAGCGGTCACTTCCACGCGCAGCGGCCGCCCGGGGTCTTCCAGTGGGTGCGTGAGCGCGCGGCGCTGATCAACGGCACCGCCGACGCCACGATGACGCGTGACGAGGGCTGGCACTTCCTGATGCTCGGTCGCTGTGTCGAGCGGGCCGACATGACCTCGCGCCTGATCGCCACCGCGTCGTTGTCGCAGGGTGCGCCGTGGACCTCGACGCTGCGCGCGTGCGGTGCCTACGAGGCGTTCCTGCGCACCTACCGCGGGATGGAGACCGAGCGGGGTGCCGCGGAGTTCCTGCTGCTCGACCGACTCTTCCCGCGCTCGGTCGTCTTCTCGCTCAACCGCGCCGAGCAGTGCCTCGACAACCTCGAGTCCGCCGGTCAGCGCGCCGGCTTCCAGAACGAGGCGCAGCGGCTGCTGGGTCGGATGCGTGCGGAGCTGGAGTACCGCTCCCTCTCCGACGTGCTGCACGACCTGCCCAACGAGATGGAGCGGCTGCAGCGCGCGTGCGCGCTCGCCACCGAAGCGGTCACCCGGCGCTACTTCGCCGGCGCCGAGGCACTGACCTGGCAGGGAGTCGTCTGATGCAGCTGAGGATCATCCACACCACGACCTTCGAGTACGACGGCAAGGCGGTCGCGTCCTACAACCAGGCGCGCCTGACCCCGCTGACCACGCCGGAGCAGATCGTCCTGCACAGCCGCCTGGAGGTCTCGCCGGCGCCGTGGACCTACGACTACCGCGACTACTTCGGCACCCAGGTCACGGCCTTCGAGGTCGTCGACCCGCACGAGACGATGACGGTCACGGTCAACTCGACCGTGCAGACGCACCGCCCGGCCCCGGCTCCTCCGTCGGCCACGTGGGAGTCGCTGGCCGAGCGCGAGGTCGCCGACCGCTGGACCGAGTACCTGACGCTTCCCGAGATGGTCGCCCCGCCGACCGACTTCGCCCAGCGCGCCAAGCAGGTCGCGGCCGACCACGAGCTGCCCGGCGACGCGGCGCGCGACCTGTGCGCGATGGTGCACGACGAGGTGGAGTACATCCCCGGCGCCACCGACGTCCAGAGCCACGCGGCCCTGGCGTGGCAGCAACGGGCCGGCGTCTGCCAGGACATGGTGCACCTGGTCATCGGCGGGCTCCGCTCGATGGGCATCCCGGCGCGCTACGTCTCCGGCTACTTCCACCCGCAGGCCGAGCCCGCCGTCGGCGAGACCGTGCCTGGTGAGTCGCACGCGTGGATCGAGTGGTGGGACGACGGCTGGCACGCCTTCGACCCGACCAACGACCACGTCCCGTGCGACCGCTACGTCGTCGTGGCCACCGGCCGCGACTACCGCGACGTCAAGCCGCTGAGCGGAATCTACTCGGGGGCGAAGACCTCGCGGATGCACGTCGACGTCACGCTGACCCGCCTGACGTGAGGCAGCCTGCCCCGCCGTCGTACCCGTGGTGTCCGGTCAGGTGAGCTGGTCCCACGACAGGTGACCGGCCTCGGCGAGCATCCGCTCGACGCGCAGCACCTCGACCTCGTGCTCGGGGTCGCCGCTCATGACGGCCGCCATGCGCAGGTGCGGCAGCGCGTCCGGGAGCCGCGACTGGCGCACCAGGGCGCGACCCAGCGCGAAGCGTGCCCAGACGTCGTCGGGGGTCTCCTCGACCAGCGAGCGCAGCTCGGTCTCGGCCTTCTGGAGCTGGGCGCGCATCAGGTGGGCCCAGGCCCGCAGCGCCCGGAGGCCGGTGTTGGCGGGTTCCAGCTCCAGCGCACGCTCGAGCACCTCGAGGGCCTCGCGCGGGGCGCGCTCGACGAGCAGGTCGTGCGCCACGCGGTAGGCGGACTCGGGACGCAGGTGGGCCGGCTGGAGCACCGGCGGCCCCTGGATCGTCACGTCGTCGAACATGTCCTCCAGAACACCACGGAAGGGCCGCGGATTCCGGCACCCGATGCGGCCATGCCCTAGGGTGTCGCGTGCGGATGGGCTGGCCGGGCGACCGCGTGGACCGGAGTGATCTGGTCCCCGAGGAAGGTCCGGGCTCCACAGAGCAAGGTGGTGGGTAACACCCACCCGGGGTGACCCGCGGGACAGTGCCACAGAGAACAGACCGCCAGCCGCTCCTCCGGGAGCGGTCGGCAAGGGTGAAACGGTGGAGTAAGAGACCACCAGCGGCCCGGGCGACCGGATCGGCTCGGCAAACCCCACCTGGAGCAAGATCAGACAGTGCGCGCTCGAGGGCTGCTCGCCCGAGTGCACGGGTAGATCGCTGGAGGCTGTCGGCAACGGCAGTCGTAGATGGATGGTCGCCGGCTGGCTCGCCAGTCACAGAACCCGGCCTACAGGCCAGCCCGTCCGCACCGGGGCCTCACCTGGAGGTCCATGGGGGGCAGGTCTGTCCGTGACTGAGTCAGTAGAGGTTCTGGCGGTAGTCCACGGCGATGCCTGCGCGCACCGCAGCCTCGCTGACGCCGGTACGCACTGCTGTGGCAGCGAGACCCCGACGGTCACTGCTCTTGACATGCTCGGCCCAGATCTTGGCCGCGCGTGGAAGGGCGCCCTCCGAGATGTGTGTAGCCGGGTTCCACAGGGCGGCGTTCTGCACGGCATGGCTGACCCGCAGGGAGCTGTGATCCACGTCGATCACAAGTGCTTCGGGACCTGGTTCTGGACTGCCATCGTGGCCAGCAACGCCGGGTCTGTGGTCAACCGAGCTCGACCCCGTACCTCGACCACGCGGTCGTCTCCTGGACTCATGGCCAGAACAGTGACCGCCGGTCGTTCGAGCAGGTTGTGAACAGGTATCGGTGCGACGGTTACCTGGCCGGTCGGGCAGGGCCACGGTGCGGTCGTCGAGCACCGACAGGAAGCCGGCAGGAAGCCGGCAGGAAGCCGGCAGGAAGCCGGCAGGATCACCCTTGGGGCTGACGTCGGCCCGACCGTCCTTGTCGCAGGATCCGATGACGGCGAACGGCGTCGTTGACAGGAACGCCCGTTGGGCGTCGTCACCGCACGGCACCGAGTCGGTCCTCGCGTCATTCAACGACCCGGCGTATCAGTCATGGGTGCGACGCAAGGCCTGGATCCCTACGCGGCAGTCCCAACGTCAGTCAGGCGGCCCCCACACAGTCCTCAAGATTCCCGTCGTGTCCAGTCACATGGGCACACGTCACAGACGGTCTCTCTGTCCTGGACAACAGCCGCTCACGCTGGGTGTCGTCACGGCCTTCACGCCAACCCGTCGGCGCCGGGTCCTGGCCACCTGGTGATGCGCACCGCGTGGTGTGATGAAGGTGCCCGGAAACGCCAGGAAGGTCGCCGATGTCGGACGCGTCACCTTCACACGGCGGACCGTCGTTCGGCCGCTTCTGGGCGGCCGCGACCCTGAGCTCCTTCGGCACGGCCGTCACCACGGTGGCCATGCCCGTCCTGGTCGTGACGACGCTCGAGGCCTCGGCGTTCGAGGTGGGGGTGGTCAACGCCGCCCAGTTCGTGCCCTACGCGGTGCTGGGCCTGCTCGCCGGGGTCTACGCCGACCGGTGGCGGCGACAGCGGATCCTGGTGTGGAGCAGCCTCGGCCGGGCGGTCACCCTGGGGGCGATCCCGGTCCTGTCCGCGCTCGGCGCCCTCGAGGTGTGGGCCCTGGTCGTGCTGCTGCTGCTCTTCGGGTCCTTCTCGGTGTTCGCCTTCGCCGCGACCCAGTCCCTGCTGCCCCGGCTCGTGCCGCGCGAGCGCCTGGTCGTCGCCAACGCGCGCCTCGACCAGAGCGACGCCGCCGCCCAGACTCTGGGGCCCGCCATCGGCGGCGGCCTCGTCGGGCTGTTGGGCGCACCCGCGGCCATCGCGGTCGACGCGGTCAGCTATCTCGTGGACGCGGTGCTCAACGCTGGGCTGCGCGTCGAGGAGCCGCCGACCGACGCGTCGGCCGCACGTCACCTGGGCCGCGAGATCGGCGAGGGCCTGCGGTGGACCTACCGCCACCCGACCCTGGCGCCCCTCGCCGCCTCGACGCACGTGTGGTTCCTCGCCAACGCCGCCGGCTTCACCGCGCTGTCCCTCGTCGCGCTGCGCGAGATGGCGCTGTCCGCGTTTGTCTTCGGGCTGCTGGTCGCCGTCGCCGGCATCACGGGCCTGGTCGGCGCGAGCCTCGCTCCGGCGCTGGGGCGACGCATCGGCGCCGGCCCGGCGATCATCGGGGCCCGAGCGCCCTACCCGCTGGCCTGGCTGCTGGTCGCACTGGCGCCGACCGTGCCCCCCACCGCCGGCGTCACCCTCCTGACACTGGCGCTGGGCGTGCACGGCCTCGCCGGAGGGCTGGAGAACGCCAGCGACATGGGCCTCTGGCAGCTCATCACCCCGGACGGACTGCTGGGCCGGGTCAACGCGACCCGGCGGTCGGTCAACCGGTCGATCGCGGCCCTCGGCGCCGTCCTGGGCGGCACATCGGTGATGTTCCTCGGAGGGAGCGCGACGCTGGTCGGTGTCGCCGTGGTCTTCGGGCTCGCCTTCGCGGTCGCCGCGCTCTCCCCGCTCCGGGCAGTGCGGCAGGTCGACTAGCGACCTGCGCGACTGGTCGAGCGCCCCCGGTGCACACGTCGGCGCACCTGCCACATCCGCAGCGTCGCGGCGATCGCGGCCAGCACCAGCCCGGCAGTCGCGGCCACCAGCAGGGCGACGGCCAGCGGCGCCTGGCCCTCCCAGCCGAAGTAGGACACGGTCACGTCCTGGGTGTTCTGCGCGACGAAGACGATGAGCAGGATCAGCACCACGGCCAGCGCGACGACGCCAACCCAGAGTCCGCTGGTGCGCGAGCCACGCAGCGGGTCGGGCGTGTCGGGCGCCTGTCGGGTCGGTGACGTGGCCCCTCGGTCAGCGGTGTCGCCGGTCGTGCGGCTGGTCGGGGTGGTCGGGGTGGTCGGGGACGGGTCTGACATGTGTGCTCTCCTCGATGGGTCCGAGGCTCCGGTACCCGCAAGCTCTCGCCTCATACGGGTCGCACCGTGGGTCGACGCGGTCAGGCCGTGTGGACCGCCCAGAGGACGCCGTCTCAGTCGCCATGGGGTCGGATCACGCGCTCGCGGTCCGGATCGAACCCGTGCGCCAGACCCCAGAGGACCGCCTGCGAGCGGCTCGACACCTGCATCTTGCGGTAGGCGGTGCGGATGTAGGTCTTGACCGAGTTGATGCTGAGGTAGCAGCTGTCGGCGATCTCCTGGTTCGACAGGCCTTGGGTGATCAGCGCCACCACCTCCGCCTCACGGGCACTCAGGTCGTGCTCGAGCCCCGGCCAGGCCATCACCAGCTGCGTGTCCCCGTCCGCGCTCGGCTGCGAGGACGGCGCCACGACTTCTCCTGCGTGGATGGCCTCGATGCACTCGACCAGCTGCTCGGCGCCCAGGCCCTTCGAGAGGTAGCCGGACACCCCCTGCGCCAGCGCCTCGCGGATCAGGTCCGGCTGCAGGTTCCAGGTGAACACGGCCACGCGCGCCTCGGTGTCGACCGTGAGGTCGTCGAGCCGGACCGCGTCGCCCTGGACCTGGCCGAAGGTGTCGTAGAGCACGACGTCCACGTCGCTCACCACGGGGAGCCGACTGTCGATCTCCACGACGGTGATGCGCTCGCTGAACGGGGCCAGCACCGATGCCAGACCCCGGACGACGACCTCGTAGTCGTTGACGATCGCGAGACGGACGGGCTTCACAGAGACGAACCTACCCGCGGCGATGTCCGGCCGTGACTCGCGCAGCCGCACCAGCGCCTCCGCCAGCTGGCCGATCGAGATGCTGGCCGGCTCAACCGGCCCGCAGCACCACGCTGATCGTGGCGGCACGGCTGGTGGCGTCGGTCATGGCGGTCAGCCCGCCGCGGGTGCCCGGGGAGACCGGGCCACCACTGTCGGCGAGGAGCACCCCGACGTGCCCTCCCCCGGTGCCGACCAGCTCGTCACGGACGACCACCCCGCCCGGCGGGCGCCAGTCGGTCGTCGCCGAGGACTTGTCGGCCCAGTAGGACACCACCCACTGCCCCTCTCCGGCCACGCTGACGGTCGGGGTCGTGTGCGACGTCGACCCGACGGTCTCCGAGGCGCTGCTCACCGTCAGGACGGGATCGCTGGTCGAGGTCGCGCCGTAGGCAGCGAGGTGGAGCCCCACCTTGACATAGCTGCTCAGGCCCACCGTCACGCTCCGGCCTGCGTCGGTGGACGTCGCGACGCGCTGCCACAGCAGCGTGCGCTGGGAGCCGGCCACGACGTTGCTCCGCTGGGTCCAGCCCGGGGGCGGCGTGATCGTGGTCGCGGTGTCGTTCACCGTGGCGAAGAGCAGCATCGCATCGCCGGCGCGCACGGACGCCGGGGTCGTGACCGAGGCTGAGGTCGCGTTGGTCATCGTGCGCGCGAGGCCACGGAAGGCGATCGGCGTGCTGGTGGGTGGAGGCTCGGTCGTCGCGGTCGTGTAGGCGAGGTGGAGCACCGGCGCGGCCACGCCGTCGTGCGAGGAGGCCCGGCGCTCGCCGGTGCCCGTCATGACGAAGGCCAGGGCGTTGCCCGCCCGCCAGCCAGGTCGTCGTACGACCTCCTGGACGATGGCGCGCAGGTCGGTCGTGCGCTGCGCCGACGTCGTCTGCCCACTCTTCCACGCCGGTGGCGCCCACGTCGCGGTGGCCTGCGTGCGGGGGCGGGAGGAGACGGTCGTGCCCGAGGTCGTGAAGGTGGGGGTGTCGTCCTCGGCGACGCCGGTGACCTGGATCGACGCGGCGTCGCTGTTGGAGCCGCTCGCACGGAACTGGATCCATGCCTCGGTGATCGTGGCACCGACGGGCACGGCCAGCTCGTCGAAGCGGATGCCGATCGTCTGCGACATCGTGCCGGCCCGCGGGATGTTGAGGCTCGACCCGAGCCAGTCGGCGTAGCCGGTCGGACGCTGCTCCACGTCGTCGAAGGCCTTGGCGACCGGGGTGTCGAGCGGCAGCGGCGCTCCCGCCGCGACCACGGTGACGATCAGCTCGTCGGCGCCGGTCAGGGCACCGTCCGAGGACGTCGCGCGTACGACGTAGGTGCCGGCGGCGGAGAACCTCGCGGTCGTGCGGCTCGACGTGGCGTCGGCGAAGGTGATGCTGCCGGGCCCGGAGGCGTTCGTCCACGTGAGCGTCGTGGTCGGACCGGGGCGACCGTCGTCGCGCACCGTCGCCTGCAGGTCCAGCGGCTCCCCGACCACGACGGGGGCGTCGCGTCCGGCGTCGACGACCGGCGCGAGGTTGACGATCGGCGGAAGGTCGACGCGCAGCTCGAAGAGGCGTCCGTCGTTCTCGTCGGGGTCGGTGTCGTTGTCGACCCCCCGGTCGACGACGTAGAGGTCGTAGCGTCCCGGGTCGTCGGTGGCCGGCGCGACGGTGATGCCGGCTGCGAAGACCTGGCCGGTCACCGCGATGTCGACGCGGGAGACCAGCATCAGCTGGCGGTTGAGCTCGTAGACCGCCTCGGACGTGCTGTCGACGACCACGAGCGTGCCGCGCCCGGGGTGGTAACCGATCCCCTCGGGGTCCTCGGCGCCGTAGACCTCGACGTCCAGCTCGGTCGCGGTGTCGTCGCCGGTCGGGGCCACGCCGTCGAAGCGACCGTTGGGACCGGGGTCGACCCGGTGCACGTCGTGGTCGGCGCCGTCGAGCACGAAGAGCTCGCCGGTCGGCGGGAAGTAGGTGACGTCCTCCGGGTCGGTGCTGCCGAAGGCCGCCGTGCTGAACCACGTGCGCGTGTCGTCGGCCGTGCCGTAGCGGCCGTCGGCCCCCGGGTCGATCTCGTGGACGCGGAACTGGTCGTCGTCGGAGACGAAGGCGTGGCCGCTGGTCGGGTCGTGGCCGATCCCCGCCGCCTCCTTGGTGTAGGCCGTGGTCAGCCCACGGTCGAGCACCGCTCCGCTGCGGGTCGTCTCGAGCACGTTGGCGCCCTCGAAGACCGGGGTCTCGTCGACCTCGGAGTCGGAGATCAGGAAGCTGTCACGACCGGGCAGGTAGACGATCCCGGCAGGGTCCGGCAGGGCGGGCGACAGGGCCGAGGTGGCGACCGTGCGCACCAACGTCGCCGTCGTCGTCGGCACGGCGGCCGACGCGGGCGCAGCGGCCCAGGGCGCCAGACCGGTCGCCACCGTCCCGAGAACACACACGACCCCGAGAGCCGTCGAGCCCCGGGCCACACCTCGTCGTCGCTGCTGTCTCACGTGTTGCACCCGTCCTCGTCGTCGTCGGCTCAACGTAAGCGGGTGGCTCGGGGCCGTCATCCCCACGATGAGTGATGCTGGCGGCCGGAAGCGGGGCAGGTCCCGGACGTCAGCGTTCCTTCAGGTTGCGGGTGGGACGGTGATGACACCACCCCGCACCACGACCGAAGGAGAACCGGACATGAAGCTCAGGAAGCGAAACCTCGCCATCGCTGGAGTCATCGCCGTGGCGGTCGCCGCAGGCGCTGGCAGCGCGGTCGCCACACAGGGCGACGACGAGACCGGCAGCCGCACCTACACCGAGCAGCAGAAGCAGGACGCCACCGACGCCGCCCTCGATGCGACGGGCGGAGGGACCGCCAACGAGGTCGAGCGCGACTCCGAGAACGGCGCCACCTGGGAGGTCGAGGTGACACGACCTGACGGCTCGACGGTGGACGTGCGGCTCGACGAGGCCTACCAGGTCGTCGTGATCGAGGGCGACTCCGAGGAGCCCGACGGCGACGAGGACGGCGAGGGCTGAGCCAGGCCGTCACCTTCCGGGAGCACCCTGCGCATGGGAGCCTGAGCACGTGCGCATCCTGATGGTCGAGGACGACCAGCACGTCGCCGCGGCGGTCAAGCGCGGGCTCGAGGCCGAGGGCTATGTCGTCGACGTCGCCCACGACGGGTCCGAGGGACTCTGGCTGGCCACGGAAGGTGCCTACGACCTGGTGGTGCTGGACTCCATGCTGCCGGGCGAGAATGGGGAGAGCATCTGCCGTCGCCTGCGTCAGGACCGCGACTGGACCCCGATCCTCATGCTCACCGCGCGGGTCGGCACCGAGCCGGAGGTGGCCGCCCTGGATGCGGGCGCGGACGACTTCCTCGCGAAGCCCTTCGCCTACCAGGTCCTCCTCGCGCGCATCAGGGCGCTCCTGCGGCGTGGTCGTCAGGAGCGCCCCGTCGTGCTCGAGGCCGGCGACCTCCGCCTCGACCCCGCCTCGCACGAGGTCTGGCGCGGCACGTCGAGCGTGGACCTGACCCCGCGCCAGTTCGCGCTGCTGGAGTGCCTCATGCGGCAGCCCGGCGAGGTGCTCTCGAAGACGGAGATCAAGGACCGGCTCTTCGACTTCGCCTACGACGGCGACCTCAACGTCATCGAGGTCCATGTCCGGCAGCTCCGCAGACGGATCGACGAGCCGTTCGGCCGATCCAGCATCCTCACGGTGCGGGGCGTGGGCTACCGCCTCGATCCCGCCGGCTGACGTGGTCACCGTCAGGGCGCGGATCACCGCGCTGTCCCTCATCGTCTCGTCACTGGTCCTCGTCACGGCAGCGGTCGCGCTGGTCGAGGTCCTAGGCGCGCAGCTCACCACCTCGGGAGACGACGCGGCGCGCACCCGGGTTGCCGAGCTGGTGGTCGCCGTGCGCCGCGACCGGCTGGCCCCCACCCTCGAGCCCGTCACCGACGACGGGCTCGTGCAGGTCGTCAGCACCGACGGCACGGTCCTGGCGGGCTCCTCGAACCTGCCCCGGGTCGCTGTCGACACCCCGGCACGAGGTCCCGAGGACCTCCGGGTCGTCACCTTCCGCGCCCCCGACGACGACGAGACCGAGCGCTACCGGACCTGGCGGCAGGCGGTCGAGACGGACGACGGGGTCGTCACCGTGCTGGTCGGGACCAGCCTGGAGTCCGTCGCGGAGGCCACCGCGACGTTGCGCACGACGCTCTACGTCGGTGTCCCGCTCATGCTGGTCCTGCTCGGGCTCGGCACCTGGCACGTCGTGGGACGCTCCCTTGCCCGCGTCGACCGGATCCGCCAGGACGTGGACGCGATCCACGAGGACGACCTCGCACGCAGGCTCGAGCCGGGTCCGGACGACGAGGTCGGACGGCTCGTCGAGACGATGAACGGCCTCATCGCCCGCCTCGAGCGCGCGCAGGTGCAGCAACGAGCCTTCGTCGCGGATGCGTCCCACGAGCTGCAGAGCCCGATCACCGCCCTCCGTGCTCAGCTCGAGGTGGCCAGCGCGCACCCCGACGGCACCGACTGGGCGGGCCTCGTGGCGGACCTGCTCGAGGACACCGACCGGATGGAGGACCTGGTCCGGGACCTGTTGCTCCTGGCAGTCGGGGAGTCGCCTCTCGCCGACACGGGCAGGCTCGTCGCCCTCGACGAGATCGTCTCGCAGGAGGTGCGTCGTCTCGTGCACCGCGACGGCGTGGTGGTGGACGTCATGACCGAGCCGTTCGTGCAGGTCGTCGGTGACCCGGGCCAGCTCGCGCGCATCGTGCGGAACCTGGTGGAGAACGCCGTCGGGCACGCGACGTCCCGGGTCCACGTCCGCCTCGACGTCCACGTCGTCGTCACCGGGCCGGAGGCGGTCGTCCGGGTGCAGGACGACGGTCCCGGCGTGCCGGAGGAGCAGGCCGACCTGGTCTTCGAGCGCTTCTTCCGCGGTGACGCAGCGCGCTCGCGGGCCTCGCGAGGGACGGGTCTCGGCCTCGCGATCGCCCGCACCCTGGCCCGACGGCACGGAGGGGACGTCGAGCTCGTGACCGGGACGGTGGGCGCCTGCTTCCTGCTGCGGCTGCCGGCGCGGCAGCCACCTTCGTAGGGTGAGGCCATGTCCTGCACCCGTGACGAGCGCTCGATGCACGAGCGCCTGCTGGCCGGAGACCGCTACGCCATCGAAGACCTCGTCCAGATCGGCGCCGGCTCGGTCGTCACGAAGCACCTGCCCGCCGACGTCGTCGCCGTCGGCGACCCCACACGCGTCGTCAGGTCGCTGCCGCAGTCCGATTCCGCCTGAGGGGGGCCTCATTACGCTGGGGCCATGACCTGGGCGACCTGCGACCACGGCCACGCGCACTGGGGCCGGCGCGGGGCGGCGGGGCTGCTCCTGGCCGAGGAAGGGCGCGTCCTGCTGCAGCTGCGCGCCCGCTGGGTCCACCGCGGCGGCACGTGGTCCATCCCCGGTGGGGCGCGCGAGCACGGCGAGTCCGGGGTGCAGGCGGCGCTGCGCGAGGCGAGCGAGGAGCTGGGGCTCGCGGCGCACGCGGTCCACGTGCGCGGCTCGTCGACGGCCAGCTGCGGCGGCTGGACCTACGAGACGGTCCTCGCCGTGCCCACCCGGCCGCTCGACCTGCACGACCACTCCGAGAGCGACGGCCACCGCTGGGTCCCGCTCGCGGAGGTCGAGGCACTCCCGCTCCACCCGTCGTTCCGCACGGCCTGGTCGGCACCGGACTCGGCCATCGTGGCGTTCGTGGCCGACTCCTAGCTCGCCCCTGGTGCGCCGTTCGGCTGCGCAGGGCCCTGGCCGCACCTACCCTCCGGGGACACCATCACGTCCCGGGGAGGGAACCGTGCGAGGACACCTCGCCCGCCTGCTGCTCGTGCTCGCCCTCGGGTGCGCGACCCTGAGCAGCGTCGCGTCACCGTCGTACGCCGCCGACCAGGACTGCGGCGACTTCGCCACCCAGGCCGCGGCCCAGGACTACTTCCTCGACAAGGGCGGGCCGCGACGCGATCCGGACCGTCTCGACTCCGACGGCGACGGGGTGGCCTGCGAGTCCAACCCCTGCCCGTGCTCGACGGCCCAGAGCGGCTCCGGCACGACGAAGCCCCCCGCGAAGCGCCAACGGGCCCGCATCGTGCGGGTCCTCGACGGTGACACGGTCGTTGCGCGGCTGACCCGCAACGGACGCGAGGTCACGGTGCGCCTGCTCGGCATCGACACCCCCGAGGTCTTCGGTGGCGTCGAGTGCGGGGGTCGGGCCGCGTCGCGCACGACCAAGCACCTGCTCCCCCGCCGCACGCGGGTCACGCTGGTGTCGGACCCGACCCAGGACCTGCGAGACCGCTACGGCCGGCTGCTGCGCTATGTCATGAAGGGCGGCGTCGACGTCGACCAGCGCCTGGTGCGCCGGGGTCATGCCCGCGTCTACGTCTACGACGGCCACCCGTTCCGTCGGGTGACGGCCTATCGCGCTGCTGCCCGCAAGGCACGCGCCGCGGACCTCGGCCTCTGGGGCAGCTGCTAGCCGGCGTCGGCCAGCAGCCGGAACTCCACGGTGCGCGTCGCCGGGTCGGCCTTCTCCAGCCTGACGCGTACGTCGGTCCCCAGCGGCAGCTCGCCGTCCCCGACGACACGGGCCTCGACACCCAGACCGGTGAGCATGACGGTCCCGCGGGACGGGTCCTTGCGGTCCAGGCTGACGACCACCCCGGCGAAGTCCTCGCCGACGCGCGACGCCAGGAGGCCGGCCTCGACCAGGTCGAAGACCGCGCGCTCGTAGCCCTTGGCCCGCTGCCCCGACTGCTGCATCTCCTTCGGCAGGGCCGGCAGCGCCGCGAGCACCCAGTCGGGCACGGGATCACCGGAGCAGAGCGCGACGCACACCTCGGCGGCATAGCGGTCCGCGAGCCGACGCAGCGGTGCGGTGACGTGGGCGTACTCGGAGGCGAGCGCGGCGTGCATCGGCTCGGCCGGCACCTCGCCGTCGAAGGCGACGTAGCCGCTTCCGCGCAGCAGCCGGGCCGAGGCCACGATCATCGCCGCGTGCGCAGGGTCGGTGGCGTCCAGCGACCGGATGAAGTCGGGGTAGAGCTGCTCGGCCGGCCAGTCGATGTGCAGCGCCCGGGCCGTGCGGTGCAGGCGCTCCACGTCGCGCGGGTCCGGCGGTGGGAGCGTCCGCAGCAGCCCGACACGGCCGTAGACCATGAGCGAGGCAGCCCCGAAGCCGGTGAGCAGCGAGATCTGCGCGTTCCAGAGCTCGACCGGCAGCAGGCTGCGGAACTCCAGCGTCCAGCGGTCGCCCTGGATGTCGATCTCCTGCTCGGGCAGCGGCAGCGACACGCCGCCGCGGGCGGCGTCGCGCGACAGCCGGAGCTCGCCGATCTCCTTCAGCAGCACGAGGACCTCGCTCGCGCTGCCATCGTCGATCATCTGCTGCGCCTGCTCGTAGGTCAGCTTGGCGGTGGATCGCACGCGGGCCCGCGCGACGGTGATGTCGGTGCCCTCACCGGTGTCGTCGACGAGGATCGTCCACAGCAGCGCGGGCCGGACCTCGCCGGCCACGAGCGAGCCGGCGTCCTCCGAGATGACCTTGGGGTGCAGCGGCACCTTGCTGTCGCCGCCGTAGAGCGTCTCGCCCCGTCGGTGCGACTCGAGGTCGACCGGGTCGCCGGCGGTGACGAACGCCCCCAGGTCGGCGATCGCGTAGTGCACGACGTAGCCGTCACCGTCGCGCTCGATGTGCAGCGCCTGGTCGAGGTCCATCGCGCCCTCGGGGTCGATGGTCACGAAGGCGAGGTCGGTGCGGTCCAGGTCCGGCATCCGCGGGCTCGCGGCGGCGGCCGCCGCGGCGGCCTCGACCTCGGGCGGGAAGTCCGCGGTCACGTCGAGCTCGGCGCGGATCCGGCCGATCCCCTCGCGCAGCAGCGCCGCGACGGCACCGTCGTCGGCTCCCGTGATGTGGACGACGCGGTTGCTCGGCATGCCTGTGACCCTAGACGAGGGTGCCCTCACTAGGCTTGCTGCGTGCTGATCCTGCTCCCGCCCAGCGAGGGCAAGACCGCTGCGCGACGTGGCAAGCCGCTCGACCTCGCCGCGCTCGGCAGCCCGGTGCTCACCCCGGCCCGCGAGCGCGTCCTCGACGCCCTGGTGACCCTCTGCGAGGCCGACCCCGACGTGGCCGCCTCGACCCTCGGCGTACCCAAGACGCAGCTCGAGCTGGTCGCCCTCAACGCCGCCGTCCGCGAGGCGCCGACGGCGCGGGCCGACCAGGTCTACAGCGGCGTCGTCTACGACGCCCTCGACTTCGCGACGCTGTCCTCGGCCGCCAGACGGCGCGCCACGTCGCGCGTCGCCGTGATCAGCAGCCTCTTCGGCCTGGTCCGGCCGGGCGACCGGATCCCGGCCTACCGGCTCTCAGGCGACGCCTCCCTCCCCGACCTCGGCGGCGTGGCCGCGCTCTGGCGCGACGCGCTCGGCCCGGCCGTGACCGACGCCCTCGGCAAGGGCCTGCTCGTCGACCTCCGCTCGGGGATGTACGCCGCGTTCTGGCGCCCGCCCGTCGACCTCGCGAGGCGGGTGGCCACCGTCCGCGTGCTCCACGAGGTCGACGGCACGCGCAAGGTCGTCAGCCACTTCAACAAGGCCACCAAGGGCCGCATCGTCCGCGCGCTCCTCGAGGACGGCCGCGACCCCCGCACCCCCGCCGCCCTCGCCGACGTCGTCCGCGACCTCGGCTGGACCGTCGAGGTCGGCGACCCCACCCCCCAGGGCACCCAACTCGACGTGGTCGTCACCGACCTCTGAGCCCTCCCGACCGCCGAGTCGGCGCGATGGTGCAGCCCGGCCTCCCCCCTTCGGGCGTGCCGCCGGTCCGCCGTGACTGCGACGCTGGTGCGATGACCGACCAGACGCAGGACCACGCCGACCACGGCCAGCCCAGCCCCGAGCACCGCCGCCCCGACGGGGTCGACGACGCCACCGTCGAGGCCCTCGGCAAGCTCTCCGCCGCGCTCGACCACGTCGAGGACGCCCGCGGGCACCTCTACGCGTTCCACCGGCTCTGCGGCAGCGCCGAGACGACGCTGGAGGAGGCGACCGCGATGATCCGTGACGCCGGGCACGCAGACCTCGCCGACGCTCTCGACGCCGACGTGCTGGGTCGCAACCCGCTGCCGGGGATGTGGTCGTTCCAGATGGTGGAGTCCTACGACGACGGCTACTACGCCGCGGCCAAGGGTCTCCAGCAGCGCGCCCTCGACGAGCTCGTCGAGGGGCGCCGCCACCTCTTCGAGGCCGAGATGAAGCAGCTGCGCCGCACCCAGGGCCGCTCCGGGCACGAGGCCACCCCTGAGGACGTCACCGGCTGAGTGCCGAGTCGGGGGGGGGGGGGGGGGGGGGGGGGGGAAAGACACCGCCCCGCCGGCAGACCCCCGGGGGGGGGGGGGCCCGGGGCCGGCCGCGGG